>JACQOV010000059.1 GCA_016202395.1 Deltaproteobacteria bacterium
GTCATGGGGCTTCCCCCAGGCGTGCTCCACAGTCCGCGCGCCTGGGGGTCCCCCGCCCCATGCCACCCGCGAGGCCAAACAAGAAAAATATTGGTGAAGGTTGGAAAAGTTCAGAGCGGCTCCGATTTACCGTCATCCCCGCGAAAGCGGGGATCCAGTTCTTTCGACAGGCATTCTCGTTCCCCGCTTTCGTGGGGACGAGGTCTGGATTCCCGCTTCTGCGGGAATGACGAATGACGATGGAAAACATGATTTACATAGCGCCGTTGTTTTTTCTAACGGCCCTCGTTTACGCTACCGTGGGGTTTGGAGGGGGATCCACCTATCTTGCCCTGTTGGTTCTATTTAATTTCCCCTACGAATCGATGCCGAAGGTTGCTTTGCTTTGCAATGTCATCGTGGTGTGCGGAGGGCTGTATCACTATATTCGGGCAGGAGATTTCTCGATGCGGCAGGTTCTTCCTTTCGTTCTTTCCTCGGTTCCCATGGCCTATTTGGGTGGAAAGGTCCCCATTGAGAAAAAGTTATTTTTAGTATTGCTTGCGGTCTCTCTGGGGATTGCGGGGCTCCGGCTTCTTTGGATTCAAAAAGATTTCACTTCTCGAGAGAAGATTTCTTGGCAGACCGCGTGGTTTGTGGGGCTTCCTGTAGGAGGGGTATTGGGTTTTGTCTCTGGGTTGGTAGGGATTGGTGGAGGGATCTTTTTGTCCCCTCTTTTTTACCTGTTGGGTTGGGGGCAGGGTCGACAGATCGCCGCATCGGCCAGTTTTTTTATCTTGGTCAATTCTCTGGCTGGGCTGTTAGGGCAGTGGAGCAAGGCAGGCGTTGCGCTGGACTTGCCCGTTCTCCTCCCCTTGAGCTTTGCCGTTTTAGTCGGAGGACAGATCGGTTCGCGTTGGAGCGTGGGAGTTCTCTCATTGTCTGCGCTGCAAAGGATTACGGCTTTGTTGATCCTGTTTGTTGCGGGCAAGATTTTGTGGGGTTTTCTATGAGGACTGTTGAAGAGGCTCAAACGATCGTGACGAGCGAGATTCCGCGGGGGCCTGGACGGCGGATTCCTCTGCGCAAGGCCCTTGGGCGCGTTTTAGCCAAGGATGTTTTTTCTCCGATCGCTTCCCCTTCGTTCGATTCCTCCGCCATGGATGGCTACGCCGTTTGTGGAGATTCGAAACAGCTCTCGGTGGTCGCGGAGATCGCTGCAGGAGATCGGTTTGAAAAGAGATTGCGTTCAGGGGAGGCGGCACGAATCATGACAGGCGCGATTATTCCCACAGGGACCACCGGCGTCATTCCTCAAGAGGAGGTGGTTGCGGAGGACAGAAAAATCTTCCTCTCGCGCAAAATAGAGCGAGGGGAGAACATTCGCCGTTGTGGAGAAGAGTTGAAGAAAGGGGATCTAGCCCTCTCAACGGGGATTTTACTCAGTCCTGCCGCAGTCGGCTTCTTAGCCTCTTTGGGGATTCCAACCGTCGATGTGTGGGTTCCGCCTCGCATCGCCATCCTTTCGACAGGAAGTGAACTGGTTCGGCGTTCTTCTCTTTGGAGGGCTGGAAAGGTATTCGAGAGTAATTCTCTAACATTGACTTGCGCGCTTCAGGAGTTTTCGATCGATGCCAAGATGATAGCTCCTATCCCCGATGTTCGTTCTCGGTTGGAAAGGGCTATCGCTAAGGCCCTTGAAGAAAACGATTTCCTATGGATTACTGGAGGGGTTTCTGTGGGGCGATTCGATTATGTGAGGCCAATTCTTGAAGATCTGGGTGTGGAGCCAATTTTTTGGAAAGTGGCTCAGAGGCCGGGCAAACCGCTCTTTTTTGGCCGGAAAGGGGATCGATTCATCTTCGGTTTGCCGGGCAATCCGGCCTCAAGCCTGGTTTGTTATTACGAGTACGCTCGTCCCGCTCTTCGTAGGTGGCTTGGATTTGAAGATCTTTATCTTGAGGAAGAGAAAGCCAGAATCACCGTTCCTCTTTTGTCCAAACCGCGGATCACACAGTTCATTCGGGGAGTGGCTTCACGCAATCATCGAGGGTTATCGGTTCGTCCCGCTGGGGATCAAGGGTCTCATCGAATGGGGACTTTTGCTCAGGCGAATTGTTTGGTTGTTTTGCCCTCTAGAAAAAGGGTGTATAAAAAAGGGGATTCGGTTTTGATTCATTGGATCCCCCGATAGGAGAGAGCGATGCAAATCACGGTCTACGCCTTTGCGACGCTTCGAGAAAGATTAAATCGTTCTAAAATCGCTTTAGAGGTTCCACAAGGGGTCTCGGTGGGCTCCCTCTGGGAATATTTAGGCATCGACTCCCAGGAGTCTTCCCGTTGGTCCAAGCAGGTTCTATTTGCAATCAACCGGGAGTACGTCTCTTCGGACACCCTTCTTCATGAGGGGGACGAAGTGGCCCTAATCCCCCCCGTTGCAGGAGGATAAATGGATTCCGTTACGATTGTCTCAGAGCCGTTCGATGCTCCGAAAGCGTTGGCGCAGATGCAACATGGGGATTGTTGTGGAGCGCAGGCCTCTTTTTTGGGGAGGGTGCGTGAGGAGAATAACGGGGAAAAAGTTCTTGGCATCGAGTATGAATGTTATGTGCCCATGGCTGGAGAAGAGGCTCATCGAATCCTTCAAGAGGCTAAAGGTTTGTGGCCGATTCACCGGGCGCACATTTATCATCGGATAGGGAAGGTTTTAACGGGAGAGACCAGCCTTTTTGTGGGGGTGATGTCGCCGCATCGAGGTGAATCTTTCCAGGCGCTTCAATACATCGTGGAAGAGATCAAAAAGAGGCTCCCTATTTGGAAGAAGGAGATCCCACTTGCCCATAGGAGGATGGGGTCAGTTTTAAGTTTTTAAGTAACGATTAGGAGGATGTGGTCAGCGTTACTTAAAAACTTAAAACTGACCCCATCCTCCTCGAGGGAGATTTCTGTGAACTCGAATAAAACCGCCGTCGTTTTAGCGGGAGGGAGAAGCCGTCGCTTTGGTCGCGATAAAGCTTGGGCTTTGTATGAAGGGAAAACTTTAATCGAGATCGTCATTGAAAGATTGAAATCGGCCCATTGCGATGTTATTCTCTCCGGGTCGGATCCTCGTTTGAAACAACTCTCTTTTCCCGTGATTGAAGATGAACATCCCTTCGAGGGACCTCTTCAAGCTCTGAAGGGGATTTGGGAGAAGACCTCGAATTCGAGGATTTTACTGGTCGCTTGCGACATGCCGTTCCTTTCGCCCGATGTCATTCAAACCCTTTGGACCACTGATTCCCATTCGGATATCGTCCTTTTACAAGGAGAAGAAGGACCTTCCCCGCTCCCCGGCGTTTATGATCGAACCACTTATCCTTTTGTCACATCCTTGATCGAAAAGGGGCGAAAAGATTTGAAAGCGCTCTGGAACAGAGATTTGGCCGTTTCAGTAGTCACACGACAACTCCTTCACCGGTTAGATCCCCTCGGAAAATCCCTTTGGAATATTAATACTCCACAAGACCTTTCTTTCTTGGTAGAATAGCCCCATGTTTGGATCTCAGGAAAAGGGTCGGAGTTTGGAGCATGGGCATAGTCTGCAAGAGATTCGCGAACGGCTGGAGGTTCGCGGAGGGGACAGTTATTTAGGCGATGCCATATTGGGAGCCATTGATGGCTGTGTCACCACATTTGCCATCGTTGTGGGAGCCATGGGGGGGAGGCTCTCCGCAGGAGTGGCTCTGATCTTGGGGGCGGCTAATCTGATTGCCGATGGAGTGAGTATGGCTGTGAGCAATTTTCAGAAAGCGAAAAGCGAGAGAGAGCTGATCGATCGGATTCGGAAAACCGAAGAACGACATGTCGAAGAAGTTCCAGAAGGAGAAAGAGAGGAGATCCGGCAGATCTTTGAGAAAAAGGGTTTTGAGGATCCCATTTTAAGCGAGATTGTCGATAAGATCACTCGAAATCGGACTCTCTGGATTGATACGATGCTCACAGAGGAATACGGATTGGCCTTGAAAAGCCCCAGTGTGTGGAGAAGCGCGTGGGTGACTTTTTGGGCGTTCATCTTTGTGGGTGGAATTCCGTTGGTCCCATTCTTCTTTACTGCTTTTCTTATGGAAGGACAGATGTTTTTAGCAAGCTTCATCCTAACGGGCGTGGCTTTCTTTGGCGTGGGTGTTTTGAGGGGCAAACTAGTTCATCGGCCCCTTTTTCTTTCGGGCCTAGAGACCTTTCTTGTCGGAGGAGTGGCCTCTGGGCTTGCCTACGGGGTGGCCCATCTCCTTCGAGGCTTCGTTGCGTCTTAACAGCCTGTTAGCACATTTCTGAGCAAACAGCTCGTTAAAAGGCTCCCTTCGAGATGATGACGCGGATCACTGTGACGATGTAGCACACCATGCCTAGAAGGATCATTGGGATGCCGATGACAAAAAACAGGGTCATGGTAATCCGGTGGAAAAGGGCCGCGCTGATGATTCCTAATAACAATCCCGTGATTTCTAAGGCGCAGCCGATCCACAGCCAACGCATCATTTTAGGGTCATTCATCATCGGAGTATACCTCGTGAATTACATCATGACATCCCTTGTCCATGCAGCTTTGTTTATTAGTTTTTAAACGGACCCTCATCTTCGGATCTTGTTGGTGGTACTCCGTTTCCTCAAATTTTTTCGCCCCTTCGTGGCAGCGCAGGCATTCTCGATTATTATAAGGCTGGTAGATTTCGATCTTTTTGGGCGCTCCTTTAAAATAATGCACATTCATATGCAAGAGCCCTTGGATCTTTGCTTTGATCGGGCCGTACAGGGTGTAATCGGTGTGGCACTCATAGCAGGCCTTCTCTTTGTGAACCCAATTGTTTTGGTAATGGATGGTGGGGATCCTCTCGTCGTCATCTTCTTCAAGGCTTTCTCCATAGGCTTCCATTTCATGGCACGAAAGGCAGAATGAGACCTCTTTAGAATTTTCCATATTGATATGAACGGCTGCAGAGAGGACAAGAGCGGGAAGGGCAAGGGCGCCGAGCAAGAGAAGAACTTTTCCTAGGCGCTGCATAAACCACTCGCGTTGGGCAAGGAGGACCGCGAGAAGGACAATGTTTAGCGCCATGAGGCCAACGATGACATAGGGCCCTGCGGCAAACGTCAAGTTATTCCCCTTTCAGGCCCCAATATATCAAATCCTGAGACAAAATGTGAGCCGTAGGAGATCTTGCGTTAAAAAGCGCCCTTCGAGATGATGATGCGGATCACTGTGACGATGTAGCACACCATGCCTAGAAAGATGGTTGGGATGCCGACAACAAAAAACAGGGTCATGGTGACCCGATGGAAAAGGGCCGCGCTGACGATTCCTAATAACAACCCCGTTATTTCTAAGGCGCAGGCGACCCACAGCCAACGTATTTTGGGGTCATTCATCATTGGAGTACACCTCGTCAGTTCCCTCATCGGAGTACTCTTCGTCAGGGTACACCTCATGGGTCACATCATGGCATCCCTTGTCCATGCAACTTTGTTTGTTGATTTTTAGCCGCAGCAGCATCTTAGGATCCTGTTGATGTTGGGGGAGATTCTCAAATCTCTTAGCCCCCTCATGACAGCGGAGACACTCCCGATTGTTATAAGGTTTGTAGAGCGCGATATCCTTGGGGGCCCCTTTGATATAGTGAACGTATATGTGCATTAATCCGCGAACCTTCGCTTTGATGGGCCCAAACACCGTGTAGTCGGTATGACATTGGTAACAAGCCTCCTTCTGCTCAACCCAATTGTTCTGGTAATGGATGGTGGGAATCATCTCATCATCGTCTTCATGGAGGCTATCGACATAAGGCCCCATTTCGTGGCAGCCCAGACAGAAGGAAACGCTTTCAGAGTTTTTAATGTTCAGCGCGAACGTTGCTGCCACCACAAGGGTGGGGAAAACGATGACCACCAAAAAGAACAGGACCTTTCCCATTCTTTGCAGGATCCACTCGCGTTGAACGAGGAGAACCGTCAGAAGAACAATGTTCAACATGGTAATGCCGACAACGATGTAAGGTCCTGCTGAGCTAAGCATGATTCATTATTTTAAGGTTAGGAGCCACTCCACCAGTGTTTTCCGCTCTTCAGGGGTCCCCTTAAAGCGCTTTTTGTGTTTTCCCCCCTTATCGTCGGCCACTTGCTTTCTGATGAATTTATCCAAAAAATCGGCGGTGCATTCTATTTTACTGTCTTTCTTGCTGCAGAGATTGGAGAGATCGGGAGGCTCGACTTTTTCTCCTCCTTCTTCCTCCTCCGCCTCTTCATCCTTTATCTCTACCTTTACGATGCCTACGGATTTCACCGTGTGGCACGCATTACATTTGTAATCTAGAAAGACCTTTTTCCCAGGGAGATCCGCAGAGTAGGCTGTTTGGAGATTGAGCAGATAAAAGAGGGTCCACCCTAACAGCCATGCTAAAGAGATCCACAACACTTTAACCGCCACCTTCATTGATTTCCTCCTTCTATTTATTTGGACGGACAGAGGGCCACGAGCCAGTCGACCAACATCTTTCTCTCTTCAGGAGTTCCCTTAAAGAGTTTTTTGTGCTTTTTCTCATCCTTATTGGCCTTGGTTTTCAGTATCCATCCCTCCAGATCTTTGGTCCAATCTATTTTACTCTCTACTTTGCCGCTGCAGATATCGGAGAGATCCGGGGGCTCCACTTTCTCTTCTTCATCCTCGGCGTCTTCCTCCGCCACCACTGCTTGTTTTTCCTTTGCAATGCCTTGAGAGGTTACAGTGTGACAGCTCTGGCATTTATACTTTTGAAAGATCGCTTTTCCATCGGCAGAATAGGCTGTTTGGAGATTGAGCAGATAGAAGAGGGTCCACCCTAACAGCCATGCCAAAGAGATCCACAATGCTTTAACCGCCAGCTTCATCGATTTCCTCCTCCTATTTAGATGGATTCCCGTGTGGACTTTGGTATCCACACGGGTTTCCTTCTTTAAAGTTTAAAACATCGTCCTAAAGTTCAACAAGAAGTCATGTGCCGGTTCTGTATGGCCTGTCTTTTCCCCCAAAACATCAAAACCCGCGTAGAAGGTGAGTCTCATATTCTCGCGGATCTGATAGGTGAGACTCGGGGTAATCTTATGAAGTTCCGCTCCGTTGAAGTTGTCGATTGGGACGGTTCGATCCCATGCAATTCCAGGAACCCAGGGATACTTTACATAGGCTCCAAGGAGCGTCCAGCCGTAGAACTTGCCTTCAACAGGGGTTGCGGCCAGCGTGACATTGTCATCTTTGCCATAGACATAGCCCCCTTGAATATCGACGTTTTCACCATAACGCACATTCAACGACGGAAAAAGCCGCCAGTAGTCGTTCCGTTTTTGAGCGGTGTCTGTGTTTTTGGTATCCGTTCCCCAAGCATAGTGGAGAGTGACGCTGCTCCCTTCAAATGCGCTTTCCATGGCTTCGGTCACCTCAAGGCGCGCCCCTGTCCAATAGTTGAGGAAGTTATTTTTTTCAGCGCCACTGGATCCGGGTGAAATGCCTGCGTACCAAACGACCGGCCCTTTTTCACCATAGTAGGTGATCCCAGGGCGGGCCGAGGTGACATCCACGCTGTCTTCGCCAGTTCCATTAGAGGCTTTGAGCCGCAGCGCTTCATTCTTTAGAGCGGGAAACAGAGGGAGTCTATTAGGAAATGAAGCGAACAATACGGGGCTCACGTTTCCAACTTGGAAATTGACATAATCTCCCACTAGGTTATGAAATCCAAGATAGAACCAGTTGAATTTGAATGCATCCTTTGAGAATTCATTCTCGATAAAGATCGAGACATTCTTGAAGATGCTTCCCGCGACAAAAAATTGGAGCCAGTCCGGGTTTCCGATCGTGAGTTTGGTTTCTTTGCTATCATTGCTTTCAATATCAAGACTGTTCGTTTGAATCCGAAGTGGCGTCACATTGAGACGGGCCCCCAGCCAATTTTCAACTTTCCCAAGAGTGAGCCGTCCTTCTCCACCCAATGCCTTCATCCCAACGGTGTCTCCATCCCCTTCGGGATCATCCGGGCTTTGATAGCCATTGCGCAAAAATCTTTCACCGTAATAATTCAGCCGGGGAAAGATGTTATGGCAGGTGGAACAAGGCTCTCCATATTTTCTGGAGAACTGAGAGACGGCGCTCGCCTCTCGTGGCCAGAAAATAAAGAGGCCCATCGCTATAAGAGTTAAAGATAAGACATATTTCATGGGGATCCTCCTTCTTTTGGGGTTGAATTCAATCATGGCCTAAACTTAGCATTCTACTCTTTTAAACGGGTATGACCTGCGTCATGACTTCATATGTTTCTAAACATCCGCAGAGACAACTCTAAATCAGCTGTTTTTTGAAGTCAATAAAGGCCCAGGAGTAAATGGGGTAGAAAGAATATGGCGCCCCTGGCCCGATGTAGGCCATGGTTTTTTTCGGGGGGATTTGAGCGAAGGAGGCTCCGCTCACCCAAACCAGGGGCGCCATAAACATTGCCAGTTCGCCCAAAGTAATCGATTCTTGCCAAGGTAATCGATTCTTGAAAGAGTGGGTATGATAGGCATCAATCTATCCTATGATTTATATCATAGGGTTCCCACACCGGAGGGGAAAAAGTGAAAGATCGCGGACTTTGGGATAAAGAGAACCTCGACCTCTGTTTGTGCAGTGCAGGTGGCGCAATAAGGGGTTGTGGAGAGGAGGTGGTTGAGTCCGATCAAAAGGAGTTGGTCTGGATCGGTTCCCACAGAGAGGGTCTCAGGAGCGCTATTGGATAAGGTCACTTTCCCTTTCTTAAGCTGGAAGAAACCGTAGGGTATATGATTTTTGTAGAAAAGGATTTGTCCTTCTTTGAAGTGGAGGGTTTCTCCGCGAGATTCTAATTCGCGCAGACGATGAACCACTTCACCGTAAGTTGTTCCGTCGATTAAGCTCTTTTTACAACAAATATCGGATGGCATGTTAGGCGGCTCCTCTTAAAGTTTTGGGTTGATAAACACAAAGGGGCTCTTCTCCCAGGAAATCGCCCGTGGCATAGTAAGCTCGCGCTCGACATCCCAAGCAGACCTTCTTGAACTCGCATTCACCACATTTCCCTTCCAAAAGATCGACATCGCGAAATCGGTTGAAAAGAGGAGAATGGTTCCAGATCTCTGAAAAGGCCTGGGTTTTAACATTCCCCGCGCTTAGCGGAAGATAACCACAGGGAAAAACCTCTCCAGTGTGCGACACAAAACAGATCGATGTGGCTGCGAGGCAGCCTCTCGTGAGCGTATTCATCTGATGTTTATCCCCCTCACCCGACCTTCGGTCTCCCTCTCCCCTTTGGGGTGAGGGGGGAACGTTTCGCAATCGATTCTGTTGTCGGATCACGCGAAAATAATGCGGGGCGCAGGTCGCTTTCAGATGGAGCCGATTATCGAGAGAGCGCTCATAGAGCCAAACTAAAATCTCTTCGTACTCTTCAGCAGAGATTTGATGAGACTCCGCGATTTCCAATCCGCAACCGACCGGGACTAGCAAAAAGAAGTGCAACGCGTCAGCCCCTAGTTCTACCGCCATGCGATAGATATCGGGGACCTCTTTTGCATTGTGTCGTGTGACGGTAGAGTTGATTTGAAGGCTCATTCCCAGGGCTTTGAGGCGGGTGAAACCTTGGAGGGCCGCTTCAAAGGATCCTGCTTGTTGGCGGAACGAGTCGTGGGTTTCCGCGGAGGCTCCATCGAGACTAATGGCAACACGGCGTATCCCAGAATCGACGATAGTTTTCGCTGTTTCTCCATCGATCCTCGTGCCGTTGGTGGCCAGCGCCACCGGGAGTTCCAGCTTTTGAGCCTCTCTCGTGATATCAAAAATATCCGGTCTCATTAAGGGCTCCCCTCCGCTCAGGACAAGGATCGGTTGGCCTACTTCTCGAATCTGTTGGAGAAGGGATCGGCATTCCTCAAAGTCGAGGTCATTTTTCATCAGGTTCCGGCTCACATCGAGTCGCCGACAATGGATGCACTCGAGATTGCAACCTGCCGTGGTTTCCCAGAAGAGGAGCCTGAGATCCGGTTGGATGGCATTCATTGGAGTCCAATCTCCTTATCGGTGAGGTAACAACTCGGATCAGGGGCCCAAGGATCTCCGTGCGCTCTTTCGGCACGGACCCGCATTGCCCCTCCGCAAAGATTCAAGAAACGACAGGAGCTACATCGCCCCTTGAGCCACCGTTTTCGATCTCGGAGCTTGCCCAAAAGGGGTTCGGATTCGTCTTGCCAGATCTCGCTAAAAGGGCGTTCTCTAACGTTCCCTAAGGTGTAATCCATCCAAAACTGATCGGGGTGAACATTGCCAACGAAATCGACACAAGCGATGCCAGTGCCGGAACTGTGGAGCCCTCCACCGTTCCAAGTCAGCATCTGGTGAACCTCCTCAGATCGTGGATCCTTTTCCTCCAGCATTTTGAGGTAAAGATAGGGGCCATCACAGTGATTATCCACCGTGAGGATCTCAGTATCGAGTCCCCTTTGATAGAAGCCGCGCGTTCGTTCCAGGATCGTGTCCACCGCTCCTCGCGCCTCTTCCGGAGTGAGATCCACCAGGCCGTGCCCTCGTCCCGAGGGGACCAGATGATAAAAACAGGCCCTCCGGATCCCTTCTTTTTCGATGAAGTCGAAGATCTGATTCAGATCATGAGCGTTTTGGCGCGTGAGGGTCATCCGAAGTCCTACCTTTTGCCCCCGTTCCACCAGAAAACGCATCCCCTGGACCGCGCGATGGAAGGCCCCCTCCATT
Source organism: Deltaproteobacteria bacterium (assembly GCA_016202395.1). Classification (GTDB taxonomy): domain Bacteria; phylum JACQOV01; class JACQOV01; order JACQOV01; family JACQOV01; genus JACQOV01. Next base: position 10,763 of record JACQOV010000059.1, read on the forward strand.
CCTCGGAAACGATCATTCGTCTCTCCCACTCCATCGAGGCTGATCCCTACGTAAGAGAGTCGGGATTCAACGATATGATCTGCCATTTTTTCATCAATGAGGGTCCCGTTGGTCGAGATCACCGTGTGAGTTCCCATGGAGCGGGCCTCATAGGCTAAGGCAAAGAGGTCCTTGCGCAGCAGAGGTTCCCCTCCAGAAAACAGCAGGGTTGGGATCTGGTATTTACCGAGGTCTAGGATCATCTTCCATGCCTCTTGTGAGTCCAATTCCCCTGGGTATTTCTTGGCCTCGGAGTCGGAGTAGCAATGGACACATCGGAGGTTACAGGTTCGGGTGCAGTTCCAGACAACGACTGGGCGACGTTCCTTGGCCGATTTGGCGAGTTTATGAGCCTGCTCCGGGGCAGGGGAGAGGTTTTTTAACGCCTTTCCATAGCGATGGGGCTGCGAAGCGGTCTCTTTGCCACAAAATAGGGCGGAAACATCGATCATAGAAGGAGTTTATGCCTCTTTCCTCTTTGTTGCATATGATGACGATCATGTGGCCGTATGACTTTGTTCATGCCCCTTCCATTCACTTTTAGACCCGGCTTAGCGAAGGAATTGACTTTGATGGCCGAGGGCTTTATGCTTTAAAAAATTGAAGAACTCCCCACTCCATTGTCAAACTTGCGCAAGTCGCGGGACGAGCGTTTTCTGCGATGTCACCGAGGAACATGCTCGTGAAATCGATCGTTCCAAAACCACCAATAGTTATAAGCCCTACCAAGTCATTTTCTATGAGGGGAACGAACCTTTTGGTGTTTTTTGTGTTAACTCCGGAAAAGTGAAGATCTATAAGATGGATACCAATGGGCATCAACAGATTGTTCGACTATCCGGAGCCGGGGACATCATCGGTTATCGGTCTCTTTTGAGTAATGAGCCTTACCATGCGACTGCAGAAACGTTGGAGGAGGCCACGATCTGTTTTTTCGACAAGAAAACCTTTTTCCATGTTTTAGAAACTCACCCGACCACCGCTTTTCATGTGATGGGCCTTCTCGCTCGTGATCTTCGACATGCGGAACAACAGATGGCCAGCATCGCCCACAAGAACGTTCGAGAGCGCCTCGCGGAATTGCTTCTGGTCTTCCGCGTGAAGTACGGCGAGAAAGCAAAAAAGGGGATTCGATTGAACATCTCGCTCAGCCGAGAGGAGTTGGCGGAGCTGATTGGAACCACCCAAGAATCGGTCATTCGGTTGATCAGTGAATTTAAGCAAGATGGGCTCATCGATGTTCAAGGGCGGGAGATCACATTGTTAGATCTTCCTCGTCTCCTCTCCACCGCGAACCTGCCTGAATAAAAGAAAGTTTAGAGGTATTCTCGCATCTTTTGGAGTCGATCGAGAAAAAAATCTCTCCCCCAAACCTCAATCGTCTTTAATTCGGGAGCCTTAAGAAATCGGGCGACATCATTTTTAGCCGTTTGCCAATCGATCGATTTAATCTTTTCCTTCATTTCCTTCAGGTACCATTCCTTATCAGCGATAAGTTGGATTCCTTCCCAATGGCCTACCTGTCGGCAGGCGTTCGTCAGAAATTCAAAATTAATCGGTGTTTTTCTGCTGACATACCAAACAAAGTCGTACCAATCCCTCCCCTTCACATATTCACGACACAAAAGGGCATGGGATTTCCCTGCGAAAAGGCTGGGAAGGTCTTGAAGGGTCACGGGGAATGGGAATGGAAAATCAAGATATTTGGTTTCAAACCCTCCTGCTTGAGGAGGGTTGCTGTCGACCTCGAGTTTGACTCTCAAGCTTTTGGGTTTCCTATCGGTGGGGAAATGTTTCAGCGTCAACACCTTGCCGATGGAGTCCTCCTTTAAGAATGCTTTCCTCACGTTCTCATCCGCTTTGGACCGATCTTGAACGGTGATGGTGATTCCGTAGGTTTGAAATTCTTCTTGTAAAGCATGAAGATAAGGAGCGAGTTGGAATGAGGAATCGCTTCTTCTGAGTAAGAAATCGAGGTCTTCTGAGAATCGCTGTAAGCTGTAGAAAATTCTCAGAGCTGTTCCTCCTTGAAACGCAGCCTGTTTAAAGAAATCAGTTCGACTTAAACCGGCTAAAGCGATCTCTTGGAGAATTTCCTTCAAGGAATGCTCCTCTTCTTGCCAGGTTGAGCATTGATAACTCTCTAATCTCTCTTGGAGGATCCTCACACTCATAGTTTTAGATCCTTTCTTACCCCTTTGAAGAACTTTAATACTCGACGACTCCGGAATGTTTCTTGGATCTCTTCAAGCTCGCGGGGATCTGTTTGTGTCAGAAATTCTTCATCGATTCGTAGCGATTGCATCAAGGGTCGAACACCTCTCCAGTCTTTTTTGTAGGCGTATACCATATCCGCGAGCGCCTTCCAAGGTTTGGCGATGAGATAAACAATTTTCCCTTCGGTTTCTCGGACCACCCTTGTTAAAAAAGGATCGCAAGGAATTCGGGTGTAACTGAAGAGGCCCAAAGGGATGTCCCAGTGTCGAGATCGTTTCAAGGAGGCTGATGTAATCGTGTGAACGGCTTCGGGGATCCAACCGTGTTGCGATAAGGCCGATTCGAAGCTGATGTACGAGGGGCCGTAGATCTGCTGGGCCAGCCAAAACAGATTTAGGGGTTGACGTCGGTATCTTTCAGCGAGACAATAAAGCCCCCTTCGAATGTGGATCAGTTCCTTGTGAGCGAGCGCTCTTTTGATGAGGCCGTACCGTCGGTTCGGACTCCCCTTCAGGAGGTTCATCAACTCCGTGTCACGAAAACAATCGAAAGGAATCTGCTCCCGGATAGGTTCGATGATCTTGCTCATTTTTGTAAGATACTGTTATTTTATGACAGTTTTTAACAAAGATAGTGCATTTTGTGGCTCTTGTCAAGTCAGGCTTCCAAAGACTCAGCTGAGCAGAAATTGAAGGTCCTCGGAGGTCCAGTTTCGCAGGAGGCTTGCATGCTTTTCATGAATGACCCCGCTTGAATTGTTGCGGCGCCGCAACAATTGCGCGTTTACATATCCCGTTCACCCTAAGCCTAAAGAGATTAATAGGGCGCTACACTAACACACCGCTCCTTTCTTTTCGACAGGGAATTTGATAGTTGCATGGGGTTGGAGAGACTTTGAGTATATTTTCCAAGACATTTATTGTGGCGCTATTTCCTTCGTTTGTTTTCGCGAAGACGGTTTATGTTCATTTGGATTATCTCGGATCTTTAAATCTAGTGACCGGAGAGTCTGGAGAAGCGCTTCAGAAGTTTTCCTATGATCCCTTTGGGGAAGTTGAAGAAGATTCCTGGCCGCCAAACCCATTTCCTCTTTACGCTACTTATCCATGGGACAGAGAAAGCGCTCTCTATAACGCTTCGGCCCGCTCGTACGATCCCATCACCGCTCGATTTCTCTCTCCCGATCCTTATCTGGGAATATTTCGATCGGATTTTGAGCCGACTCGTCCTAAAAGTTTAAATCCCTATTCTTATGTTCAAAACAATCCCGTGAATGGGATCGATCCTCAGGGTCTCTCAGTGGAGTCCCTCGGCTGGGGGAATTTTAAGGTAACACCTCACTTCACCTATAGGATGGCGCTCACGCCCGAAGGAATTGGGGTTCGTGTTCAACTGGGAGGAGGGTTTAGCTCTGAAGGAGAGAATGAGGTTTTAGAAACGTTAGTAGAGCTGGCGGGGGTCTTTCCTCATGAGATGGAGATTCTTCTGAGATCCGACTTTGAAATCATCATCAGTCTGGCCAATCTCAATGATGTGGGAAGGTTTCTAGGGTATGAGGAAAGAGAAGGGGTGGTGGGAGCGGGTTTCACCGTGTGTCAAGCCCCTTATTGTATCGTCTCGTTGGGGAATCTGTTTTTTGGTCGGGATTTGAAGACTCCTGAGGAGAGAGTTTTATTACGAGGGATCGTGGCTCATGAGGTTTTTGGACATGCGGTCGATGGAGTTTGGGAGGGGGCGATGAGTCTGAGGGAGGAAGTGGGGGAGGAGCAAGGGAGAGACAATGAGAGGCGAGCTATTGCGGTTGTGAAGACCACATTACCGTTATTAGCCCAGGATCCTGAGGAAGAGGGGAGATTCCAGCAAGCTCTGGAGGCTTATGAGGATCATTTAAGGACAGGAGATGTGACTCCGATGCTTCTCTTTTTAAAGGGGGATATGCCCTAAGGATTCCAATATTGTTTATTTTCATAGAGTTATACAAATTCGCGCTGATCGGCGCGAATTGGGATGATGATGATCTGCGTGTGCGAATTGGAGTTTAAAAATCTGTTTGCTTTTCAATAAATTCTGTGATATTAGGGAAACACTGGCTGAAAACTATGGAATCCACCAAACCCATTCGAAAAATCGCGCTTATTTCTCCCAATCCTCGATTCCCGGATTTTGAAGGTCGTTTGGTGATGGCTGAAAATACCCTTCCACTCATTGGCACTGTTCTGAAGAATGCAGGTTATGAGGTCGAGGTTTTTATGGAGCGGATTGCTCCGATTCCGTGGGAACGAGTTTTGGAAGCAGATCTTGTGGGTTTCTCTGCAATCACCTGCACGGTTAACCGCGTTTATGAGATGGTTAAAAAAATTAAGGCCCACAAGGATGTTCCCACCGTCTTAGGGGGTCCTCATGCTTCGATGATTCCGGATGATGCGGTTCGGTATGTGGATTATGTGGTGAGGGATGAGGGGGAAGAAACCATCATAGAATTATTGGAGGCTCTCAACCATGGAGGGGATATCCGTGGTATCCAAGGGATTTCATACCTCAAAGGTGGCAAGCCCCACCATAATTCCCCGAGGGAACTTGTAAAGAATTTGGATACGATTCCCGATCTTTCGTTAGTTCATGGTTACGATCGATTGAATCCCATCCAATTACTTTTCAAGGGAATAGGTCATTTCCATTTCTTGGAGACTTCTCGTGGCTGTCCTTATCCCTGTAAGTTTTGTTGGCGGATTGGTGGCAAAACGATGCGGCATCGCAGTCCTGAAGTTGTGATTGAGGATTTAAAAAGAAAAACAAGATTCTTCCCAGGTTTTCCGAATTGGGTTTTTATCATTGACAGTTATTTTGGAGTGAATCGACAGAAATCGAAGGAGGTATTGCGACAAATCATTCAAAGTGGAGTCAAAGCTCGCTCGTTCGTATTTGCTCGATATGAAATAGCAGAGGATCTAGAGATGCTGGATCTTATGAGAAAAGCGGGTGTTATGTGGATATTCATGGGGATAGAGTCCATCAGTGATAATACCTTGACTCATTTCGATAAAAAACAAACCATTGAAAAAGTAAAAAAATCTCTCAAGATAATTCGTAGTTATGGAATTCATGTGTGTGCTAGTTTTATTTTGGGGAATGATGAGGATTCTTCTGATACTTGGTTGAAAACAGTTCAGTTTGCTAAAGACAATGAGGTTACTTGGGTTATGCTGAATATATTGACTAATTTCCCGAGTGGCCATGAGGAATTAATTCCATCTCATAGAGTATTTCAAAAGAATTGGGATTATTACAGTGGCCAATTTGTTCTTCACTATCCTAAAAATATAAAACCGAGTGAACTTCAAAGTCGAGTTTATGATGCCTACCGTTACTTTTACTCTAGTCGGGCGATTTTAACGAATCTTGCCAAAGGAAAAATAACAACTGCTTTTTTCCAAACCTATTGTCGCTTTCGGATTAGACCCTTCCTTGAAAAAATGAAATTTTATATCCCTTATTTAAAACAGATTGAAGATGGATTGTACGATGCGTCAGGTTGTCTGATAGAGTCAAAATTGATTTCACTTAAGAAAAGAGAGGCGGTTCCTTCTTTTAATCGACAGCCTATGGAGTCTGATCTCGAAGTAGTTTCGCAAGTGGCATAGTATCTTAGCGGTTCTTTTTGAATTTCAAAATGGAGGTTTTATAATGGTACGGATTGTGCGTTGGGTCTTGAATCACCCTGCGGCGTTTATATTGATGGTTTTATTGCCCACTCTATTTTTTGCTTGGCAACTCCCAAAATTAGAAGTCAATAGTGATGTGCCCGCCATGTTCCATTCTGATGACCCTGATCTTGTCTACTATGAAGGATTCTATAAAGAGTTTGGGAATGAGGAGTTCTTTGCGGTTCTGTTTCGGTGTGAAGATGTATTCGACTTGCGAATTTTGAGAATGATTGATCGCTTGACTAAGCGATTTGAAGAATTACCAGGCGTTAATCAGGTCTTTAGTGTCACAAGCTTTAGCTCTGCTTATAATAAGGGGGACACGCTTGTTGTAGGGGCTTTGGAAGATGAACTTTCATATCTACAACCTTCAGATATGGAATCAATCCGAAATCGCATATTATCCGATCCTCTTTATCAGAAAGTCACTATTGTTCAGAAAGATGGAAAAGGTGCGAGTATTAATATTGCTCTCGATAAATTAGCTAGCCAAAAGTACAAAAAGAAAGTCGCCTCAGAAATACGGAAAATCATAATGGAGGAGGAAAAAAGAGAAGGGATCAAGATGATCATGGGAGGAATCCCTTTTTATCTTGTGTCTGCAGATGAAGCCTTTATGCGAGATAGTCGTCTCATGGTTCCTGTCCTTGTAAGCATCGTCTTTTTTGTCCTTTTCTTAATTTTTCGAAGTTACTGGCTTCCATCGGTTCCATTGATTGTTGCTGGCATAAGCATTGTTTGGACTTTTGGCTTCGTCGTGGTTATGGGAAAATTTATAACCTCCATTTCAGAAATCGTTCTACCCCTCATTTTAATTTATGGAATCCTTACTTCGGTCCATTTTCTGAGTGCTTATCGGCAGATGGTCTTGAAAACTCAAGATCGGCGTGAGGCCATTCTAAAAACCGTGGCTCATATCACTCGGCCCTGTTTATGGGCGAGTGTGACAACGGCGATAGGATTTCTGTCACTTCTCACCAGTTCTGTCACAGTTATCCAGGATTTCGGTTTGTACGCATCGTTTGGAGTGATGGTTTCTTACTTGTTAACATTTACGTTCCTTCCGTTAGGTCTGGATTGGTTAGGTTGGAAGATGCCATCCCTGGTAAAGAATAAGAGCGGATCCTCTATTCAAGAGTTTGTGGAAATCATATCGGGGTTAGCTGGTCGATATTCTAGATCCATCGTGGTTGGAACGGTAGGAATCATTGTCCTTTTTGTTTTTTGGATGGGCAGAGTGACGGTGGACACAAATTATCTAAGTCTTTTTAGGGAAGATACGGAAGTTATACAAAGTGAGCGGCTCGCTTCAGAGTTTTTTGGTTCGTGGGCTCCCATTGAGTTTTCTGTGCGGTATAAAGATGGAAGAGACGTTTTGGATTATGCTGCATTACAGGAAATTGCAAAGTTACAAACTTACTTAGAAAGTTTTCCTCCCATAGATAAAAGTCTATCCGTTGCTGATATGTTAAAGAAAGCGAATCAGGAACTTCATGGTGGGGATCCGAATTTTTATGTAATACCTTCCGATAAAATGGCCATTGAGCGGTTAGCAATATTTATGCAGGATCTCGGGGGACGGAAAGGTTTAAGCAGTTATCTCGCAAATGACTGGAGTCGAATGCGTTTAACGGCTCGTAGCCATATCTTACCTTCAAAAGAATTCGTAGCGCTTTTTGAGGAAATTGAGA
>JACQOV010000062.1 GCA_016202395.1 Deltaproteobacteria bacterium
CTCTGAACTCGCTAGCATTTCTCGCCTAGCCCGCCAGCAGCGCTTTGCGCAGCAATGCGGGCTGGCCACTGTAGGCTTCGCAAAGCAGCTACGTCCCCCGATTTCACCCTGGAAGAACGCGCACGGAAAGGATAGGTTTTGCGGATCGACACCGATTGTGGGCCATCCGCTCCGCTGCTTTGCTCAGCAACAGTGGCCAGCCCGCATTGCTGCGCAAAGCGCTGCTGGCGGGCACGGCTCGAAATGAACCGCTCGTTCAGAGACCTACCTCCCCTAACGGGTACCCTAAAAATTTCGTAACGTTTGTTCAGGGAAAATACCCCAGTGGATCCCTTCAACTTAAAAAAAGTGGAAAAAGTTCACGGGAATGTTTTGTACGAGCGAGCGCCGCAAGATTTTTGGGGTACCCCTCTTGGCGAAGGGAGCGTGCCCGCAGGGCCGATTTCTGCCTGCCCGCAGCGGCTACGCCGCAGACGTTGCAGGCGGGCTGTTTGAGGCCGAAGGCCGAGTTCAGAAATCGAGCGACCGAGCCTTAGAGGGGTCAAAAATCTTGCGAGTGAAGCGAGAAAAAGCATTCCACTGAATTTTTCCTACCGATAAGTCCAAATTTTCTTGAAGCCGCTCGAGGAATATCCTGACTTAGAAACTGGGGGTGGGCAAGATCTAGTCGGGTTGACACTCGGGGTCGTAAAGGATATTTTCGATGAAAATTATGGCAACGGATACCTCGACCTTCAATAAAACCCTCTCGGAATGTCCTGAGCGCGCCCCCCGTTTTTCGACGGTTTCCGATCTTGAGATCGATCGGCTCTATACCTCGACGGATTTAATCGGTTGGGATCCTCAAGAGGCTCTCGGCAATCCTGGGGAGTTCCCTTACACGCGCGGCGTTCATCAAACCCTGTATCGGGACAAGCTCTGGACGATGCGTCAGTTCTCCGGGTTTGGCACCCCCGAACAAACCAACAAAAGACTTCACGACCTCTTAAGAAAAGGGCAAACGGGGCTTTCAATTGCTTTCCACATGCCCACACTTATGGGCTACGATTCCGATCATCCTCGTTCTCAAGGGGAGATTGGGAAATGTGGGGTTGCAATCGATTCGCTGCGGGATATGGAGGTTTTGCTCGATAAAATTCCATTAGATCAAGTGACCACTTCGATGACCACTAATGCTCCTGCTGCGATTCTCCTTTCGATGTACATCGCGGTGGCTGAAAAGCAGGGGGTTCCTCAAGAAAAACTTCGCGGAACAATTCAAAACGACATTCTCAAAGAGTACATCGCGCAAAAGACCTACATCTTTCCGCCCAAACCCTCGATGCGAATCATCCAAGATATTTTGGTTTATTGCACCCAGCGCCTTCCATTGTGGAATACGATTAGCGTTAGCGGCTATCACATTCGGGAGGCCGGCTCCACCGCTGCCCAAGAGTTGGGATTCACTTTGGCTGACGGCATCGCCTATGTTCAGGCAGGCATGGAAGCGGGGTTGGGTGTCGATGAATTTGCGCCGCGGCTCTCCTTCTTTTTCAATGCCCATAACGATTTCTTTGAGGAGATCGCTAAGTATCGAGCGGCGCGGCGGATGTGGGCCCACATCATGCGCGATCGATTTAAAGCTAAAGATCCCCGCTCTTGGAAATGCCGATTCCACACGCAGACGGCAGGATGCTCCCTCACAGCGCAACAACCAATGAATAATGTGGTTCGGACGACGATTCAGGCATTGGCGGCTGTCCTCGGAGGAACACAATCACTTCACACCAATTCGTTGGATGAAACGTTAGCGCTCCCCAGTGAGGAGGCAGTCACATTGGCTCTTCGCACGCAGCAGATTATTGCCCATGAAAGTGGCGTGGCCTCCGTTGTCGATCCTTTGGGGGGATCGTATTTTGTTGAAAGGCTGACGAATCAGTTGGAAGAAGAGGCCACTGCCATTATTGAAAAGATTAACGAATTAGGGGGGATGCTTCGAGCTTTGGAGATCGGCTATCCCCAAGAACAGATCGCAAAATCCTCTTATCATTACCAGCAACAGCTTGAACAAAAAGAGAAGGTGATTGTTGGCGTAAATAAATATGTGGTGGAGGAGAATGTGAGGCCTTCCCTTCTCCAGATTGGGGAGGCCGAAGAACAGCGTCAAATGGAGGCTCTCCAGAAGGTTCGAGTGGAGCGTCACAGGGATCGGGTGGAAGAGGCGTTAAGCCGATTATCGGAGGCAGCTCAGGGAACCAAGAATGTCATGCCTCCCATTTTAGAAGCGGTTCGGGCCTATGCCACATTGGGGGAGATTTGTGATACATTACGCAATGTCATGGGAACTTATCAGGAGCGGGTGGCGGTATGAAAGGGAAATTTCGAGTTTTAGTGGGCAAGCCTGGTCTCGATGGTCATGATCGCGGGGCCAAGGTGGTGGCTCGGGCTCTTCGCGATGCGGGATTTGAGGTCATCTACTCGGGGTTGCATCAAACGCCTGAGATGATTGTGAACACGGCGCTTCAAGAGGATGTGGATGCCATCGGTTTGAGCATTCTTTCTGGGGCTCACAACACTTTGTTTCCAGAGGTGATTCGATTGCTTCGAGAAAAGGGTTTAGGCGATGTGGTCGTTTTTGGAGGAGGGATTATTCCGGATGACGACATTCCCAAACTCAAGTCTCAAGGGGTTGCGGAGGTTTTTACGCCCGGAGCTTCGTTAAAAGGGATCATTGATTTTTTGAAGACGGAAGAACAAAGAAGAAATGTGTAATTGTCATTGCGAGCGAAGCGAAGCAATCCACTTGGGAGATTGCTTCGCTTCGCTCGCAATGACAGGGTGGAGGTTTATATGGATCGACGAGTCGCTGTGATTGGCATTGGGACAACCGGCTTTCGAGCCGCAAGTCCTGAAGTTTCGTATCGCGAGATGATTTATGAGGCGGCGGTTAAGGCCTATAGCGATGCGGGACTCGCTCCTGACCAGATTGGGAGTTTTATTGCTTGTTCGGAAGATATTTCCGAGGGGACGAGCATTTTTGATGAGTATTGTCCCGATCAAATCGGTGGGGCTCGCAGGCCGGTTCACTCCGTTTCAGGGGATGGATTGCACGGCATTATCACTGCCGCGATGAATATCCAAACGGGGCTTTTTGAGACGGCTCTCGTCGAGTGCCACAGCAAAGTTTCTAATTGTATCGATCCGGTAGAGATTATGAATTACGCTCTCGATCCCATTTACAACCGTCCTCTGGGAGAGCATCCCGAATTTATCGCAGGGTTGGAGATGCGCCGCTATCTTTACGAAAGCAAAGCTCAACCCAAAGATTGCGCTGCGGTGGTGCAAAAGAACAGGGCCCATGCCTTAAAAAACCCTTGGGCCGCCTATCCCGCCAATTTAGAGTTAGAAGAGATACAAGATTCCCCAGCCACCTTTGATCCTTTAAGGGAGATCGATCGAGCCCATCACGCCGATGGCGCGAGTGTGGTTATCTTAGCATCGGCCGATTGGGTTAAGAAGAATAGAGTTAAAAATCCAGTTTGGGTGAAAGGAATGGGGTGGATCTCGGAGGATCCTGGTTTGGAGATGCGTCCTTGGGGGCGTTCCATCGCCACTCAGAAGGCGGCCAAAATGGCCTATAAACAGGCTGGGATTCGATCTCCTAGGAGTGAGATCGATTTTGCGGAGGTCGATGACACCTATTCCTACAAAGAGCTCCAACATTTAGAAGATTTGTGGTTCTTCCCATTAGGAGGGGCTGCGAAAGCGGTTCGTTCGGGTCTAACTCGATCGGATGGAAAATTTCCTGTGAATGTCTCTGGAGGTTGTTTAGGAATGGGAAACGCGGCGGAGGCCTCCGGGCTTCAGCGGGTTCTAGAGATTGTGACGCAGCTTCGAGGGGAAGCAGGGGTTCGTCAGCTCAAAAGGGTTCGTCAGGCGGTGGCTCAAAGTTGGAGGGGAATCCCAACAACGAGCTGCGCTGTGGCGGTGCTTAGTAAAGGAGTCAATTCATGAGAAAAGTTGCAGTCGTAGGCGCAGGCCTAACCAAATTTATGCGAAGGGCTCAAGAAACGGGAAAGGAGCTCTCTTTTGAGGCCGCCCGTGCCGCGCTCGATAACGCCGGCATGCAGCTTAAGGATATTGATTGCGTTGTGATGGGAACAGCCCCCGATGCTTTCGATGGTGTTCACATGAAAGGGGAATACTTAAGCGACGGTTCCGGCGCTTGGGGCCGCCCTTACCTACGTGGCTACGTGGGTGGAGGAACAGGGGTTTTTGCCCCAATTCAAGGTTGGTACCATATCGCCTCAGGGATGTTTGACACCTGCCTTGTCGTTTGTGAAGAAAAGATGAGTGGTTGCAAGCCTCATCCGCAAGGGGCTTTTTTAACTATCTTTGATCACACCACAGAGCGTCCCCTTTATCCGAATCTTCTTTGGATTTTTGCGCTTGAAATGAATCGCTACATGACGACTCACGGGATCACCAAACGGGAGATTGCCCATGTCGCGGTTAAGAATAAGAAAAACGCGATGGATCACCCCTCCGCTCAGCTTCCGATGGAGATTACCGTGGAGGATGTGATGAATTCGGAGGTGATGGCTTGGCCGGTGAATCGTCTTGATGTGAGCCCCACCAGCGATGGAGCTGCCGCGGTTATTTTAGCCTCAGAAGAGAAGGCCAAAAAGATTACGGACAAGCCGATCTGGATCCAAGGGGTTGGCTGGAACCTCGATACCTCTTATTGGACAAACCGAGATTTGTATTATCCTGAATATGTGGAGCGTGCTGCGCGAATGGCCTATAAAATGGCTGGAGTGAAGGAGCCTCGCAAGGAGATCCACATTGCCGAGCCTTATGATCCTTTCGATTACAAAGAGCTTCATCATATGGAGGGATTGCTCCTTTGTGGCAAAGGGGAGGCGGCCCGTTTAGCAGTGGATGGGGTGACGGCTCGCGATGGCGATTTGCCGGTGTGTCCTTCGGGAGGTTTATTAGGGGTGGGAAATCCGATTGCGGCTGCGGGGCTGATGAAGATCTCTGAGCTTTTTTGGCAACTTCGAGGGGAAGCGGGAAAGCGTCAGGTTCCGGGACAACCGAAGCGAGGGGTGGCTCAGGCATGGGGAGATTTAATGCAGGTGGGTACCGTTGTTGTCATGGGAGTCGATTGAACGGATTGGAGGTTTTGATGAATGGATTAGAGACGACGCGTAAAGAAACAAAGTTAAAGAAGAAGGGGTCGGTGCCGCAAGCCAACGTTCCCAGTGGTCCGCTTCTCAAGAGAAAGATGGCGTTTGAGGGGACTCCACTTTCGGGAAAAGATTTTGAACAAGGGAAAGTTCTTTTCACCACCTATAAACCCAAGCTCGCATATGCTTGGGACACAGGGCGCGCCATTGGCCGATACCTTCAAGGCCTTAAAGAGGGACGATTGCTAGGGGTTCGTTGTCGACATTGTGATCGGACCGTGATCCCTCCCCGAGCCTTTTGTGAGCGTTGTTTTCGCCCTATTGAGGAGTGGGTGCAACTTCAAGATCGTGGGGTGATCAACACTTTTTCCATCTCTTATGTCCGTTGGGACGCAGTGCGGCTGGAAAAACCAACCCTGCCTGCGGTGATTGATATTGAGGGGACATCGCCTCGCGTGGGGATTCTGCATCTGTTGGGTGAGGTGGATCCTAAGCAAATAAAAGTGGGGATGAAAGTAAAGGCGGTGTGGAAAGCAGCCTCAGAAAGGATCGGAGCGATTACCGACATCCAATATTTTAAGCCAGAGTGAGGAGGTCATTTTATGGGAGTTTTAGAAAAGATAACATCGAATCAGGAATTGAGATCATGGCCGGGAGAGATCCCTTTGGAGAATCTCTATACGATGGGACTGGCGGGCGAGCGGTTCTTTCGTGGAATCAAGGACGAAGCGAAACTTCTTGGCACAAGATGCAAGACCTGTGATGTAACCTACCTTCCACCACGGATTTATTGTCAAGGTTGTTTCGAGAAGCTCGTCAATTGGGTGGATCTTCCTCCTCAAGGAAAGTTGGAAACCTTTACCATTCTCAACCAAGATCGAGCGGGGAGGCCCTATAAAACTCCACGCATTCTAGGGCTTGTGCGAATCGATCGATCGGAGGGAGCTTTAATCCATTACATCCAAGGGCTAGAGCCTCAGAAAATTCGGATCGGGATGAAACTCAAAGCCCAATTCCGTTCTTCCTCAGAGCGAAAGGGATCGATTCAAGATATTGTCGGCTTTGTTCCCGCTTAGAATTTTAGCTGAAGGCCGAATGTGTTCGGACCGAGCATCGTGAACTGAAGACCGGGCAGAAAAAGAGGCTTTTTGTTCCCGAGATGCAGGTTTGCTAGCGTTCGGCCCACAAAAGTTCCAACCGCAGCTCCCGCAATCACGTCGGAGGCCCAGTGGGCGTTGTACTCCATCCTTGAGAACGCAACACCTGAAGCGATGCTGTAAGCTAAAAATGAAACCCAGATCTGATCCGAGTAATAAACGGAGTAGACCGAGGCCAAGCTGAAAGCGGCTGTGGCGTGGCCTGAAGGGAAGGAGGCTCCTTCCGTAAAGAAGGCTCCGTCATCGCTGGCGCGCGGGCGCTCGCGATCGAAAGTGTCTTTCAGCCCCTCAGTAATCAACGCGCTGTAAACTCCAGCCTCTAAAGCGGTGATGCCGAGGTCGCGGGTGTGTCGATGGCCCGCCGCAATCCCATAAGTCATTGGAAGCAAGAAGGCTCCCAAAGTCACATATTTTTCACCAAAAACTTTGAAGGCCGCACTCATTTCATGAACCGATTCGTTGGAATTCTCTTGAACCCAGTATTTGATGTCTTGGTCTGCTTGTGTTGTTCCTCCGGCCAGAGCTCCGACCCCTGTGACGAACAGGCCTGTGGTTGTGGGAGAGTGAAGAGGCAGTGTGACGAGGTAAAAAGCGTCGTAAGAGAGGGTTTGCACAGTTCCAAGTCCTGTATCAAAATCGGCCTCTCGAAAAGGGATCTTAGGCGAAGCCTTTAGGAAAGTCGGTTGAAAGAAAGGCTCGCCCGATGAAATCCAAGATAGATCATCCATCGTTTCTGTAATCTCGGCTTCCATCCCCAGCGCCGATAAGGGCAGAAGGAGTGTTATTCCAAGAAGGCTTAAAAATCTTTTTAAATGGGGGGCAATGAGTTTCATCTTCTTTCTCTGACTAGAGACCTATGCAAAAAGCGTGCCTTAAATGACTTCAGAGGCGTTTTTATAACTATCTGAAAAACAAACGTTTTTAAGAAGTGTTTTAACAGGAGGAAGGGGTGGCCTTGAATAATCTATGAAATGTTTGCACAAAATGTCGTTTTTCGCACACCCTGGTCTTGTGGTTGACACAGCCCGTAGAGTTCGTTATTTTGCAGATCTTAAATCATGACCACTCAGCCTCGTGCCATTGACGTTCATGTTCACCCTTCGATTCCGGAGTATCTCTCTGAGGCGGGAGGGAAGTATCTCGAATCGGCGGCTCATTATTTTAAGCAGAAACTAGAGCCGACCTCGATCGATCAGATGGCCTCCTATTACCGCGAGCGATCTCTTTTCGGCGTTCTATTGGGATGGGATGCTGAGACGACTAGCAAGTGTCCTCCTTTATCCAACGATCTTGTGGCGGAGATTTGCAGGAAACATCCCGATGTTTTCATCGGTTTTGCCGGAGTGGATCCCTGGAAAGGAAAACTGGCCATCGAAGAATTAGAGCGATCGATCCAAGAACTGGGGCTTCGAGGGGCTAAATTTCAGCAAGCGGCCCAAGCTTTTTTCCCCAACGACCATCGGTTCTATCCTTTTTGGGAACTGCTCCAAGAATTGGAGGCCCCTGTTCTTTTCCACATGGGGACCACCGGTTATGGGGCGGGAGCTCCCGGAGGTTTAGGAGTTAAACTCAAGTACACTCAGCCCATCCCTTATCTCGATGACGTGGCAGCCGATTTTCCACGGCTCCCTATTATTGGGGCCCATCCGGCGTGGCCCTGGGTGGATGAGATGACGGCGGTCGCTCTTCACAAGGCTAATGTTTACATCGATCTGTCCGGTTGGTCTCCAAAATATTTTCCGGAGTCGTTGGTGCGCGACATGAATTCTCGTCTTCAAGACAAGTGCCTTTTCGGTTCTGATTATCCGTTTCTCGCTCCCGATCGTTGGCTTAAAGATTTTGAATCGCTTCCTTTGAAAGATGAGGTTCGGGAAAAGATCCTTTTTTCAAATGCGCAGAGGCTGTTAAAATTACCATGAAAAATTCCAAAAGGGGACTCCCATTGGAGAAAGTAAAAGAGGTTTCTTCAGGAGGGGTTATCTATCGCAGAGAAGGTGAAGTTTTGCAGGTTGCTTTAATCGCTCGACGGACTCGCAAGCAAGATTGTGTGTGGTGTTTGCCGAAGGGGGGGGTTGAGGAAGGAGAATCTTTGGAAGAGGCCGCAACACGCGAGGTTCGAGAAGAGACTGGACTGCATGGAAAACTATTGCACAAATTGGGCGAAATCCACTATGAATATTTTTCTCCGGTGGATCGAACTCGTAGGGACAAGACGGTCCACTTCTTCCTCTTTGAGTATCTCTCGGGTTCCATGGAGGATCATGATGAAGAGGCGGAAGAGGTCTGTTGGTTTCCCATTGACGAAGCTCTTCGTAAAATCACCTTTGTGAATGAACGAAATCTGATCCAGCAAGCCCAAGAACATCTTTTGAAATTATCTTAGTGATGAAGAAGGTCTACATTCAAACTTTGGGTTGTCAGATGAATGAGTACGATTCGCAGCGGGCTCTAGGTCTTTTGGCTGCGGAGCAGTATCTTCCTACCGAAGATCCTCAGGAGGCCGATCTCATATTCTTAAATACTTGCACGGTGCGGGAAAAGCCGGAACAAAAGGTGTACAGCCATCTGGGAGAGTTTCAATCGATCAAAAAGGGGCGACCGGAGGTAATATTGGCGGTTGCGGGTTGTGTGGCGCAGCAAGAGGGGGAGGAGCTTTTAAAAAGGGTTCCCTATCTCGACCTCGTGATCGGAACGCACAATCTTCACCAGCTTCCACGTCTCGTCCAGGAGATTCAAGAGTCGGGAGAACGTCGCGCGGTCACCGATTTCCATAAAGATGTGGATTCTCGATTTCTCAATCTTGTCTCCGATCGACTTCCCAATCCGATTTCATCATTTCTCACGATTATGGAAGGATGTGACAAGTTTTGCGCCTTTTGCGTTGTTCCCTATGTTCGAGGCCGTGAACTCAGTCGACCTGCGGAAAAGATTATCGAAGAGGTCGAACAGAGAGTGGAGCAGGGGGTTAAAGAGATCACTCTGCTCGGTCAAAACGTGAATTCTTATGGCAAGAAAGGAGAGACCTCGCTGCGGTTTGTCGATCTTTTAAGAAGGATCGATGCGATCCCTAAGCTGGAGCGAATTCGTTTCACCTCTTCCTATCCGAGAGATTTTGATGAAGAGCAGATGAGCTGTTTTAGAGATTTGTCCAAACTGTGTGAGCATCTCCATTTGCCGGTTCAATCCGGATCGAATCGGATCTTAGAAAAGATGAGAAGAAAGCATAGTCGTGAAGATTATCTTGAAAAGATTGAGAGATTTCGTGAGCTTTGTCCTGAGGCGGCCATTTCAACCGACCTTATCGTCGGTTTTCCAGGGGAGACGGAACAAGATTTTCAAGACACCTTAAGTTTGGTGGAGCAGATTCAATTTGACTCTTCGTTCTGTTTCCAATACTCTTCTCGTCCAGAGACCCCGGCGGCTTCTTATGAAGAGCAGGTGCCTGAAGAAGTGAAAAAAGAGAGGCTCCAGATTTTACTAGAGCTGCAAAATCAGGTGACTCGTGATAGACTTGAAAAGAAGATTGGCGCCGTAGGAGAGGTTTTAGTCGAGCGCGTAACGCCGAAGCAAGAGGGATGGGTGCGTGGGAGATTGCGGACCAATGAGTGGGTTCATCTTCAGGGGACCGCTTCTTGGATAGGAAAAAAAGTGAACGTTGTGATTGAAGAGGCTCTGGGTCATAGTTTCAGAGGGAAAGAAGTCGAATCGGATCTAAAAAGGAGGACGGTATGCTTTTAGAAATGAGGGTTTCGATATTGACCATCGATCCCTTTACTCATACTCCCATCGTGATCCTCAAAGACCTTGAAGGGAAGAACGCCGTTCCCATCTGGATTGGGATCATGGAGGCCAGCGCCATCGCCACGGAGCTTGAAAAGATCCGACTTTCTCGTCCCATGACGCACGATCTCTTTAAGAATGTTTTGGACTCCACCTCGGTCCGATTGGAGAAGATCGTTCTCACCGACCTGAAAGACAATACCTACTATGCCTCGCTCTATCTGAATCGAGAACAGAAGGAGGTTGTGATCGATTCTCGGCCTTCCGATGCGATCGCTTTGGCTTTGAGGAGCGGTTCTCCTATTTATGTGGATGAGAAGGTCATCGCCAAGTCTCAGAAGATCGATCTTCAGCAGAGGGTTCAAGGAGAGAGTGAAGAGGAGATGAAAAAAAGGTGGGAAGAGTTTCTCGAGAGCATGAATCCGGAAGATTTTGGAAAGTACAAGATGTGAGCAAGAAAAACCTTCTAGCGTGGATTCCCTTCGTTCTTTATTGTGCTTTGATATTCTATTTCTCTTCGCAACCGGAGTGGCCTTCTCCCTTGCAGAAATTTAAAGCTTCCGACAAGGTGTTGCATTTTGTGGAATATGGAATCTTGGGTTTTCTTTGGATGTTGGGGGTGTGGAGGAGTCGATTCAGGAATTCATGGGTGTGGATAGGTGGGATCTTTTTTATCCTTCTTTTCGGAGCGAGCGACGAATGGCATCAATCGTTTGTGGTCGGCCGAGAGATGGCTCTGGGGGATTGGGTCGCCGATAGTTTAGGAGGGATCGTGGGGCTTTTCGCAGCACATCTTGTGCCGTTTGGCAAATAACCCCCAAATATTGTGCACTTTGGCTTTACAGGCCTTTATCTTCATGGTATCATGCCCACAAATACCTTCCATTAATCATGAGAATCCGAAGCATTGAGATTCAGGGATTTAAGTCGTTTGCAGATCGCACCCGAATAGACCTCCATGAGGGGATTACGGGCATTGTGGGGCCGAATGGTTGTGGGAAAAGTAATATTGTCGATGCTATTCGATGGGCGTTAGGGGAGAGCAGCGCCAAGAGGCTTCGGGGTGAAAATATGGAGGAGCTTCTTTTTAACGGAACCGCCGCGCGTCCTTCCGAGGGATTTTCCGAGGTCGCTTTAACCTTTGTGCGAGAAAATGGGGCTTCCTCTATCGAGGAGGAATCTCCACTCTCCGAATTTACCGAGGTGGAGGTGACTCGACGCCTCCATCGTTCCGGGGAGGGGGAGTATCTTCTC
The DNA here is from genome assembly GCA_016202395.1 of Deltaproteobacteria bacterium. Taxonomy (GTDB): domain Bacteria; phylum JACQOV01; class JACQOV01; order JACQOV01; family JACQOV01; genus JACQOV01. The sequence goes on from JACQOV010000062.1 coordinate 11,360, forward strand.
AACAAAGTTCCCTGTCGGTTGCGCGACGTTCGCGAGCTTTTTGTCGACACGGGGATTGGGAGCCGAGCTTACTCCATCGTGGAGCAAGGGCACATCTCGGCCATTATCACGGCCAAGCCAGAAGATCTTCGTGTTTATTTTGAGGAGGCGGCAGCTATCGGAAAGTTTAAGTGGCGACGCCAAGAGGCTGAGAAAAAATTGGAGGCAGCCGGCCAAAATCTTCTTCGGGTTCAAGACATCCTTTCTGAGATCCAACGACAGATGCGGGCCCTCGATCGGCAAGCCCGTAAAGCGGAGCGCTATAAAAAATTAAAGGCGGAACAGAAAGAGATCGATCTTTCACTGGTGAAAGAGAACTTTGAGGAGCTCCAGGAGAGACTACAGGCCCGACATGGAGAGCTATCGGAAGTAAAGGAAGCGCTTCAAAAGTTCGATGCGGGGCTTCGTGAAAAAGAGGCGTTTTTGGCTCAACTTCGATCTCGGCAAGGCGATTTTCAAAATTCCGTGCAATCTCAGCAAAATCTTCTCTTTGAGCTTCATGGAGAGATACAGAGGCTCGATCAGGAGTGCGCTTTTCTTGAGAAAGAGATGGAGCGCCTTGAGCGCGTGGAGGAAGAGGATCGGGGAATCCTTGCCAATTTGGGGTTGGAAGTAGAGCGGTGTAAAGAGGAGGTCGAGCGTTTGCAGAAAGAGCTTAACGATCGGGTTGAAAAAATTGACGGAAGGCGGCAGGAGGTCCGAATTTTGGAACAGGAATTGGAGGAGACGGAGGCTCGATTCAAGGAGGGAGAAGAGAGACTTCAGCATCTCTCAGAGGGGCGGTTTGAGGTTTTAGCGGAGCAGGCTCGATGCCGGAATACGCAGGCTTTGCTGGAGAAGGGGCTTGAGGAGCTTTCGCAACGTCGCGCAGGAAGCGAAGAGGAGCGACAGAAAGCTCTCTTGGAAAAAGATCGTGTCAACGCCGATCTTCAAAAGAGTGAGAAGAGGCACAGCGAAGCTCTGGCCCGTTGCAAGGAACAAGAGGATCAGATCCGCTCCATGGGTGAGGCCGAAGAGAGGTTGAACGAAAAACTTCAACGGGTGAGCCAGCAGCTAGAGGTCAAAACCCAATCGAAGCTGGAGTTGGGCTCCCGTTTGAAATCGCTTCGTGAGTTGGAGGCGGAGTACACCTCCTATGAGGATGGGGTTCGAACCCTCATGAAAGAGCGAGCGCAGGGGGTGGAAAACGTCGTTAGAGGGATTGTGGCCGATGCTTTAGAGGTTCCCAAACAGTACGAGCTTGCGGTGGAAGCAGCGCTGGGGAATCGTTTGCAGAACATGATTGTTGAGAGTGAAGAACAAGGGGTCGCGGCCGTGGAGTATTTGAAGAGTCGAGGGGTGGGACGTGGGACTTTTATCCCTATTCAGTTAAAAGGGATTGAGTCTTCCGAATATACAAAAGAGGAACGAGCGGAGGTGATTGCTCCGCTCATGGAGGCGGTGCAGATAAGACAGGAGTTTGCGCCAGTCGTCCAGTTTTTATTGAAGGATGCAGTGGTGGTTAAGGATCTGGCGGTTGCCCATCAACTTTGGAAGAAAAATGGCCACCGGCAGGTTTTGGTGACGCTAGAGGGGGATCTCGTGGATCCCTATGGGGTGGTCACAGGGGGAAGGTCCGAGGCAACGTCGGGGATTTTGCCTCGTCGCAGAGAGATTCGAGAACTTGAAGAGGAACTGATTGCGGTGAGTCGAGATTGTCAACGGTTGGAGACGGATAAGCAAAATTTAGCGCGGGAGTTGGATCAAATCCGCGAGAGATTGCGTCAAGGAGTGACAACCTCGACTCAAGGGACCATCGATCGGAGGGGATTAGAACAGGAGATCGAACAACTTCGTCGTGAATTCCAAAGGTTTTCCGAACAGTTGGAGACGCTCCACTTGAATTTACAGCGGATAGTGGCTGGAGAGGAGGAGAGCCAAGGCCAACTCGAAGCGGCCCGGCGTTCTTTAGCTCAAGCCACAGAACAAGAGGGATCGATTCACCAGGAAGCGCAGAGCATCAAGCAGGGTTTAGAGGAGCTGCGACCTCATGTGGAGGCCCTTCAAAAAAAACTCACTGAAAAAAAGGTGGAATTGGCCTCCGAAGAGGAAAGAACGGAATCGCTTCGGAAAGAGTTTTCGTTGCAAGTGCGCAACGAGCACGAACTTCTCAACCGGAGGAGTGATATCGAAGCAAGGATACAAAGTTATCAAAAGGAGCGGGAGCGCTCTCATCGTGAACACGAGGAGAAGGCAAGGATTTCGGAGTTGAAGAAGGTGGAAAAAGAGCAGAAGCAGAAAGAGTTCACTCAACTCCAACAGGAATTCACTCAGATCGACTCAAAGATTCGAGCGCTCGAGGAAGAGATTCGCGCCTCTCGGCAACAGAGGGATGGGGAAAAGGAGAAGGTTCATCGATGGGAGCTAGAGATTGTCGATTGGGAGTCCAAGCGGGATCGGATGGTCGAGGCGATGCAGCAGAAGTACCAAACCGATCTAGAGAGTTATGAAATTCCTAATCCAGAGACTCTTTCCCCTCGAGTGGAAAGAGAACAACGTTTAGCCGAGCTCGAGCAGAAATTAGGAGAGCTGGGAGAGGTTTCTTTGGGAGCCCTTGAAGAATATGGGGAATTGCAACGACGCGAGGAGTTTTTGTCGAAGCAGAAAGCCGATCTGGATCAGTCGATTCTTTCGTTGAGAGAGGCCATTCGAAAGATGGAGCGGACCACGCGTGACCGTTTTCATGAGACCTACCAGGCTGTTAACGAGCAGTTTAAGCAACTTTTCCCGAAGCTATTTCGAGGGGGAAGGGCGGAGCTTGTTTTAACGAACCCTGACAATTATGCGGAGACGGGGGTGGATATCATTGTTCAACCCCCTGGAAAGAAACTTCAGAATATTCAACTCCTCTCGGGGGGAGAAAAAGCTTTGTCAGCTCTCTCTCTCATCTTCTCTTTCTTTTTGGTGAAGCCGAGTCCCTTTTGTTTGCTCGATGAGGTGGATGCTCCGTTGGATGATGCCAATATTGGGCGTTTTACAGACATGGTCCGAGAAATGACATCGAGAACTCAATTCTTGATTATTACTCACAACAAGAAAACGATGGAGATTGCCAACACTCTCTATGGTGTGACGATGCAGCAGGCAGGGGTCTCCAAACTCCTCTCCGTCAACCTCGTTTAGGCTTTCCCCAATGGGTCCATCTTCAAGGCCTGATAATCCAGAAATTCTCTGGGATTTAAAATTTTCAAGGGTTCTGGAGGCTTGCCATAGTCCTTTTTATTTCCGGTGATTAAAACGTTCGCATTCCCCGCAAGCGCTACCTCCAGAAAAGGGAGGTCGCTGACATCGGGAATTGCGAAGGGGAGTGGGGTGGCGATGACAAATTCTCCCATCTGATCGATCACCTCCATGAGCTCATTCACATCTTCTTCATCAAATCCAAATTTGGGTCGCTTGAGTACCGCTTGGTATTCATCGAGGATTCGTTCATCGATTAGAATGGCCACAGCTTCTTGTAGAATGAGATTCAATACCCTAGCGGAAGGGCCTTGAGAGGTTAAAAGAGCCGACACAAGAACGTTGGTATCCAGAACAACTCTCACGAACGGCGCTCCATCCGCGCCTTCTTAATCTCGTTATCAATCTCTTTGAGCGTCATTCGACCCGATCCTCGTTTTTGTGCTGTTTTTCTCATCTTACGGATGATCCATCCTGCCCTGGTTCGACGAACCGCCGCTAGGATCTCTTCGAGATTGCTTGAAGAGATCCCCGTCATCAAAGCCACCGGTCTCCCGTTGGAAGTAACAATTAGATCTTTTTCCTTCTCTAGTTTTTCCCATACCTTGCCGGTATAAATCCTCAAATCTCTGACGCTCACAAATTCCATATTTCCTCCTTAGTTGGACACCTTAATGTAGCTCAGAAAGGATAACATTTAAGTAACGATATGTCAACGTTTTCGGCAAAGACTAGGGGTCAGGTCGCGTGTTGAACAATTCTGGCGTTGCCAAGTACGAGTCCACACGCGACTTGATCCTCTTATGACCCCATAGAGGTGCTGAAGAGGTTGAGATACATCGGTAACAGTGGGAGTATTGATGGGAAGATGGGGTAGAGGGAGGTATAGTGGGGCTA
>JACQOV010000003.1 GCA_016202395.1 Deltaproteobacteria bacterium
TCCAGATCTCCCAAAGGGATGCTCCGATTCATTACGGCGTATCGTTTGAGAAGTTCGATCATCTCTTCGTTTACAAGTTCTTTGGAAATAATGTGAGGTGTGGGGAGCCCTTTTTGTTCTTTATAAATTTCAGGATTCCAGCCACTGAGTTGTCCGCCAAAAATACTAATGGTCTGTCGAACTCCAGCCCCTGGCGCCATGTAGAGATCTCCCTGGTAGACATTGATAGTTTTCTCAACCTTCGAGGTAGGACTGAGATGAACATTCCCCCCAACAACGGTGATCGAACCGTGCACCTCCCCATCCACATGAACATTCCCATCGACCACAACAATATCTTGAACTTGCTCTTGAAGATGGAGGTAGACATTACCCCCTTTTTTCATCATGGAGTGGAATTCTTCCGCGCCTTGCAACGGAAACAATGGAAGGGAAAGAATCAGAAATCCCATCAATAACAGCTTTTTTAGAGGATACATCCGCTACCTCAATTCAATACAAGATCAAAATCGCTCATCCCTTCAACTTTCTTCGGGGAAGTAACAAAGAAAGTATTGTGCTGAGCCAAAATCATCTGTTGATCCACCTGAATGAAAGAACCTTCGGCGCTGAGTCGGATATAAATCTCCGGCTCGGTCCTCATCTCTTCAGCGGTCCAAATTCCCACAAAGAAAAGTAAAACGATAGCAAAACTAGCCCCCACTTTGGCCCATCGGGGAAACCAAATTTTTTTGGTTTCTTCCCGTTCGATTCTTTCGCGCAATGTTTCAAGGAGGCCAGGGACTCGTGGTTTAAAAATTTCGTTTTGGCGAGTTTGGGTGTAGAGAGAGAGGGAATTTTCAAAATTTTCAACGGCTTTTTGACAGGAGGGGCAATGTTCCATATGGCGTCTGGCCGCCGCCTCCTTTTTAGGCGACGCGAATTTCTCTTGTGCTAAGGTATGGACTTTCTGAGCCGTTCGACACCACATACGCTTTACACCCTCTCTTAGTAGTTAGATGCCAGTACTCTACGAAACGTTCACTGAAAAATCAACACAAAGTTTATGTCCTAAAATCATTTTGTTTTCAATGTGTTATATAGTTTATCCTTTCACGCAGGGTTCTGAAGAGGCCGCATCGGCGGTTTCCTCTCCCTTTTCTGCACATGCCCCGGCTTTCTCTTCCACTGAGGACTGCTGTTCCTGCTCTACGGCAGTCACCTCCAGAGCGCTCTGGGAGGTTTTGTTCCCAGATCCTGCGGCAAGACTTAGAATAATTCCAATAATTGCAATGACAACTCCCATGTTCGTTTCCTCCTTTGATGTAGATTAGATTACAATTGCCTTTTTCTGATTATTGGATGCCGCGATGATTCGAAACGTTCATGGGGTGCTTAGCCCCGCGGGTCCAAGCCACTGAGGGAATTTTTAAAGATGAGGGGTGAGGAGTTTTTCTAATCGCTTGCGGGCGTTAAAAAGGCGAGAACGGACAGTCCCCTCGGGGACGCTTAAGATGGCGGCCATTTCAGGAGTTTCTAGATTTTCGTAGTAACGTAGATGCAAAATCAGACGAGATTCTTCAGGCAGCTGATCGAGAAGAGATCGAATGAGTGAGGATTGTTCAAAATCGATGAGCTTCTCTTCTGCTGAAGAAAGAGGAGGATCCATTTCCTGCGCCAGTTCCTCTGTCCTTTCTCTCTTCCACCACGACCAACGGCGATGTTTCCTCATCTCTTCTAGAGAGGTATTCACCGTAATTCGATAAAGCCAGGTCTTAAAACTGGACTCCCCTTTAAAATCTTTGAGCTTTTGATAGACCTGGAAAAAAGTCTCTTGAACAACGTCTCCTACCATCGATTCGTCTTTAACAATCGATTGAACTAGGCGAATCGTCTCTTTCTCATACTTTTGAACGAGCTGCTCAAAAGCAGCATAGCCTCCATCCAAAATCTTTTGAATTAGAGCGGGATCGTCCAAAACCATTCTATCCTCTACGTTTTAAGCGCTAAGGATAGCACGTTCTTCCGTAAAATTGCAGAAGCCGTCAAAACCCCTCCGAACAATGCCCCTGTAACTCCCGCCGTCGTGATATCCTGACCCGTGAGATAAAGATGGCGAATGGGGGTTTGAGGACGCAGAAATTTTTGAGAAAAACGGGAAGGGGTGTGTTGTAATCCATAAATGGCCCCTCCTACATGATTAGTAAAATGTTCTGTCGATAGGGGGGTCGATAATTCATAATAATCGACTTTCCCCTGTACTTGTGGAACATATCGATAGAGCTGTTCCAACAGGCGCTCCGCGAGTTGCTGTTTGTAACTGTCGTATTTCGCATCACGATGCTGCCACGCGGTCCCTTTCCATGGAGCAAACCATTCATAAGGAGTAAAACCGATAATCTCTATTGTCGATTTTCCAGGATAACGAGTTTGAAACGTGGGATCCTTTTCCGAAGGGAATGAGATGTAGGTGATCGGTAGCGGGCTTGAAGGATCTTTGAGATAACGGGATAAATTCTCTTCGTGACGATGATCGGGATAGATCCACAAATTGGAGGATCGGAGATTTAACTCTTTGCCGGTATGCGCAAGTCCTGCGTAAAGGCAGATGTGACTCCAAGAGGTTTCAACTTGTTCGACTTTACAATCGAGTTCGTGTTTTCTCATAACCTCTACAGGAAGGAGTCGAGTAAAAGTATTGATCAGCCCTGCATCGCTAACAATCTCTTTTGCTCGAATGACACGGCCATCTTTCATTTGAACACCAACGGCACGATCCTTCTCCACCAAGATTTTGGAGACCTCCGCACGAACCAAAATCTTTCCTCCAACTCGGTCAATGAGAGGAGCAATCGATGCAGCAATTTGTGAACTTCCCCCTACCGGATAGGCCCCTCCATTGAAATAATGATGAGCGACCATTGCGTGAATCGCGAAGCTGCTCAAGGCGGGAGGCAAACCGTAGTCGCCGTATTGAGCGGTTAAAACCCCAATCAATTCTTGGTTTCGCGTAATCCCTTCGAGAACCTCTCGAGTGGTTTTAGAGGCATGTTTGAGGAAAGAGGCGCGCAAAACTCCTCCGAACAACTTCGAAGGGAGAGAAGGGATAGATTTATCCAAAAAATAGAGCCGGGCTGAACCGACACAATCCCTCACCAATTCCAAATAGCGATCGATGGCAGAGGCCTCTTGAGGGAAATACGATTTCATCTTTTCACGAAAACGCTCTCTCCCTGCAACAAAATCGTAAACTTTGTCCCCCATGTGGATTCGGTCATAAACTTCATCCATCTCCGACCATTGAAGTTTGCCATCCGTGATGTGATCAAAGAGCCTACGCAATAACGAATGGGGACGATGAACCTCCCCGATATAATGGAGTCCCACATCCCATTCATAGTCAGGGCGCTCAAAAACATGGGTGAATCCTCCGGCCACGTAATGGCGTTCCAAAACAAATACTTTTTTATGAGCGTGCTTGGCTAACAAAGCCGCAACGGCGAGCCCTCCAATCCCTGAGCCAATCACGATGACATCGGGATTTTCATCTCCGGAATAGCGTTTGTACGATTCTCCCACTTTTAAGGCCATTGGCATCCCTCCTGTTTAAGAAATAAGATTGAATTGTCTCTTAAGGACGTAAGAGAAAATCTTCCCAGGGATTACAGATTTTAGCCGCGGAATCCAAACAGCATCTCTCCCGACGCGATATCGTAATTTCGGATGTTTTGTTTCCGTAATCCGGGCAATGAGTTGAGCTACCTGAGAAGGATCTTCCCCCGATTCGACCTCTTTCTGAAAAGCCCTCTCCACCTTCTCACGAATGGAGTCGTAGGCCCTGTTGAGTTGATTTCCCACCTCGACCGAATTGGCAATATTGGTCTTAAAAAAACTGGGCTCAATAATTGAGACTTGGATATGAAATTGATCCACCTCCAACCGAAGGGATTCTGTAAATCCATCCAAAGCAAACTTACTAGCCACATAAAAGGCTGCACAGGGGACTCCGATTAAACCCGCCAGAGAACCGACATTGATAATACGCCCCGAATTTTGTCCCCTCATGATAGGGAGGACAGCCTGTGTTACTCGAACCACTCCAAAGAAGTTCGTTGCAAAGAGAGCTTCGGACTGCCCAATTGAAGTCTCTTCAACGAAACCTCCTAAGCCATACCCCGCGTTGTTGATAAGTACATCGATCCGTCCTGCTCTTTCCATCACCTGTTTGACACACTGGCGCACGGAGTCCTCGGAGCGGACATCCAGAGCCAACATTTCGATACCATGGATATCCAGGGATTCTTTGCGGCTCGTACCAAAGACGCGATACCCCTTGGGAACCAGCTGTTCCGCAGTCAATTTTCCAAATCCCGATGAGGCCCCCGTAATTAAAACTACTTTTGCATGATCCATATTTTGATCCCTTCTATTCTACTTTTAATGAAATTACCTCAATAATCATTTCGGGAATGCTAGGACCTATTGACCCCTCAAACTTTATAAACCGATGAGGAGATTCTCTTGTAAACCAGAAGTAGTAGCTTGGGATAAATCGGTTCGCAACAAAGGAGGTTACGGAGCCCTGCACAATATCTCGAGCATCCGGAGACATCTTAACACGATAGCATTCCCATTCCCCTGCCGGAATCTTCACCCGTTCCACCCCATCGACCTCGAGATGCATCTGATTGACAATGAAAAAAGAGGAGGCCGCGTGAAAAGAAATCTTTTGATCCGAATTTTGTAGAACCCCTCGCAGTTCAAAACCAGAATAACCCGGAAGGTAAGTGTCCGAAGGATAAATGGCGCGAAAGTCCAAACCCGAAAGATCTTGGAAGAGTATCTGCTTCCCTTCGATCCCCCACATGGTTCTTTTTTGATGGATAGGGATAAGCTTTTCTTTAGCTCCATAAGTCGATTCCGTGAAAATCTTTATCCCGTTCAAGTATTTGACCTTCTCGGTAATCACAATAGAAGGAGACCCATGACCTATTGATTTTTGGATGATCGTTTCTCCTATTCCCCGATACATATCAGCTTGTGCTCCTCTTTCGTTCCCTTTTTCCTTCAATTCTATTTTGAATTGATAGATCTCTTTTTCTGAGACCATCTGTGGAACCGGGAGTGGTTCCGCAAAAACGTTTGCAAGACAACTCCAAAAAATAAAAAACCCGATCTTATATCGTCTTTTTGTGATTTTCATAAATCCCCTTTCTATTCGTTCTCACCAAAAAATTGACCATGAAAACCAAATGGGATGGGATGAGAGACGGGGGCTCTTCCAATCTCTTCCAAAGTTCTCGCATCCAGAATGAGTAAAAATGATCTTTCTCTCTTGGAGTCGAGAACAATCGACAACAGAATTCCCTCTCCTTCACTTCGACTCTGAGGGAGGGGAACAAAAACAGGCTCTCCTGGGTAACAGCCCTCTTCCCACCAGGTCTGCGCTTCTTGAGATGAGACGTCCAATCTTACTAATTGATTGTAAAAATCCTCCTGTGATTTCTCCCGAACTCCCACTCCATAAACCCATCTGTATTCTTGGGTGTTACAACGGGAGTAATGGATACGAGGAAGCTCTATCGCTTCACGAGAGCGAAATTCCTCGTTTGCGACATTTCCGTTTAAAGGAATTCGGTATCGTCGGAATAATGTCTTAGCGAATTCTCCCTTATGAACTTCCCGAACTGAATCCAAGTAAAGTTGGTTCATAACGGAGGCATCGGGATAACCCGAAATATCCATAAATATTTCCCTCCCTCTTTCGAAAGCATTGATATGATGAAAAGAAAAGAAGGCTTCGGTCTCTGAAACCTTGAGCACTTTTCCATCATTCTTGTCTATGATCCAGAAGCGAGTCCCTCTCTCGGGTGCCCACCTGAAATTCTCAATGAACGGTTTTCCACTCAAAACGATTTGAATAGGATTAACGACGAGAGGAAATTCCGCAAGAATCAAAAAATGCTCCGTCATCCCAAAACTATGAATGTAGGCCGGCTCTTTGACGGGGATAGAACAAGTGATCACTCTTTTTTGCGTATCCTCTGGAATCTGATAAAAATGATAGGTGCAAGTCCGAGAAAATTGAAGCCCATAATTTACAAACGACTTTTGCCGTACGTCGTAATGAGGATGAGCTGTCGACATACATCGAGAAGAAATACCATAGTCAAAAACTCCAGTGGTTTCTAGTGTGTTGATATCAAATTCAACAGCCATGGGGGCTTCCGTCATTGCAATAAACCGCTGGGCAATTTGGGTCACATTGACATTCGCATTGTCTGTAAATTCTGTGAAAAAGAGGGAACCCACCCTTCCTAAAAGTGAACGACACGGATCGGTAGCAAACTCCCGATAATGAATTTTTCCTGTCTTTAAGGTTTTTTTGTAAGCCCGACTTTGGAGGTATCGATTCGCGTAAGAGACTTTCCCATTCCTGAAAGAAAACTTGTGAAGCATCCCCAACCCATCAAACCAATGACGAAAATTGGCCTTCGCCGTTTCAAAACGGGCCGGTCCATTGCGCACAAGCGTCCCGGAAATCCATTCTGGTATTTTTCCTTCCACGGGAAGAGAGTCCAACAGGACTTCATTTTCTAGTGTTCTAAATCCTAAGGAATATGGGCTGTTTTTTGTTTCCATGAGATTCTCCTTCTTTGTGTTCATGATGTATACAGCGTATACTTCCCGCGCAAAAAAAATTACCTCTCTAAACCATCCAATATCCGCTGGATAGAAGTTCGGTAGATTTTTTGAAAGTTTTTATCGTTTCGCTCTCCAAAATGCCCCAAGAGAAAAAGTGAAACTAAACCGTGACTTTGAGCCCAAAGAACCAAGGTCACTTCCATCGGTTCCCCCATTTTCAAAATGCCGGCTCGCATCGATTCTTGAACGCGATCCACCAAAAATTGAAATGTAGCATAAGCTTTGTTCTGTATTTCTAGGGGGATTGACTCGCAACCCAACTGTTCTGGAGACATAAAAATCATTTGATAATAACGGGATTGTTCTAAAGCAAACCGAAGATAAGCCTCCCCTGTCCTGTGCAGTCGGACTTGGGGAGTTCTCCCCTCCAACGCCTGATGCAAATAGCTGCCAAAAATCCGAAATCCCTCCTCAACTAACTGAAATACAAGATCTTTCCTGTCCTTGAAATGCCGATAAAGAGCCATCGGGCTTAAGCCTACTTGAGCAGCGATCTTCCTCATAGAGAGAGCCTTTAACCCTTGTTCGAGATAGATATCTCGAGCACATTCCAAAATGCGCTGGCGTCGCCTAGAATTCATGTATACACTGTATACAAATTACATCTTCTTTGTCAAGAGGGGCTAAGTGCGGCCGAGGCGCTCCAACTCGCGGATAAAGAGATCCACCAGCTTGGGATCAAATTGAGTTCCTGAACAACGACGGAGTTCTTCGACCGCCTCTTGCCGAGTCAAGGCTTTGCGGTAGACCCGGTTTTCTGTCATGACGGTGTAGCTATCGGCAATGGAGATAATTCGGGCTCCTAGCGGGATCTCCTCCCCTTTTAACTTATCCGGATATCCCTGACCGTTGTGCCATTCGTGATGGTGATAGACCATGGGGACGATATCTTTCAAAAAATGAATCGGCTCTAAGATCTCTTTGCTTTTAAGAGGATGCTCGTGAAACATCAGCAACTCTTCATCCGTTAAACTACCGGGTTTGTTCAATGAAGATTCCTTGACGCCAATCTTTCCAATGTCGTGGAAGAGGCCCGCTTGTCGGATTTTTTCCACCTCCTCTTGAGGCAGTCCTAAAGCCTTCGCAACGATCCCCGCGTATCGAGAAACGCGCTCGGAGTGTCCACGCGTGTAAGGATCCTTCGCCTCCAGGGCCTTGCAAAGTCCCTCAATCGTTTCATTAAACGTCCGTTTCAAGTCCTCATAAAGTCGCGCAATCTCGATGCCAGAGCTGACATGACCGACCAGGAGAGCCAATGCCTTCCTCTCCCCTTCCGTAAACTGACGCTGCGAATCGGTGGAATACACAAAGGCCAAGCCAGTGACTTTATTTTTAACCCTGACAGGCAAGGCTAAAAAAGAACTCAATCTCCCTGGGGAGAGGTCCTTAAAATATTTTCCTACAAAATCCCCATTCGCTAGAATTGGTTCTTGACGCTGCACCTCTCCTAATATCGCTTCTAAGTTTAATTGGGCCTCCGTCTGCTCCAACCATGGGAGCGATTTTCCTTTCCATGACAAACGCGAGAAACTTCCCGACTCCTCCGATAACCAAAGGGAAACAGCCGCCGCATCGACCTCTTCCTGCATGGCCTCTAGAATCATCTGAAGTAAAGTTTCTAAACTAACATCGGAACCGGAGGCTTCACTGATTTTATAAAAAGAAAGGGTCCTCTTGAGATGGATATTTTCTCGTTCCAGATTTCGGATCGAAAGACCTCGCCGGATCGTCACCTCCAGCTCTTCCAGCTTGAATGGCTTCAGAACATAATCGAAGGCGCCATTCTTCATGGCCTCAATGGCTGTTTCCACCGTCCCAAAACCGGTCATCATAATGGAAACTAAATCCCCGTTGAACTCATGGATCTTCTCAAGAAGTTCCGTCCCTCTCATGTGAGGCATCTCCAGATCGATCAAAGCCACATCGAATCGATCGGATTTCAGTTTTTCGAGAGCTTCCACACCGTTGGAAACGCCGCTCACCTCAAACCCAGACCCCTGAAGAAACTCTGCCACCACTTCCCGGATCGAGGCCTCGTCATCGACCACTAAAACCTTCCCCCCAGAAGCAGGAGGTCGAAGTTTCTCTACTCTCTTGTTCCAAAATGCCGTCACGCCTCCTCCTTTTTCAACTCGATGGGAGAGGGAGGGAGATAAACTGTAAATTGAGTCCACTCCCCGGGCTCGCTCTCCACTTGAATTCGCCCTCCATGTTCAGTCACAATTTTCATCGCAATCGCAAGTCCCAGGCCGGTTCCTTTCCCCTCCTCCTTCGTTGTAAAAAACGGATCAAAGATTTTGGAAAGGATCTCTCGCGGAACTCCACACCCAGAATCTTTCACCTGAAAAACAGCCTCGCCATTTTCTGTTTGAAAGCTACGAATGGAAATTTCTCCATTTTTCTTGGTAGACATCGCGTCCTTGGCGTTGATGAACAGATTCACCGCCACTTGAGACAAAGCCCCTTTCGTCCCATAAATCCTGGGCAAGTGGGGACTCAGATCGGTTCGAAGGGTGATCCCGGACCGGCGAATTTCAAATTCGGTAAAAGAGAGAGCCTCCTTTAAAACCTGATTTAAATCGATTTGAGATTTTCCCACCGGTGAAGAACGGGCAAAGGAGGTCAGACTGCGCGAAAGATCGGTGATCCGATCCACCCCCATCAATATCTTTTTTAACCGATCCATCCACTCGGGGCTAACCCCCCCCTGTTCTCCCTGAAGGATGGACATTTGAACGTAATTGGAAATCATCGTCAGGGGGTTGTTCAGTTCATGAGCCACACCCGCAGCCATTCGCCCCAAGGAACTGAGTTTCTCTGTTTGTTCCAAAACCTTCTCCGAGTTGGCCAGGCTCGCAGAGGCCTCCGCGAGTCGCTCGTAACTAGCTTTGAGTTGATGATAAGCCTCTTGGAGCTCGTCCCCTCTTTGGCGGAGAGCCTTTTCGCGATTGAGAATCCTATTCTTAAAGAGCGTTCCGATCGCTATCACCACCAGGAGCAAAGCGGTAATATAAGACATCATCGCAAACTCCAAAATTGGCGCGCCATAATGAAGAACTAAAAAAACGAAAATAGCGAGAACGGAGGCATAACTGGCATGGAGGGTATTATCCATCAGAGAGATTCCTAAAGCTTGAACAACAAAGACGAGAAGGAAAGGAGAGCGAGCCCCTCCGGTTAGAGCGCAAGCCAGTGCGATCATCAAAGAGTCTAGGGTAATCGCAACTAAGGTTAATTTTTGAGGCCACCAACCTATGTAACAAGCGCCGTGCAAAAAAAAGGCAAAACCAACGGCGGCCGTAAAGAGGAAATAGAGAACGGATGGAATTGCAATCACACCCAATTGATCTAAAACAAGCGTGATGATAAACAGGGGAATAAGAGTGAGATAGCGAAGTTGAACGCCCCACCAACGGGATGGGTCGATTACCTCCCCTTCAGACCTCTTGCCATGGAGATTTGAATTAAAGGGCATTCTAGGGTCCCCGACACTCTGGCAGGAACACCCTAATTTACCATGTCGTAGACGACCCTGTCAAAAAACCATTTTGACGCTCTGCGTAATCAATAAAATCGCTTCACGGGCTCGCACTTCTGCGATTCCACCTGGAACCCGGATGCTTTTCTTTTCAGCGCCCACCGTATAACTCACAACTCCAGCGCGAAGGGTGGTGAGAAAAGGGGTATGCCCCACCAGAACACCAAATTCTCCTAAGGCGCCTGGAGCGGTAACCGATTCCACCTCTTCGTTCACCTGAACGCCTTGCGGCGAAACTATTTTCAGTAAAAATTTTCCAGCCATTTTATTACCCTCGCAAACGAACGAAGTATAGCGGCATTTATTGCGTTCGCCTTATGCGGCCAGTTGTTTCGCTTTCTCGATGGCCTCCTCAATCGTCCCCACCATGTAAAATGCCTGCTCTGGAAGATCATCGTATTTCCCTTCAACCAGTTCCTTGAATCCTCGAACCGTATCTTCTCGTTTCACATAACGCCCAGGAGTCCCTGTAAACTGCTCCGCCACAAAGAACGGCTGTGACAGAAAACGCTGGATCTTGCGGGCTCTGGAGACAGTGAGCTTATCCTCTTCCGAAAGCTCTTCCATGCCCAAAATCGCGATGATGTCTTGAAGATCTTTGTACCGTTGCAAAACCTGTTGCACTTTTCGAGCGATGACGTAGTGTTCTTCCCCCAAAACCGCAGGATCCAAAATTCGGGAGGTCGAATCGAGGGGATCCACAGCGGGATAGATTCCAAGCTCCGCGATTTGGCGCGAGAGAACGGTGGTGGCATCCAGGTGAGCAAAGGTCGTTGCTGGAGCAGGATCGGTCAAGTCATCGGCCGGAACGTAAATCGCTTGAACCGAGGTGATGGAGCCTTTTTTTGTGGATGTGATTCGTTCTTGCAATTCTCCAAGGTCGGTTGAAAGGGTGGGCTGATAACCGACGGCGGAGGGGATGCGACCGAGTAGGGCCGACACCTCCGAGTTCGCCTGGGTGAATCGAAAGATATTGTCGATGAAAAGGAGAACGTCTTGTCCCTCTTCATCCCGGAAGTACTCGGCAGCGGTCAGAGCGGTCAGTCCCACTCGAGCCCTCGCCCCTGGGGGCTCATTCATCTGACCGTAGACAAGAGCCGTTTTGTCGATAACCCCCGACTCTTTCATCTCCAACCAGAGATCATTCCCTTCACGGGTTCGCTCTCCAACCCCCCCAAATACCGAAAATCCACCATGTTCTGTGGCGATGTTGTGGATGAGCTCCATAATAATGACGGTTTTTCCTACTCCGGCTCCTCCGAAAAGTCCCACTTTTCCGCCGCGGGCATAAGGGGCAAGAAGGTCAATCACTTTGATTCCGGTCTCTAACATCTCAACCGTGGTGCTTTGATCCAGAAACGAAGGGGCTGGGCGGTGAATCGGATACCTTTTCTTCGTGGCGATCGCTTTTTGCTCATCGACTGGCTCTCCGATGACATTCAAGATCCGCCCTAAGATCTCTCGCCCTACCGGAATCGAGATCGGCTCCCCGGTATCGACTACGGAGATCCCCCGAACCAAACCTTCTGTGGAGTCCATCGCAATGCAACGGACGCTGTTCTCACCGATGTGTTGAGCCACCTCCACAACGAGATTCCAAGGTTGATCGTTGATGGCAGGGTTCGTAATCTTTAACGCGTTGTAGAGCGAGGGGAGTTTTCCTGGCGGAAACTCCGCATCGATCACCGGTCCAATCACCTGTGTTATTTTTCCTTGTTCCATCTTTCTCCTCCGTGTTACCGAAGCGCCTCCGCTCCATTCACAATATCCATCAACTCCCTTGTAATAGCCGCCTGACGGGCTCGATTCATCTGCAATGTCAATCGCGAAATCATTTCTCCAGAGTTGCGCGTGGCCGAGTCCATCGCTGTCATTCGGGCTCCATGTTCACTGGCGGCCGATTCCAACCAAACGAGATGAAGTTGCGCCTCGAGATATTCATGGAGGAGTTGTTGAACCACCGCTCGTCGATCAGGCTCATAAAGATAATCGACCCCTACCACAGTTGTCCTCGCAGAGGATTCCAAAAGAGGCAAAAAGCGCTTCATCTGAAGACGTTGTGTGATGGCCGAAACGAATTCGTTGTAGAGGAGATAGACATGTGGCGCTTCCCCTCCTTGATAAAGCTCCAACAATCGGTCCAAAACCTCTTTGGCCCACTCCCGACTCGGAGAGGCCAGCAACCCGGGATATTGTCCTAGAAGAGAGAGATCCCGCCTTTTCAAGAAATCGATCCCCTTTCGTCCCACGGCCAGAAACTCTATTTTCTCATAACGCCCTTCGTTCTCAGCCCTCCAAATCATCGCTTTTCGAAATAGATTTCCGTTAAAGGCTCCACATAACCCCCGATCGGCGGTGACCAAAATAACAACCGCCCTCGACGCCTCTCCATCCCGAAGCCAAGGCCAAGGGGCCTCCTCCACAAAAGGGAGAACGCGATGGACGATCCCCTCAAGCTCTCGAAGATAAGGGCGAGCCTGCTCAACCGCCTGGCTTGCGCGACGGAGTTTGGCCGCAGCCACCATCTTCATGGCTTTGGTGATCTTCTGGGTGTTGTTGACGGATCGGATCCGTTTTCGTATGTCGCGCAGTGTTGCCATAATTAACTTTGGAAAACTTTTTTAAATTGATTCAATGCCGTATCGATGTTCTTCCGTAAATCGTCGTCGAGCGCTTTCTTGGTTCGAATATCCTCTAAAATTTTCGGATGTTCTGCTCCAACATAACCGTAAAGTTTCTCCTCGTAACTGCGGATCTGATCCATCGGCAATTCATCGAGATAGCCGTTGGTCGCAACATAAATAATGAGGATCTGCCGTTCCACCGACAACGGCTGATATTGTCCTTGTTTCAAAACCTCGGTCAGCCGAGCCCCACGGGCGAGTTGTCGTTGCGTGGCCTTATCCAGGTCGGAGCCAAATTGGGCAAAGGCCGCAATCTCGCGATACTGAGCCAGCTCCAAACGAAGACGTCCCGCCACCTGCTTCATCGCCTTGATCTGGGCGTTTCCGCCAACACGCGAAACGGAGAGCCCGACGTTTACCGCTGGCCGAATGCCGGAATAGAAGAGGTCGGCCTCGAGATAAATCTGCCCATCGGTAATCGAGATTACGTTCGTCGGAATGTAGGCGGAAACGTCCCCCGCTTGTGTTTCAATCACGGGAATGGCGGTGAGAGATCCTCCCCCTTGAGCGCTGCTCATCTTCGCAGCACGTTCGAGCAACCGAGAGTGGAGATAGAAAACGTCGCCAGGGAAGGCCTCGCGCCCAGGAGGACGACGAACGAGCAACGAAAGCTGCCGATAAGCGACAGCGTGCTTGGAGAGATCATCGTAGAAAATGACTGCGTGCATGCCGTTATCCCGAAAGTACTCTCCCATCGCACAACCGGCAAAGGGGGCGATAAATTGGAGTGGGGCTGGCTCGCTCGCTGTGGCAGCGACAACGGTGGTGTAATCCATAGCGCCGTATTTCTTGAGCCGATCCACCACTTGGGCCACGGTCGATCGTTTCTGGCCGATGGCCACATAGATGCAATGCATGTCGGCCCCTTTTTGATTAATGATGGTGTCAATAATGAGCGCCGTTTTCCCGGTCTGACGATCGCCGATGATCAGCTCCCTCTGTCCTCGACCGATCGGGATCATCGAATCGATCGATTTGATGCCGGTTTGAAGAGGCTCTTTCACCGGTTGACGCGCCACAATTCCTGGAGCCTTCAGTTCCACCCGTTTTCGGAGGCTTGTTTTGAGGTCTCCTTTTCCATCGATCGGCTCCCCTAAGGCGTTCACAACACGTCCTACCACCTCTTTCCCAACAGGAACCTCCATAATCCGCCCTGTCCTATGAACCGTATCCCCTTCATGGATATGGACGTCCTCCCCCATGATCGCCACCGCAACACTATTCTCTCCAAGATTGAGAATTAATCCATAAACATCGTGCCCAAAAGAGACAAGCTCCCCGGCCATCGCCTTCTCGAGGCCATAGATCTGAGCGATTCCGTCCCCCACCGAGAGGACGGTGCCCACCTCGGTCAACTCGACCTTCTTCTCGAACCCCTCAATCCTTTCTCGAATAATTTTGCTTACTTCCGATGGATTCATCTGCGTCATGCTAACCTCCGTAGTGACTCGCATTTAGACACTCAACACCACCTTCAGCTGCTCTAGCTGACCTCGAGCGCTTCCCTCGAAAAATCTTCCTCCCACTTTGGCGCGAAAACCGGCTAGCAAACTCGGGTCGACTTGAATTTGAAGCAAGGCCTCTTTACGGCCAAAAACTTCTAACAAAGCCTTCCGTAATTTTTCTTCCGCCGATCGATCCAAAGGCTGGGCCGATACAATCTCGGCGCGCAATCGCCCCAACGCTTGATCGACCCATTCTGAGAATGCCACAGCGATTCTCGGCAAGAGCGCAATCCGCTCTTCCCGAACGAGTAGAATCAAAAACTTTTCGAGATCCGAACTCCAACCTAAAGTTTGTGACAATTTCTGGAGGAGCCCCTCTCGAACCGGCTTGGAAAACGCCGGATTTTCCAAAGCGATTCGGAGTTCCCGATTCCCTTGAAATGTTCGAGCGAGCTGAACGAGATCGTTCTCAATCTTTAAGAGACGCGCCCCTTCCCTCCCCAGGTCGACTAAGGCTCGCGCGTAACGCCTTGCTAGCGTGACTTCCTTCACGTCAATGAATCTCCGCCGTCTTTAAATGTCTCACCGACTGGTCTAACCAGCGATTCTCAATCTCCGGCTTCATCTCGGTATGGATTCTCTGTTCCGCCAACTGAAGGACGGCCTCTACCCATTCGCGTCGGACCCGATGGGTCCGTTGCCTGCGTTCTACTTCCATGAGTTCTTCGGCCTCCACCACCATCTGACGCGTTAAATCTTTTGTCTGGGAAAGAAGTTGATCCCTTTCAAGGGTTGCCTGTTTCAAGACCTGATCTCGAATATTTTCAACCTCTTGATCCAGACGACTCCATCTCTGGCGAGCCTCTTCAAGTTTCAAACGCGCTTCTTGAATCTCGACCTCCGCCCCTCGAATCGCTTCTTGAACCGATTGCCGGCGTTCCACTAAAAACTCGCGAAGACGAGGCCCCATCCATTTCCAAAGGGCAAAAGCCAAGAGCAAAAAATTGAGCCACGCAAAAAGGAATCTCCAAGTAAAAAGCCCCTCGGCATGCTCCGCAGCAGCCGCCCACAACAAGGCGGGGATAAGGAATAATATCGCTAGCGTTTTTAAAAAAACTTTCATTTACGCGCTCAATATCTTTGAAACCACGAATGGAGCGATCTCCTGAGCGCGAACGCTCATCTCCTGACGAAGCTCCCGCATCTCGGCCTCCATCTTTTGCGTCGCGATCGCTTGCATTTTTTCGATCTCTTGACGCGCCTCCTCGACCGTCGTTTTCGCCTCCGCAAGGCTTTTCTCTCGAGCGGATTGATAGATCTCCGAGGCCTCCTGTCGCACTCGGCGCAATTTTTCTTCGACTTGGGATAAAACGAGGCCCGCTTCTTCGCGAAGTTTGGAGGCCTCCTTGGAAAGCCCCACCGTTTTACTCTGACGGAGCTCCATCAGATGGAGCATCGGCTTAAAAAGAAGGCGAGAGAGGAAGATCCAAGCTAAAATCAGCCAAACCATCTGAACAAAAATTGTCCAATTGAGCTCTAACATAACCCCTTAATAGGATTGTTAAATGTCTTAGTTAACACACCGCGTTAACCCTTGTCAACCTTCTGGGCAATAAGGTTGAATGGCATGGGCCGAAAACGGGGGCAGTTTTAAGTAAGGTTCGGGTAAAAAACCGTCCCCCAGCTGGACGTCTACAATGGAGAGGCCGCCTTACCGAGGCTGGGCGGCCATGGCCGAAGGACGAGGAGCGGATGAAGATACGGGCTGGGAGACCTCGCTTCGAATCGCCGTTGCCGTTTTTGTTGCCTCTCCCCCCATCTTACAGCTCCCTTCGAAAAAGACCCCCTCCTCGATCATAAGCCGAGGGCTGGAGATGTTGCCACGGAGTCTGCCAGGATTGCGAAGTTCCAACCGTTTGCTCGCGGAAAGATTTCCTTCCACCTCACCACTGATAACGACCTCCCCCGCGTCCACCTCGGCCTTCATCTGCGCATCAGCTCCGATGATCAGTTTCCCTTTTGAGAAGACCTGCCCTTTAAATCGACCGTCGATCCGAACCGTCCCTTCAAAGGTGAGCTTTCCTTCAAATTCACTTCCTTTTCCCAAGATGGCATTCATGGTATCGGTAGACGCCACAGGTCTGGGAGGAATAGAGGCCGCCACCGGCATTTCCTGAGCTGTCTCTTCCTTCTTTTTCGCTTCAAACATGAGTTTCTCCTTTCCCTAAATTAAGTTGATTCATTTTCCTAACAACTTCGATCCAAGCCTCTCAAGATCTGCATTGGAGTAATAACTAATTTGAACAACCCCCCCTTGGCCTCGCGGCAGAATGGCCACTTTCGTGCCTAAGGCCCGCGTCCACCCCTCCTCTAATTGCCGAACGTAGGGATCTTTTTTCACCGATGCGATCTTTTCTCTCCCCCCTTTCGGCCCTATCTTCTCCCGAACTAACGCCTCCACCTGACGAACCGAAAGCCCTTCACGAATCGTCCGCTCCGCCAGGGCGATCATACCCTTTTTGTCTTCAAGAGCCAAGAGGGGACGCGCATGCCCCTCGCTCAACCTCCCCTCGACCAACATTCTCTGGATCTCTATTGGAAGTTTAAGGAGTCGCAAACTATTGGTAATGGTTGTGCGATCTCGTCCAACCTCTTGAGAGAGGCGATCGTGTGTCCATTGGTGCTCTTCAATCAAGGCTTGATAGGCGAGAGCCTCTTCAAGCGGATTTAAATCTTCACGCTGCAGGTTCTCCACAAGCCCCACCGCCATCGCGTCGCTATCTCCCCAATCTTTAATAAGGATGGGAACTTCTGTGAGCCCCGCTTTTTGGGCAGCGCGCCAACGTCGCTCCCCTGCAATCAGTTGGAAACGTTCCCCCACCTTCCGAACGATCAGGGGCTGAAGCACCCCTCGTTCACGAACCGACTCAGCAAGGCTGGCGATCTTCTCTTCATCTATCGATTGCCGCGCTTGAAAGGGGCTCGGATCAATCGCACGAACTGAGCAAGTGAGAATGCCGACCCGGGGTGGCTCCGCAGAAGGGGTTGGAATTAAAGCGGAGAGACCTCGCCCTAAAACAGCGCGCTGATTCATGCCGTTCCCCCTATCGCGCTACGAGAGAGAAGTTCCCGAGCCAATTCTTGATAGCTGATGGCCCCCCGCGAGGTCGGATCATAGAGGTGGATCGGCTTTCCAAAGCTGGGGGCCTCGCTCAATCGGACATTGCGCGGGATAATGGTTTTGAAAACCTGACTAGCAAAATGTTTCTCCACTTCTTGAGCCACCTGATGAGAGATGTTATTGCGCCCGTCGTACATCGTCAACAAAATCCCTTCGATTTTTAATTTTTTGTTAAAAGCCTGGTCGACTTGTTCAATCGTGCGAAGGAGATTTCCCAATCCCTCCAAAGCATAGTACTCGCACTGAATGGGAATGATGAGGGCATCGGCCGCGGTTAAGGCATTAATGGTGAGCAATCCCAGAGAGGGAGGGCAATCCACAAAAATGAAATCGTACTTTGCGCGGAGTCGATCGATCGCCTGTTTGAGCCGCGCCTCGCGCCCTTTAAATGAAACTAACTCCACCTCCGTTCCGATCAGATGATGATCGGAAGGGAGAAGATCCAATCCCGGAACCTCCGTTTTGAGAATCGCCGACTCCACCGGTTCGATCCCCAACAAAATAGGGTAGAGGGTTTTATGCTCTTGAGATCGAAGGCCGAGGCCACTGGTGGCGTTGGCTTGAGGGTCGCTATCAATAAGAAGGGTTGACCGTCCCGCCATGGCCGTGGCCGAAGCCAAATTCACTGCGGTGGTGGTTTTCCCAACCCCCCCTTTTTGATTGACGATGGAATAAACAGTGGCCATGCTCGTTTTCCCCTTCATTGTAGATCAATTTGTGCCACCGGTCTACAACAACTTTAAGAGAGCCACTCCTCTTTCTCCCATTTTCCAGGGGAGAGAGAACGATTGCAAGTCCTCTATTTCAATCCCCCATTTAGGGAAATTTCCCCGTTGAGAATCGACCTCTTGTTGCCAAGAACGGCCCAGAATCCAAACAATTCTCCCCTTTTCTCTTAGCAATGGAAGAGCCAATGGTATCCATTGATTGAGAGGGCCCAACGCGCGAGCTGTGACGCGGTCTAACGTTTTATGAAATTGGGACTGGATCTCTAAGTCCTCTAAACGATTATTTAAAACGACTGTATTGTCCAACTCTAATTGACGCACTATATGACGCAAAAAATTGGACTTCTTCTTTTGAGACTCGATGAGATAGAGCCGAAGTGAGGGTTCCATAATCTTTAAAGCGATGCCCGGAAGGCCGGCGCCGGAACCGACATCGGCTACAGAAGTATGAGATGGAAACCAGCGGATCAAAGCGATCGAATCGAGAAGATGTTTCACGATAAACTCTTTTTCGTCCGTAATCGATGTCAGAGCCATCTTCTCATTCCATCGCTGCATCTCTGCCATGTAGGTCCAAAAGGGGTCTATCTGCTGAGGATTCAAACTCAAACCCAGTTGCTGTGCCCCTTCTAAGAGCCAGACTGAAAACTGTTCTTTATCCATCTTAGACATGGGCTTAGACATGTGCCCTTTGATGAAGAACAACCTGTAAAATCGAGATCGCTGCGGGGGTGACCCCCGAGATTCGAGCCGCCTGACCTAAAGAGAGCGGACGAAACTTGGAAAGTTTCTCCTGAACCTCTTTGGAAAGGCCAGGGATTCCAGAGTAATTGAAATCAACAGGGATGCGGGTTTGCTCCGCCTTACGAGATCGTTCAACCTGTTCCTCTTGGTGAAGGAGATATCCTTCATATTTTACTTGAATTTCAAGTTCCTCTTGAACCGATTCCGACCCGAGCGGTCCGAGCGAGACAGCAAGAGCTAGCTTGCGCAAAGCCTCCAGATCCAGTTCAGGGCGTCGAAGTAGCTGTTTTAATGTCACGGTATTCTCAATGGACGCACTCCCCAAAGCCTTTAATCTCTCGTTGTTAGCCGCACTGAAGGAGAGGCGTGCCTTCTCCAAAAACTCTAATCCTTCTTGAATCTCCTGCTCCTTTCTTTCAAAACGGATCCAATCGGAATCGTTAACAAGGCCTATCCTGCGCCCTAAAGGACGCAAACGCAAATCGGCATTATCTTCGCGCAAAAGCAAACGATACTCGGCCCGAGAGGTGAACATCCGATACGGCTCCTCCGTTCCTTTCGTCACCAAGTCATCGATCAAAACCCCAATGTAGGCCTGAGAGCGTTGAAGGATCAAAGAATCCTCTCCACGGATTTTAAGGGCTGCATTGATTCCAGCCATGATCCCCTGTGCGGCGGCCTCTTCATATCCTGTGGTTCCATTGATCTGTCCCGCAAAATAGAGGCCTTGGACCCGTTTTGTTTCCAGTGTCGGATAGAGCTCCGTCGGAGGAACGGCATCATATTCCACAGCATATCCAGGTCGCATCACCTCAACACGCTCTAACCCATTGATTGTACGAAGCATTTTTAATTGAACATCCTGTGGAAGACTTGTGGATAACCCGTTAGGATAAACCTCCAAGGTGTCGTAACCTTCGGGTTCTAAAAAGATTTGATGACGCTCTTTATCCTTAAACCGAACGATCTTATCTTCGATGGAAGGGCAATAACGAGGGCCGATCCCCTCGATGACACCGGTGTAGAGTGGAGAGCGGTCCAGGCCAGAACGAATGGCCTCGTGAGTGGCGGCATTGGTATAAGTAATGTAACAGGGGACCAAACGCTGCGTAATCCTGTCCGTTGAGAAAGAAAAAGGTCGAGGAGGATTATCACTATATTGAGCCTCAAGCTTTGCAAAATCGATGGTTCTTCCATCGAGACGAGGCGTTGTCCCCGTTTTGAGTCGAATCAACGGAAAACTGAGCTGCTGCAAGCAAGTGGAAAGCCCCTGAGCAGGCGCCTCCCCTGCTCTCCCCCCCGACACCTGAACTAACCCCATATGCATGAGCCCTCGGAGGAACGTCCCTGTTGTCAAGATTACGGCTTTGCCTCGATACTGGAATCCTGTGTTAGTCACAACACCCACCATTTTTCTATTTTCCACAAGGAGGGAGTCGACCATCGTTTGTTTGAGATCGAGTCCGGGCTGATTTTCAAGCGCCCGTTTTTGTCGAGCCCGATAGAGATGCCGATCGGCCTGAGCGCGAGAGGATCGAACTGCTGGGCCTTTACTGGCATTGAGCCTTCGGAACTGGATCCCTGTTTCATCGATCGCCTTCCCCATCTCCCCTCCTAAGGCATCGATCTCCTTGACCAGTTGCCCCTTGGCAAGCCCACCAATCGCAGGGTTGCAAGACATGTGGCCTACGGTGTCAAGATTAGCACTCAGGACAAGCGTCTTCATCCCCATCCGCGCTGACGCTAAGGACGCTTCAATCCCCGCATGCCCTCCCCCCACCACAATCACATCATATTCTTTTTCGTAAACCATCTCTCTCCTTCAAATTGTGAAACGTGAAACATAGCCGATGGCCGATAGGAAAAGTCCACTGGAATGTTTTTTATCGCTTCACTCGCAAGATTTTTTACATATCTATGGGAGGTAGGCCTCTGAACGAGCGGTTCATTTCGAGCCGTGCCACTGTTGGCTCCGAAAAGCAGCGGAGCGGATGGCTCATAGTCGGTGTCGATTCGCCAATCCTATCCTTGCCCAACGCGTTCCCCCAGGGTGAAACTGGGGGACGTAGCTGCTTTGCGAAGCCTACAGTGGCTAGGCGAGAAATGCTAAGCGAGTTCAGAGACCTACCTCCCTTGAAATGGGTCAAAAATCTTGCGAGTGAAGCGATAAAAAACATTCCTGTGAATTTTCCGCACCGATCAGTCAAAAAGCTATTTCCCGATGCAAAACCTTCTAAAAATCTCGTTCAAAACCTCCTCATTCGTCGTCACCCCAACCACCTCCCCTATCGCATCCAAAGCCCCCCGCAACTCCCCTGCCACAATCTCCAAAGGAAGCCCCTGCTCCAAAGCTCGATCCGCCTCCTCTAACGACTTTACCCCCCTCTCCAAGGCCACTTTATGCCTAGAAAGGGTAATCATCACCCCTTGAGCCCCCTCTTTTCTCTCTTCAAAGGCCTCTTGCACCAAAGCCCCCCGCAACCTCTCCATCCCCTCCCCTTTCAGAGCCGAAATCGGGATAACCGGGGTCCCATTGAGTACCGGTTTCAAAGTTTGAGCCGTAAGTTTTTCAGGAAGGTCGATTTTATTAATAGCCACAATGGAGCGATGCATCGGCGCTTCCTTCAAAAGAGACCTATCTTCATCGGTGAGATTTTCACTCCCATCCAGAATGATTAAAGCGAGATCAGACAATCGAAGCTGCCCCCAAGCTCGCTGAATCCCCTCTTTCTCGATCCGATTCGATGTCGACCGAATTCCGGCGGTATCGGCCAGATGAAATTGGATTCCGGAAAAACTCACAACCTCCTCGATGGTGTCTCTCGTTGTTCCAGGAATCTCTGTGACAATCGCCCGATCGAAATTCATTAACCTATTGAAAATACTAGATTTTCCTACATTTGGACGCCCTACAATGGCCACTCGAATCCCCTCTCGGATTCGCCTCCCCTCTTCATAGCTAGCCACTAATTTTTTCAACTTTTCCTGAATAGGTTTAAGTTGATTCTGCGCTTGATCCCTGTGAATCTCTCCAACCCCCTCCTCCTCCGGAAAATCAAGCGTTGCCTCCACGTGAGCTAAGAGCTGAATCAATGATTGACGCAGTGCATTAATATGTTGCGAGAGCCCTCCTTGTAACCTCCTTTGAGCCTCTTGCAAAAACAGCTCGGTTTTTGCACTCACCAAATCACAAACGGCCTCTGCCTGAATTAAATCTATTTTCCCATTTAAAAACGAACGCTTAGAAAACTCCCCTGCCTCCGCCAATCTCGCTCCCATCGAAAGGATCGTCTCCAAAATCCGATGTGTCGACAGAGCGCCTCCATGGACGTGAAACTCCACGACCTCTTCCCCCGTGTATGAGTGTGGAGCCTTCATCCAAACCGCCATCCCTTGATCCAACATCCTCCCCTCTTCCGACACATTCATCGTTCCAACGTAAAGATGATGCGATTCCCACTCTTTTCTACCCGGACGAAAAAGTTTTTGGAGAATCCTGGGAGCCTCCCCGCCACTCACACGAATCACCGCCACTCCTCCCTCTCCCAAAGGGGTGGCAATCGCTGCAATGGTGTCCTGGGTTAAAACCTGAGAAGCCTTCATGTTTTTTCAAAATGTACCAAGCCATGCTGTTGAATTCAAGGATTTTAAAGTGCTTGACACCCCCTATTTTTAAGGCTAGATTAAAAATGAATCATCATTCATTACGAACGTTGCTAGAACTGGTCTCATAAATGGTGACGAAAGCGAGATTTTGGATTTTCGAGCGAGATGAGGAGGATGAGCAAAAA
>JACQOV010000061.1 GCA_016202395.1 Deltaproteobacteria bacterium
ATATAATATTACTTGACATTTAAAATATCTTATGATAAATTACAATGGAGGACTGGAGCTGGATGTGAAAAAGGGAGAGGTAGAGAGGTTTCTAAAGAAATGGAGGGAAGCCTCCCTTGGGTTTATCGATTTTGTTCCGAGGCGGAAAAACCTTGAAGGTTTAACGCAGCTAGGATTGACTCTGTCTCTTGCACGCAAAATACTTCGGGGACTTAAAGCCCAAAACTATGTGTCAGGTCCCGAAGCGGACAGAGACCGAGACACAAAAGACATCTGGGTGTTCGGAATCCAAGTGGGAGGGAGCCAAGTGTACATCAAAATTAAGATTTTTAAATGGGGGCATGAATATAGAGCCAAATGTTTGAGTTTCCACCCTGCAGAAAAACCTCTTCGGTTCCCTTTTGCAGGAGGTTAAATCACTATGAGCAAAAAACTTATCTGCCCTAATTGTGAAATGGAAAGATTGGTAGAACCCGTCCACGAGAAAAGGATCGTTGAGGTCAAGGGTGAGCCCTACCCTATCCAAGCGACACTCTGGAGATGTCTCCACTGCAAAGAAGAATTGGAAGATCCTAACAATCCTGTAGATGAGCTGGATCTCGCCTATCGAGCCTATCGGAAGACACACAACATGCTTCAACCGGAAGAGATTAAACAAATAAGAGAAACTATGGGCCTGACCCAGATAGAGCTTGCAAATCTGCTCGGTTGGAGCCCCGCCACTCTAAGCCGCTATGAAAATGGAGCCCTGCAAGAGTACTCTCACGATTTCATTCTACAATCATTCAAAAACCCTGCTCAACATTTGAGTCGCCTGTTAGAATGCCATAAACCGGATATTTATTCTGGGAATGTATCTTTTAATCTCAGAAAATACTTGGCAGTGATCTGTTGCATCATTCAAATTTGTCCTGGCACGGGAGTTCCAAAGACCAAGTTGAATAAGCTCCTTTTTTATTCTGATTTTTTACATTTTGATCGCTATGGAAAATCGATAACAGGGACTCGCTATCTCAAAATGCCTTATGGCCCTTGCCCAAAAGATTTCCAATCCCTCTTAGGCCTTATGGCCGATGAGGGTTCCCTTGAAATCGAGGAAAAAGAAACTTCAGAGGGCTATGAGGCTGAGCTCGTTAAAATCAAAATGCCGATCGATGAAGAAATTCTAACAGAAAAAGAAAGAGCTGTGATTGAAAAAGTTTGCAGGCGCTTTGGGAATTCGCCAAGCGCGCGGCTTTCCGAATGGTCACACCAAGAAAAGGGGTATCAATTGACACGCGACCGAGAACCCATTAGCTACGAATACGCGAGTTATTTAAACACACAAACATAGATACCAAACTATACGCGATATGGAATTCGGATGCTGGGATGGCTCACAGGAAAATCTTTGGTGTTTCGAGAAACCAAAAACACGCTCAGTTCAAGAGCCGTCGCCCTTTCCAGATGCCGAAAGCTCGATCCGATTTTGAAACCACTCTTTCTCGGCAATAATGTCAGAGGTTTCTACAAGAATGTTCATGCGTCATCCCCGCGGAAGCGGAAATTCCGTCATTCCCACGAAAGTGGGAATCCAGTGGCATTCATAAGATTGCGTCCCCGCTTCCGCGGGGATGACGTGGATCCCCGTTTTCACGGGGATGACGAAGAGAGACTACGGGCTTTGACAGGGCTGTGATCCTCACGGAGCCTTGAGGCAAAAAATCTTGGCCTTGGGGTCGGGCATGTGGCGATCAGGAATGTTCGAGTAACAAGTGCAGATCTCCCCATCCGAAGTGAACTCGATCTCGCGCATGAAGGCAACGCGCGTGGGCAAGGGATAAACCGTGAATGATTCGCTCTTCGGATTAAAACGATACAGAACATCCATCTGCGTGCTGGTGATCCAGATATCTCCTGTTTGCGGATGGATATTCAAGGCGTAGGGCGAGTCCACCCCTTCCGCAGGCAGTGGCAACGGATAGACAGAGAATCTCTCTTCTTTCGGATCGAACCGAGCCAACAAACTATTCCCAAAACTTGGGATCCAAATCACTCCATCTCGATCGATCTCCAAACGGCGAGGGCCCCAGAACGGGGTCTCCCACTCCTGGATTGCGCCTGTTACTGGATCGAACCGGCCGATCCGATCATCGTAGACCTTGCTATACCAAACAGAACCATCGGGATGCAGCGCAATTCCGTAAGGAAGGGGCATAAAGCGAGAACCGTTCCCTGTAAGCCGGCCAATGCCAAAATAGAGATGGGCATCGGAATAAGGCTTGAGCGAAGCCAAACCGAGCGCAGGTCCCATCAGGAGGCGGCTTGCCACTTGCTCCCCATTGGAGGTGGGCAGTGGCATCACAGTAAGTTCATTCGTTCGAAGATCGAGATGCCCAAGATGATTGCTCAACGCAACAGTGAACCAGACATCCTCCCCCTTTACACGAATCGTGTGTGGATAGAAAGCTCCGCGCGGCAAGCTCCAGTGCTGAGTTTCTCCGTTGACGGGGTTCATCGCCATAATCTCATTGCCTAAAGAAAGGGTAACCCAAAGGCGACCCTCCTCAGCAACTTCCACACTGTGAGGGGCCTGGTAGGCGTTGAATGTTCCAACAGGATTGATGGCGGCTTGCAGGTATCCTCCTCGCGGATGCCCACGACGCGGAATATTCCAATTCTTGGATTCTCCTGTCTCTATCTGCAGAGCATGAACGGTATCATTGCTCATATCGACACCGTAGATCCAACCGTCTTTGGAGACCGCAAGATCGTGGATGTATGCCCCCGCAATACCCATCGGCCACTCCCGGAGAACTGTTGTGGCAATCTCTGGGGTAGCACTCGGCAAAAGCCAATCTGTCTTGGGTTTCCCGGTCATTCCAGCCTCGAGGATCGAAGGGAGCGCCTCTCTTGTCTCCGAACGAAGCAAAGCCCCCATCCCCTCCATCTTCGTGATCCACGCATTCCATTCCTCAACGGTTCGATGTCGGCGCGTGATCGGACTTCCGAGCTGATGACAATAGCGACACTGTAACTGGAAATCGCGCCTCATCTCCTCCGATGGAAATTGCAGGTTCGCCGCATAGTAGGCGGCGGGATAAGGATCGCCATTGGGTTGATTGAATGTGATCTCGACGGAAGCAGACCCCGAGGGGGGAACCGATGCAGCAATCCCTAGAGCCTCTCCCAAAGAATTTCGGGCGGAGATCTCATACTCTCCGTAAGGCAAACCGGTGAGAACAAAGTTGCCATCGACGGCATACGTGGAAACCCGCAAACCGGAAAAACCTTTGGAGTGAGCCGTCACCATTGCGCCGAAGGCAAGAGAGCCATCCGAAAGACGCGCGCTCCCCTGAATGGATCCTGCGGATTCGGCAGGGCGAGCCTCTCCTTCGGTTTTATCGGTAAGTTCGGCCTGGAGCTTCTCTCCTTTGGCAAACCGATCCGGAGGATCAATCCGCCGCTCCGCAAGCCTCATCCCCACGTACAAAATTCCCGCTAAGATCAACACTCCAAAGATGAACTTCTTCATGGTGAGACCTCCTCAAATATGAATCGTTCCGGAACCGAGGCCGAGGGCCGCTTCTTTGACGGCTTCAGACAATGTGGGATGGGCATGGCAGGTGCGAGCGATATCTTCGGCGCTGGCTGAAAACTCAATGGCCAAAACCATCTCGGCGATCATGTCGGAGGCTCGAGGCCCTAGGATGTGGGCGCCGAGAAGACGATCCGTTTTTTTATCAGCAATGAGTTTTACAAAACCATCGCGATATCCCATGGCTAAAGCCCGTCCATTGGCAAGAAATGGAAACTTAAAAGCCTTGTAATCGATCCCTTTGGCCTTGGCCTCTTCCTCTGTCATTCCAACCGAGGCGACCTCGGGCCAGGTGTAAACGATGGCGGGAATCGCCTGGTAATTCACATGTCCCGCTTGGCCGGCCAGGGACTCGACCACCGCAATCCCCTCCTCTGAGGCCTTGTGGGCAAGCATCGGCCCACGAACGCAATCGCCAACGGCATAAACACCGGAGAGTGTAGTCTGAAACTTTTCATCGATCGCAATGAATCCTTTGGCATCGGTTTCAATCCCGGCCTCCTTTAATCCCAATCCTCCCGTGTAAGGTTTTCTCCCCACCGCCACCAAAACAACATCGACGGTGATCTTTCCCTCTTTCCCCTCGGTCTCAAATGTCACCTCCACAGAATCCCCATGAACCTCCCCTTTCTTAACACTCGCGGAGAGACGAAATTGAATCCCCTGCCGCTCCAGGATCTTCTGGAAGGCTTGTCCCAATTCCAGATCCATCATGGGAACGATCCGGTCTAAGGCCTCCAAAACGAGGACCTCAGATCCCAAGCGCGAGTAAACCGATCCCATCTCCAAACCGATGTATCCTCCGCCAATGACAATCATCTTTTTTGGAATTTGCTGGAGTGAAAGCGCGCCGGTTGAATCGACAATCCGCTCATTGTCGACATCAAAACCAGGAAGGTTCGCGGAAACGCTTCCTGTGGCGAGTATAATATTTTTGGCTGAAAGTTTTGCGTCTCCAACAACGACCGTCTTGTCCTGGTGAATCTGAGCGGCCCCCAGAACGGGCTCGATCTTATTTTTTTTGAAGAGCATGGCGACCCCGCCGGTCAGCCGTTTTACAACTTGATCTTTGCGGCCCATGAATCGCTGGAGGTCCAGGGAAAGACCGTTGACCTGGATTCCATGATCGCCAAGTTCTTTCGCGGTGCGGGCGTAGATCTCCGAGGATTCGAGCAACGCTTTGCTGGGGATGCAACCGACGTTAAGACACGTCCCTCCTAAGGTTTTATCCTTCTCAACACAAGCCACTTTCATCCCGAGCTGTGCCGCGCGGATGGCCGCCACATAGCCGGCCGGCCCCGCTCCAATCACCACCAAATCAAAATTCTTCTCCATCTATAAATCCTTCTCGCTCACCATCTGATCAATATTTTCGATTCCCTCTTTAACTTTTACTAAAAACAGAACCGCCTCTCGACCATCAATCAACCGGTGATCGTAAGAGAGCGCCAGATACATCATCGGCCGAATCACGATCTGACCGTTCACAACCACCGGACGTTCCTCGATTTTATGAAGCCCCAGGATGGCCGATTGAGGCGTGTTCAAGATAGGCGTAGAAAGCAGCGAACCAAAGACCCCTCCGTTGCTGACCGTGAAGGTTCCCCCGGTCATCTCTGGAATGGAGAGCTTCCCTCCACGCGCTTTCTCCGTCAGTTCATGAAGCTTCTTCTCGAAATCGGAAAGATTCATCGATTGCACATCGCGAACCACAGGAACGACCAAGCCTCGCTCGGTGCTCACGGCAATCGAGAGGTCCACGAAATTGCGAGAGATAATCTCTTCCCCCGCAAACATCGAGTTGACAACAGGAAACTCTTTTAAGGCCCGAGCCGCCGCCATAGCAAAAACCCCCACCATCCCTAGCGAAACACCATGCCTCTGTTTGAAACTCTCTTTGTATTTATTTCGGAATGCCATTACCGCCGACATATCGACCTCGTTAAAGGTGGTAAGGATGGCTGCGATCTGTTGCGCCGCAACGAGGTTTTTGGCGATCTGTTTACGAATTTGAGTGACCGGTTTTCGAACCTCTCCCCGCTCCGTGTCCATTCGGTATTCGATGACGGGCAATTCCACAGGGCTCGGTGGAGGTGAGATCCGAATAACATCCTCCTTTAAGATTCGACCTCCTTTTCCTGTGCCAACGACTGTGGACGGCTCGATCCTCTTTTCGACAACGATCTTTCGAGCCGCAGGACTAAGAACCGGCTCTGGAGCTGGGGCGGCCACGGGTGGCCTTTGAGGAGATTGCGCCGGCGTGGGAGTTGAAACTTTTGTCGAGGGGACGGCCTCTACCTTGGCGCTATCGTCGATCGAGGCAATTACATCTCCGGGTTTAACCTTTGTTTGAGGATCCGGTTTTAGAATTTCAATCCGGCCGCTATACTCGGCTTGGATCTCGAAAGTCGCTTTCTGCGTCTCGAGATCCACCAGAACTTCATCCTTTTTTACAAAATCCCCTGTTTTCTTGCGCCACGTGCCGATGAAAACCTCGGTGACCGATTCCCCAGCGCTGGGAACAACGACGTCGTGCTTCATTTTCCACCTATCGCATTTTGAACGATCTCCTGCTGCACTGCCTGATGGAGATGCGCATAGCCATCTGCGGGACTCGCTTGATAGGGGCGTGACACCCCCTTCAGTTCATGAGATCCCAATTTACCTCGAAGATAATCCCTTACGAAAAACCATCCCCCCATATTCCGAGGTTCCTCCTGACACCAGATAAACTCCTTTGCCTTTCTGTAGAAACCCAAAATTTCCAAAAGCCTCTCTCCAGGAAATGGATAAAACTGCTCCAGGCGAATGAGCGCGATCTCTTTCCCCGCTTTCTCACGCGCCTCAAGCAGCTCATAATAGATCTTTCCGCTGCAAAGCACTACTCTCCTTGCCGTTTTCCTAAGATTCGGATTCGGATCCTCCAGCGCCTCTTGAAAACTCCCCTCCTCAAACTCGCTCCAAGGGGAGACAACGCGGGGATGACGGAGCAAACTCTTGGGAGTCATCACGATGAGAGGCAATCGAATCTCTCGAAGCATCTGACGACGCAAGGCGTGAAAGAGCTGAGCCGGTGTGGTGAAATCGCAAACCTGGATATTATTTTGAGCACAAGCCTGAAGAAATCTCTCGAGTCTTGCTGAAGAATGCTCGGCCCCCTGTCCTTCATAACCATGAGGAAGATAAAGGACCAGACCGCTGTATCGATTCCATTTGATCGCAGAGGCGACTAAAAATTGATCGATGATAATTTGGGCCCCATTGGCAAAATCGCCGAACTGAGCCTCCCAGATCGTGAGCTGGTTCGGATCGGCAAAGCTCTGTCCTAGTTCAAACCCCAAGGCGGCATACTCGGACAAAGAAGAGTTGACGACCTCAAAATCGGCTTTGGCCTCTTGAAGATGAGTGAGAGGGGTGTAGCCGACCCCGGTCTCATAATCATAAAAGGTGGCGTGGCGGTGGGAGAAAGTCCCCCGCACCGTATCCTGTCCCGCTAAACGCACTCCATGCCCCTCCACGAGCAAGGAGGCGTAGGCGAGCGTCTCGCCGAGCGACCAATCGATTTCCCTCTTCCCTTCAATCATCTCCCTCTTCTCTCCCATAGCCTTGGCCAGCTTGGGATGGAGGTGAAAACCGGGAGGCGCTGTTAACACCTGGCGAGCAAACCCCTTTAATTTCTCTGATGAAACCCCTGTCGGAACCTTCTTAAAAATCTCTTGTGCCGTCGGCTCATGAAATCCCTGCCAACGACCGTGAAAGGCTGGCATCTGCACCGAAATCGATCTCTTCTTCGCTGCTTCCAGGGCCCCATCGAGCTGGCCCGATAACCTCTCCAACCTCTCGGAGGCCTCCTTCTCTTCGAGGATCCCCTCTCGAATCAATCGATCGGCATAGAGTGTTCGAACGCGCGGATGGGATTTGATGACCTGGTACATCGCTGGCTGCGTGTAGGTCGGCTCGTCTGCCTCATTATGTCCATGACGACGATAACCGATCAAATCGATCACGACATCCCGCTTAAAGAGGTTTCGAAACTCGAGAGCCAACATCATGCAACGTAAAGCCGGCTCCGGTTCATCGGCATTGATCCGAAAGATGGGAACCTCGAGCATCTTAGCCACATCGGTTGCTTGAGGTGTCGAGCGAGCCTCTTGCGGTATTGTGGTATAACCGATTCGATTGTTCAAGATAACGTGAATCGTCCCGCCGACGGAATACCCTTTGAGCTCCGACATATTAAGGAGTTCATAGATACTCCCCTGCCCTGAGAAAGAGGCATCCCCATGAATCATCACCGGCAAGATGCGAATCCGTTGCTTATCTCCCTTTAGTTTTTGTTTGGAGCGGGCGATCCCCACCAACACCGCATTGACCGCCTCGAGATGGCTCGGATTCGTCATTAAAGAAAGATGAACCCTGTTTCCACTTGAGGTCTGAATATCCTGGGAAAAGCCGATGTGGTACTTCACATCCCCTTCCCCCGGGTCCGCCTCAAGATTACCGATGAATTCTGCGAACAGGGATTGGAGATCTTTATGAAAGACATTGACGAGCACATTGAGCCGCCCGCGATGAGCCATGGCCATCAGGACCTCATCCGTTCCCATCTCACTCGACCTTTCCACCAGATAATCGAGCATCGGGACGATCACATCGTTCCCTTCCACCGAAAAACGTTTCTGGCCAACGAACCGTTTATGAAGGAAGACCTCGAAGGCCTCCGCCTCCGAGAGCCTTTGCAAGACCCTTTTCTTGATTTCGATTGGAAGGGGCTTGCGCAAAACCCCCGATTCCACCTGATCTTGAAGCCAGGTGCGGCTCTCCGGTTCCTCGATATGGGCGTATTCCACCGCCACGGGGGAACAGTAGTGAGCTTTCAGATGTTGGGTGAGACGATGTAGTGTGGCTTTCCCCAAACCTAAGATCTCCGACACCCGACACTCGCGATTGAGATCCTCTTCCCGAAGACCAAATCGAGAGAGCTCCAAAAGAGGATGTTGCTTAACCCCTCGGTCCAAGGGATCGACATCGGCAATCAGATAGCCGAGCTCCCGAATCCCTTGCACCAGCTCCATGACCTTGAGCTCAAACTCTAAATCACCCCAGGAAAGCCCCCCCATGAGCCCTTGGAGAGTCATCCCGTTGAGACAGAGTCCATCAAAAAAAGAGCGCCACGTCCCATCGAGAGTTTTGGGATCCTTTTTGTACTGATTTTCGAGTTCCTCAATGTAAGCGAGATTCAGCGGATTGAGGTAAGAAGGGAGATTCTCGAACTTTGTTTGTAAAGACCCATCCGTAACCATGGCATCTGGCAGTCAGTATCGCAAATATCACCCACGCCGGTCAAGCGATACTCCAATCCGACCTTAGTTCCCAACTCTCTTCTACCGATACGCTTCGTCGTGACTTCCGACATCCAGCAAGTAGATTTCTTTCTCAGTGATTTTTAAAGTGAGGACGATTCGATAGCTATAAGTTAAACTCACCGCATATTTACCAGCGTGCTTGCCAGATAACTTGTGAAGCCTTAAACGGTGAGCCTGCGGATCTTTTTCCAATTGCTTAAGGACCTCCTCAAACTCTCCTTGAAGATTGGGATGTTTCTTTAGAAACTTTCTTGAAGTCCGAAGGAAGGTCTCCGTCCAAACTAAAGTCCACATCATCAATCCTCTTCCCGCAAAATCTCTTTAATTAATCCTTTCGCTGTCCCTTTCCTAACCCTTCCGGCAACAATATCGGCTTCAGAAGCGGCAATGCGCGCATCCGCCAAATCATCCATCATTTGCTGATAATCTTCCTCACTGAGAACCACATAGGCGTGTCGATTATTTTTGATGATATGAACAGGCCCTTCCTCTAACGCCTCATCCACCACGCTAATCCCCCTGTTTTTAATCTCACGGGCAGGTAAACTCCCCATAAAATGTACTCCTTTCAGCACTAAAATTAGCACTTATTAAAGGACTTGTCAATAATGGTCCACCCACAGCTTAGGATACCTGAAGAGGTTGAGATACATCGGTAACAGTGGGAGTATCGATGGGAAGATGGGGTAGAGGGAGGTATAGTGGGGCTATGATGAGCCTCACCTATGTCATGCCTGCAAAGGCTGGGAAGCTGGTCTCCGTTCCCGTTGAGTTATCTTTAGGAGCCCGACAG
>JACQOV010000065.1 GCA_016202395.1 Deltaproteobacteria bacterium
GGTCTCGGTCGTCCGCCTCGTCTAACAGACATTTCTTGCGTTTGTAGGAATGTCACTTTAATAATGACGTTTGCATTAAAAGAGAGTGGCGCGCAGCACCCAAGGCATCCGGAATGGGTGAAGGTGCGGGCCCCCAGGGGGGAGCTCTTTGAAAAAACTCGCCAGGTTCTACAACAACAAGGACTCCACACGATTTGCCGAGAGGCCGCTTGCCCCAACATCGGAGAGTGTTGGGGGCATCGTTCCGCCTCTTTTCTCATCTTGGGCCCGATCTGCACTCGCAAGTGCGCTTTTTGTCATGTGGATCATGGGAGGCCGCAGCCCATCGATCCTACAGAACCGGAGCGGCTGGCCAAGGCTGTTGCGGAGTTGCAGATGCGACACTTAGTCGTTACTTCGGTGGATCGCGATGATCTTCCGGACGGAGGAGCGAGCCACTTTGTTCGTGTCGCAGAGGCCATTAAAATGGCGGCTCCTCAGTGTAGCGTTGAATTTTTAATTCCTGATTTTAAAGGGGATGTTGAGGCTGTGCGAAGGGTGACGAAAGCTCCTGTGGAGATTATCGGTCATAACATCGAAACCGTTTCCCGTCTTTATCGAACCGTTCGGCGAGGATCTGACTACGAACGATCGCTTGAAGTTTTAAGATTCATCAAAGAGTTGAACCCTCGAATCAAAACCAAGACAGGCCTTATGCTGGGTTTGGGGGAGGAGATCGAAGAGGTCCAAGCCGTTTGGAGTGATTTGCGAGGTGTGGGATGCGATATCCTCACCTTAGGCCAATATCTCCAACCGAGCCGTGAAGAGCTCCCAGTCGTTCGTTACGTCCCTCCTCAGGAGTTTATCTCCCTGAGAGAAGAGGCCCTTCGTCTCGGTTTTTCCCATGTCGAATCTGGCACCTTCGTCCGCAGCTCCTACCGCTCATGGGAACAAGTGATGGAACAAGCACGGGAACCCGTTTTGTAACAGTTTCGATGTGTAGTGTCCCATTAATCTCTTTACAGTTGTCATCCCCGTGCAAACGGGGATCCAGCGTCATTCCCACGGAAGTGGGAATCCAGTTTATCGAAAGACCTGGATTCCCGTTTACACGGGAATGACGAATGCATAGTTCGGTATGATGTCCCTCGAATCCTCGAATCGTAGATGAGCTAGTTCCTTTGGTTCCAATTCTCCAATTTTAAGTTTTGAACGCGTGAAAATTCTTTCTCATTGGAGGTTACAAAGATAAGATCTCGACTGAGGGCAGTTCCTGCAAGGAGAAGATCATAAGGCCCAATGGGGATCCCTTTTTTTCGAAGATCTACTCTGATCTTGGCAGCGTATTCGGCATCCTCACTAGTCAATGGGAGGATATGAAGCGATTCCAAGAGGGATTGGATGGGCCTTCTCAACTTCTTGGTTTGTTCCTTGTGAAGGAGCAGACCGTAGTGAATCTCCATCTGGGTCACGGTTGAGATCGCAACGTCATCGGGAGGCACTTTTAAAAACCGATCCCTGAGGTCAGGATAGCCCTTAATGAAATCACTGATGACGCAAGTGTCCAGGAGATATCTCACGCAAAAGGATCCTCCGAAACCGACTTTAGTTCGTTTCGGTGGGATTCAAACGGCTCTAAGTCTTTCTCGGCCCCAAATAGCTCTAGAACCTCTGAAGGCCACTCCTTTCTTTTTTGAGCCTCCACGAGTTTTCGGATGGCCTCGTTGATCAAAGCGTTTCGACTTTTTCCCGTGTCCCGAACAAGTCTTACAAGCTCTTTGACTGTATTGTCGTCAATATGAATGCTAAAATTCATCTGTTTTCCCTCTTGGCTAGAGTATAACATGTTATAACATAAGTCAATAAGATTTTCGATGAAATAAATAACGCATCGCGTTACATGAGAAGGGTCCCTTCATTGCTATCCATCCACTCTTTTTGGTAGAATTCAAGCTGTTTTTTTATGAGAACAGCACGAGAAGAGCGGAATCAACCCCCCATCACAGAACTTATCTTTGACGATTCTCCTCTCGCCCAGATTTTGTTTGGGGAGCATGAGCAGAACCTCAAGATTATCGAGAAAGGTTTTGGTGTGACCCTTCACAGTCGAGGGAACCACGTCCAGATCGTAGGGGAGCCTTCATCCGTACAGAGGGTAGGGGAGTTTTTGGGGGATCTCTATGAGATGGCTCAGCAAGGCTATAAACTCGATCCTCATGATATTGAGCAGGCCACCCAATTTGCCAAAGAGAATGGGGGGGTTCGACTGAAGGACCTGATGGCGGAGGCGATCCCTTTAGGGCCTCGACAGAAAAAGATTGGCCCCAAGAGCCTTGCGCAAAAGACCTATCTGGAGACGATCCGGAATTTTGATCTCGTTTTTGGAGTGGGCCCCGCAGGGACCGGAAAAACCTATCTGGCCATGGCGATGGCGGTCCTGTCTCTGATGAATCGGAAAGTGGAGCGGATTATCCTCGCGCGGCCTGCAGTGGAAGCGGGGGAGAAACTAGGTTTTCTGCCGGGCGATCTTTACGAAAAGGTGAATCCGTATTTGAGACCTCTCTATGATGCTCTTCACGACATGATGGAGGTCGGGCGGGCCTCCCGTTTGATCGAGCAGGGTGTCATTGAAGTGGCTCCACTGGCTTTTATGCGAGGAAGAACCTTGAATGATTCCTTCGTGATCCTCGATGAGGCTCAAAATACGACGAGCGAGCAGATGAAGATGTTTCTCACGCGCCTCGGCTTTGGATCGAAAGCCGTTGTGACGGGGGATATCACCCAGATTGATCTTCCGAATCCTAAGGGCTCAGGCTTGTTGGAGGCGCGCGAGATCCTTAAGGGTATCGAGGGGATTGCTTTTGTCTATTTTTCGGAGCGGGATGTGGTGCGTCATCCTTTAGTGCAGAAGGTGATTAAGGCCTACGAAATAAAAGGGCGTCAGCTATGAACCCACTTCAAAAATATTGGGGACCGATCTATTTACAGTTTAAAGAATCGATGGGAAAAAGACTCCCCAAGGTTTTATTGGAGCCTCAAACTCACCGTTTGGGGATCGGCCTTCTTTCCGCGGCGATTCTATCTCTGATTGTGACTCCAGGGCTCCCTTTGGGATGGTATCCCTATCAACTGGGGGATGTTCCTCTTCGTGATATCCGTTCTCCAAGGAACTTTTTGGTGGAGGATCGTGAGGCAACCGAGGCGAGGCGAGTGGAAGCGGAGAATGCGGTTCCTCCGGTGTACGACTTCGACTCCAACGCCGCCCGCGGCGTTGTTGAAAGGCTCCATCAGAACTGGGAAGGGCTAGGTCTCTCCGATGGCTCTCTTCAAAAATCTTTGGGGCCCAATTATCGTGAGATCGTTCTTCAATCCTTGGGGAGAACAGTCGAAGAGGTGATGGAACACCGAATTATTGCGGAGATCCCCTTGGTTCCATCGGAGGCCTCCCCGATCATGACCCTTCGCTACCTTCCCACTCCATCGGGGGAGATCGTCGAGGAAGAATCGGTCATCGATTCCAACGAGCTTCTCAGCCTGAAGGCGGCTCGATCGATGGCCGTGACACGAGTGGAGGAGATCTTTTCAGGGCTTCCCTCCTCGGTGAGAAAGGCCTTGAAGGAGGCCGTCCCTGTCCAGATCCAACCGAACCTCACTCTCAATCGGTCTGAGACGGAGATCCGAAA
The DNA here is from genome assembly GCA_016202395.1 of Deltaproteobacteria bacterium. GTDB lineage: Bacteria > JACQOV01 > JACQOV01 > JACQOV01 > JACQOV01 > JACQOV01. Next base: position 3,663 of record JACQOV010000065.1, read on the forward strand.
ACTTACAGTCCGTGAATCGATGAAGCCGGTCCTTTTTCAGGTTCAAAAGGGGGAGATCCTGGTCTCGAAAGGGGTCCCGATCAGTCCGAAAGAGTGGACGAAGCTGGAGGCTCTCTACTCGTTGCATGGGGAGAGAGGGTATTGGGGGGCTTGGTTGGCAACGATCTTGCTCATTTTTCTTCTTTTCTCTGTCAGTTTTGTGTTGGCTCAACGGAACGTCAAAAAATTTAAATCTGAAATCAAAGACATCGTTTTTATGTCAGCGCTCTTGATCGGTTTCTTGCTCCTTGTCAAGCTGGGGATCTCTCTATCGGATGTTCTCCCGGCTGTTTTCCCTTTCATTTCGGAGGAGTCCTTTCGTTACATGATCCCATTGGTGGCGGCCGCTGCCATTGCCCGCCTCTGTTTGAATACCGAGACCGCAATTATTTTTTCGATCTCCCTTTCCATTTTGGCAAGCTTTCTATTTAACCAACAATTTTTCTTCTATCTCTATTTTCAGATCGGGTCGATCGCGATTATCCAAGGGGTCACTCATTGTTCGCAGAGGAGCCGTTTAGTCAAAGCGGGGTTGCAACTCGGCCTCATCCAGGTTTTATTTCTGTTAAGTTATCGGCTCATTGAAGGGGAGAGTTGGTCTCGGATTTTGGTGTGGCAACTCCCATTTGCCTTCGCTGGAGGACTTTTGGTGGGAATGGTGATTACCGGGGTTCTTCCGATCTTCGAAGGGCTTTTTCGCTACACGACCGACATTCGATTGGTGGAGCTTGCCACGATGGATCATCCTCTTTTAAGAGAGCTGATTTTGAAGACCCCAGGCTCTTATCACCACAGTTTAATCGTGAGTAGCCTCTCGGAAGAGGCGGCTCGGGCCATTGGGGCCAATCCTTTGATCTGTCGTGTGGGAGCGTTATTCCACGACATCGGTAAAACACGGAAACCCCACTACTTTGTCGAGAACCAGATGGGAGGAGAGAATCTTCATGATAAGCTTAGCCCTCATATGAGCGCTTTGATCATCCAGTCCCATGTGAAAGAGGGGATCGATCTCGCCCGTGAACATCGATTGCCCGAGGCGATTGTGGATATTATTCCTCAACACCATGGGACCAGTCCCATTCGATATTTTTATGACAAGGCTGTAGAACAGACCGATCCTGAAGCGGGGCCGGTCCAGGAGGAACCTTTCCGTTACCCGGGGCCCAAGCCCCAGACCCGCGAGGCCGGAATTATTATGCTAGCCGATTCGGTGGAGGCCTCCGCCCGCACTTTAACGGATCCGAACCTCGTTCGAATTCAAGGGATGGTCCAAAAAACGGTGAATCGCATTTTTACCGATGGACAATTGAACGAGTGTATGCTAACTCTGAGGGATCTTCACGAGATCGCGCGCTGTTTCATTCGGGTGTTGGCGGCGATTTATCATCAGAGGGTCGATTATCCCGAACCGGTCGCTAAAGGAGACGTACGCCGAAAGTTCCATGTCCATTACAATCCGTTTTTATCCAAGGGCGAATCGAAAAGTGAAGGGGATCGATCTGAAGAGTCTCCAAAACAAGGCAAAGAGAGTCTTAAAAGACTTGGGATGTCTTGATCGAGAGCTTACCCTCCTTTTGACGGATGACAAAACCATTCAACAATACCATCAGCAATATCTGGGCTCTTCCAAGCCAACCAATGTGATGGCTTTTCCTCCGTCATTCCGCGGGGATGACGTTTTGGGAGATGTCATTGTCTCTATTGAAACGGCGCAGAGAGAAGCCAAAGAGGCCGGTGTCCGATTAGAGGAGCGACTCGTTTATTTAATGATTCATGCCGTTCTTCATCTTTTGGGCTACGACCACGATCGTCCGGGAGCCAAGACCTTGAAGATGCGAAAGATGGAGAGAAGGCTTTTTCGTCATGTGAAAGGTTCCGCCAAGGCTTTAAGGAGTTTCTAATGCAGAGCTATTTCTTCCTCCTCATCACGGCGGTGGGATGGCCCTTGTTATTCCCTCCCTTGAATTTGGGATGGATGGCGTGGGTGGTTCTGATCCCGCTCCTTTGGGCGGTGCAAGGGTTGAGGCCCTCGGAGGCATTTCGAAGAGGGTGGCTCGCTGGTTGCATCGCTCATCTCGGTCTTTTGTATTGGTTGGTGGGGACGATTCAAAGCTATGGGGAGGTGAGTTGGAGCTTTTTAGGATTCAATGGGGGAGCGCTCATGGGGATAGCCTCCTGGTTTTTACTCTCGGCCTACCTTGCCCTTTTTTGGGGAGTTTTCTGTGGGTTGTTAAATCGATTTCCGTCCGTTCCTACTTGGCTCTTGGCCCCGCCCCTTTGGGTCGCGCTCGAATACATCCAGTCGATCTTCATAACCGGTTTCCCTTGGGAAAATTTTGGCTACTCCCAACACCAGAATCTTTATCTCATACAAATGTCTGAGGTGACTGGAGTTTATGGGATCTCTTTTATCTTGGTGGGCGTTAACGCTCTCCTGTTCCAGATCCTTCGCGATTGGAAGGGGCTTCAGGTTTTTGCCAAACAGAAAGAGCTTCGGGTCACCTTGGCGTTGCTTATTTTTCTTCATTTGATGGGATACGTTCGGATTCAGAAGATAGAGGGGATGATGGCGAATGCGCCCAAAATGAAGGTGGCGTTAATTCAAGGCAACATCCGTCAGGATCAAAAATGGAGCCCCGAGTTTCGAGAGGAGACGTTGGATCGCTATTTTAATCTGAGTCGTGAGGCGTTGCAAAATCAACCCGATCTTCTTGTTTGGCCGGAGACCGCTCTCCCCTTTTTCTTTGAGAGCGATGAATTGTGGCGAGAGAGAACCGTCAAAGAGATTCAAGAGCTAGGCCTTCCTCTTCTTGTAGGGAGCCCTTCACGCGCGCGCGAGGATTTTAGAATCCATTATTATAACAGCGCGTTCTTGGTCTCTTCCGAAGGCGAGATCTTAGGGCGTTACGATAAGATTCATCTCGTTCCGTTCGGGGAGTATGTTCCTCTGCAGTCGCTCCTCTTCTTCTTGCAGCCAGTGGTTCCCGGAGCGGGGAATTTTTCAGCGGGGGGTAAAGATCAACTGCTGGTAATGGAAAAATTGCGCGCGGGGATTTTGATCTGCTATGAGGTCATCTTTCCGGAGGAGGCCCGCAGCCGCGTTAAAATGGGGGCCAACGTTTTAATCAATATCACCAATGATGCCTGGTTTGGTCGATCGAGCGCTCCGTATCAGCATCTGTCGATGGCCCCTTTCCGAGCGATCGAAAATAGGCGCGCCCTCGTTCGCGCCGCCAATACCGGAATCACCGCGTTTGTAACCCCCACGGGGCGTGTGCTGAAGGAGACCCCTCTTTATGAAGAGACTTCCGTTTCCGATGAGATTGCCCTTTTGGGTGTTGCAACCTTTTACACTCGTTGGGGAGATCTGTTTGCTGGACTGAGCATGATTTTGGTTTTAGGAGTTATTTTGTTAAGTTTAAGGAAGAAAAACCATGTACCGAGAAATAGAAAATCAGATTAACGAGATCCGGAAGCGTTTTGAAGCGATTCGAGGGCGTCTTTGACATTGCGGGCAAAGAATCTCGCATCAGCGAGCTAGAAAAGAGGATTGCCGATCCCCATTTTTGGGATTCCTCTGAAGAGGCGCAAAAGATTGCCAAGGAGCGAACCCGTTGGATCGACGAGATTGCGCGTTGGAGACGGTTAGAGGATGAAATCCAGGAGTCGGCCGATTTTCTGGCGCTATTCGAGCAAGAAGAGGAGGAGTCTCTCGGAAAAGAGCTCCAGCAGAAAGTCCATGCCTTAGAAAAAGAGGTCCGCGCTCTCGAGCTCGAGCAACTTTTAGGGGGAGAAAACGATCCGAAGAATGCCATCGTCTCGATCAACGCGGGGGCCGGGGGGACGGAGGCTCAAGATTGGGCCGACATGTTGCTCCGGATGTATCTCCGTTGGGCCGCCTCTAAAAATTACGCCGTGGAACTCCTCGATCAACAACCAGGAGAGCAGGCAGGGATCAAGAGCGCTACCTTTCTTGTTCAAGGCCCTTACGCCTATGGCTATTTTAGGGCTGAGGTTGGGATTCATCGTCTGGTTCGAATCTCCCCATTTGATGCGAATAAAAGAAGGCACACCTCCTTTGCCTCTCTGTTTGTCTCTCCCGAGATTGATGAAACGATAGAGGTGGAGATTCGGGATGAGGACCTTCGGATCGACACCTATCGAGCGGGAGGGGCTGGAGGACAGCATGTGAACAAAACCGACTCTGCGGTTCGCCTGACCCATCTTCCCACGGGGATGGTTGTTCAGTGTCAGAATGAGCGTTCCCAACATAAGAACAAGGCGCTGGCGATGAAGGTTCTTCGATCTCGGTTGTATGAACTGGAGCAGCAGAAGAAGGATGAGGAGTTGCAGAAGCTTCATGCGGAGAAGAAAGAGATTGGATGGGGGAGTCAAATACGTTCTTACATCTTGCAGCCCTATCAATTGGTCAAAGACCACCGGACCCATTACGAAGTGGGGAATGTGGCCGCAGTTTTAGATGGCGAACTCGATGAATTTATTTGGGCCTATTTGCTAAAATCGAAACACTAAAGATTTTTTAAAAGGAGCGCTTATGACGAAAGCGAAGATTTATGTTATGTTGAAAGAGGGGGTGTTGGATCCACAAGGGGGAGTGATTCAACGATCGTTAGCGAGTCTCTCTTTTAAGGGGGTTGCGAAGGTGAGGCAAGGGAAGGTGTTTGAGATTTTGTTGGAGACCCACGATCGCCGTGAGGCGGAGAGACAGGTTCAGGAGATGTGTCGACAGCTTTTGGTTAATCCTGTCATTGAACGTTACGATTTTGTTATTGAAGGGACGCCTTAAAAGTTAGATGATTTTTGGTCTGGAATGTTTTTGAGCGAACGTCCACGAGATTTTTGGGGTACCCGTCTTGGCGAAGAGGAGCGTCCTCGGATGGACTTGCGGGTCCTGTCATGGGGTTTCCCCCAGGCGTGCTCCAC
>JACQOV010000063.1 GCA_016202395.1 Deltaproteobacteria bacterium
ATCGACCTCAGCGCGGACTTTCGTTTAAAGTTAGAAACGACTTATTCCGAATGGTATGGGGAGAAACACCAGGCCCCCCATCTTCTCAAAAAAACGGTTTATGGTTTGCCGGAGTTCCATCGCAAAGAGATCCAGAAGGCCTCTCTGATTGCCAACCCCGGTTGTTATCCGACGAGCGCCGTCCTAGCCTTGGCCCCCTTGCTTCGAGAAGGGGGAATCGATTTGGATTCGATAGTGGTCGATAGCAAATCGGGGGTTTCCGGAGCGGGTCGGTCTGTTTCCGAAGATAAGCAATTTATCGAGGCGCACGAGGGAGTGAAAGCTTACAAGGTCGCTTCTCATCGGCACACCCCCGAGATCGAACAAGAGCTCAGTTTTCTTGCAGAGACCCCTCTCAAAATCAGTTTCACCCCGCATCTGATCCCAATGAGTCGAGGGATACTGACGACAGCCTATGTTCACTTCTCAAATTCCATCTCCCTTGAGAAGGTTCACAAGCTTTATCAGAAGTTTTATCCATCGGAACCGTTTGTTCGAGTGTGTCCTGCGGGACAGTTTCCCAACACCTCTCACGTGCGTGGAACCAATTTTTGCGATATCGGCGTCGCTGTCGATCCACGGGTGAATCGTATCATTGTTGTTTCTGCAATCGACAATCTTGTGAAAGGGGCCTCTGGTCAAGCCATTCAGAACATGAATATTCGTTTCGGTTGGGATGAAACCACCGGCCTCCTCACCCCCGGTTTCGTCCCTTAGCACTGTCTGGATTCCCATTTGTAACAGATTTGATACAAATTTGTATCAGTTCTGTTACAAATCCGATTTTTGCCCTATAAGATTCCTCCCCTCTTTTAAGCCCATTTTTAATTAAGTCATTGTTTTTAAACAGTTTTTATAAATTTTCTTTCCACTCGATCGTTTTGGCACGTTTTTTGCATAGTGCATAGACCGTAGATGGTTTTCTGAACTCATTTAGGGAGGAGGTTTGTATGGTTCGTCTCGTTCGGGGGCTCTTAGAGCATCCCCTTCGCTCTTTTATTCTATTGATGGTTCCCACCCTCTATTTTGGAGTCTCTTCAATCACTTTAGAACTCGACACTTCTAACGATGCCATGTTTGATCCTAAAGACCCGGAGATGGATTACTACCGAAATTTCATGAACGATTTTGGAAGTGATGAGAATCTCTCTATCTTCTTTGAAGATCCGAACCTTTTCTCTTTGTCGACACTTCGTCTGATCGATCGATTGACAAAGAGTTTTCAACAGATGGACGGCGTAGAATCCGTTGTGAGCCTCACAAACGTGAAGCAGATCTATAACGAAGGAGAAAGCCTGGTCATTGAATCGATTGAGGAAGAGCTTCCGACTCTTACAGAGGAGGGAATGCCGGTTCTTCGTGAAAGGCTCCTCTCCGATCCCTTTGTGGCTCGATTGGGGCTGATTTCTAAAAATTATTCTGCAACCGGGGCCGCTCTATTTCTTGAAAAACGCTCCGAGCCGCATCGTCTGGTCAAAATAGTTCGAGGGATGCGTAAGATTCTTTCGCAAGAAGGAGCCAGTGGCATCCAATTTTGGATTGGAGGGAGCCCGTTTGGGCAAGCCGTTCTAGAGGAGATGTTTTTCCAAGACATGAAAGTGGTGGCGCCCCTCATGACTTTCATGGTTGCTTTCGTATTGATCTTCGTTTTTCGACGTTTTCTTTATGCCGCCTTCCCTCTTTGGGTCATCGGAATCACAGGGATCTGGACGTTTGGAGGAATCGCGGCCATGGGATGGCGTCTTGCTTCGATCTCGGAATTTGTGTTGCCTCTCCTTGTTGTTTATGGCGTTCTTGATGCAGTCTTTTTCTTAAACGACTATCGCAACCGTATTCAGGGGATGGAAAGACGGCAGGCAATTTTGGCCACCGTGGGCGCGGTTTGGAAGCCCTGTTTTTATACCAGCCTCACTACCCTTTTAGGTTTTGCCTCCTTGTCGCTCAGCTCTGTTGCCGTTGTGAGAGATTTTGGTCTTTATTCAGCCTATGGGGTCTTGGTGTGTTTTCTGATGACCTTTATCGTATTGCCTCTTTGCTTAGATCGTTTCCCCGTCTCTCGAATCTCTCCAGCGATCCCTTCGAGTAGCATCGTTTTAAAATTTTTAGGAGGGGTTCAACGGGGGGTGATCTCTCATCGAACGTCGATCCTGATAGGGATAGGGGTATTTTTGGCCCTTTGTGTTTATGGGATTCGAGATGTCGTCGTCGATACCGATCCGATGAAACTCTTTCAACCGGATGCGGAGGTAGTCCACAGCGAGGCGGAAGGGAGGCGGCTTTTTGGAGCGTGGGCTCCGTTAGAATTCTCTTTAGAGGTGATGGGGGAGGGGAGTTTTGAAGATCCCGTTTTGTTGAAAGAGATTGAAAAACTGCAACAGTATTTGGAGAGCCTCTCCTCCATTGGACGGAGCACCTCTATTGTCGATCTTCTTAAAAAAGCGCGGCAAGAGATCTTTGGAGGAAATCCTTCGGATGCGGTCCTCCCTCCAAATTCCAAAGAGGTTCAGCGTCTTTTGGGAATCCTCGAGAATTTTGGAGCAAATCGAGAAGTTCGGATGTTTCTTCGGGAAGATGCAAAGCGGGCCCGGATGACTGCTAATTCTTATCTCCTCTCCTCGCGGCAACACGCTGTTTTGTTCCAAGAGATTCAAGCCTGGGTCCAAGATCATATTTCTCCTCGTTTGGAGGTTCATCTCACAGGTCATATTCAGTTGGGAGCGCTCCTCTTGGATCGGATCCTATTCACAGAGATCCAGAGTTTTTCCTGCGCTTTCTTGTTGATCTCTATCTGTTTATGGTTCGCTTTTAGATCTTGGCGGCTCGCTTTAATCGCTATTCCGCCCAATCTTTTTCCTGTGATCGTTATTTTAGGAGTGATGGGGAAAATGGGGATCAGCTTAAATGTGGGGACCTGTACGGTTGCGAGCATCGTCATTGGGATGGCGGTTGATAACACCATCCATTTTTTACATCGGTTTCGGGAGGAGATGCAGGCAAGCCCATGTTATGAGACCGCTTTATTGAATACGGTCCAGGTCGTTGGACCCCCTATGGTTTATACTTCTTTAGTTTTAGCGGGCGGCTTTTTCATCTTAACTTTGTCAACCTTTGTCCCTGCTATGAATTTCGGCTTTCTGTCGGGAGTTGCGGTGCTGGGGGCTTTGGTGGGGGATGTTGTTATCTTGCCGGCATTGTTGCTTTGGTTGAAACCTATTTCTGTGGAGGCTAAAGAGGTTGTTGCCGTTTCCGATTCCTCTTTTTCAGAGGAGGTTGAAGCTTAAAATGATTCGCTATACTCAATGGGTTTTAAAACATCCTTTACTCACTCTTTTTATCCTCCTCGTGCCAACCCTCTATTTTACTTGGCGTTTGCCCGAGTTGGAGGTGAATAACGGTGTGGTGGCTGCATTCTCACCCGAGGACCCCGATCTTCTCTACTATCAGGATTTTTACAAAGAGTTCGGAAATGAAGAGTTCATCTGTGTTTTTTTTAACTCCGAAGATATTTTTAATTTGCAAACCCTCCAGTGGATCGATCGGATGACAAAAAGATTTGAAGAAATCCCCTATGTGGATCAAGTTTTGAGCATCACGAGTTTTGGATCGGCCTATAACCAGGAGGAGACTTTGGTGATGGGGTCTTTGGGGGATGAGTTAGGGAGCCTTCAGCCTTCCGACATGGAGAGAGTTCGAAAGCGTGTTTTGTCGGACCCGCTTTACACCAAGGCTCTTCTCCTCTCTAAGGATGGAAACGCGGTTTTTATCGCTCTCGTTTTGGAAAAGCTCTCAAGCCTCAAATATACCGGGCAAGTGGTTCAACAGGTGCGCGCCATTATAGCGGAAGAAGAAAGTAGAGAGGGGGTGGATCTCGTTATTGGAGGAACCCCTTTTTACTTGGTGGAGACTCAGAAGGCCTACATCCGAGATAATCAAGTGATGACCCCGATCTTACTTTTTGTGGTCTTTGGGGTTCTTCTCACGGTATTCCGAAATCCTTGGCTTTCGTTGACTCCTCTCGTTGTTTCTGGGCTCAGCCTGATTTGGACATTTGGTTTTGTAGTTTCTATGGGGAGGTTCGTTACACCGCTCACGGAGATTATCCTCCCTTTACTTCTTGTCTATGGCGTTCTGAATTCTGTTCATTTATTGAGCGTCTATCGTCAGGTGTATCGAAAAGGGGGTCCTTCCGAGGAGGTCGTTTTAAGGTCTCTTTCAGAGATCGCAAAGCCCTGTCTGTGGGCGAGCATCACAACCGCAATTGGGTTTTTGTCACTCATGGCAAGTTCAGTCACTATTATCTATGAGTTCGGATTTTATTCGGCATTTGGAGTGATGGTTTCTTATTTTTTTACGTTTACGTTGCTCCCTCTAGGGCTTCACCGATGGAGATGGATCCCTTCTCCAAAAATGGAGAGACAAGGCTCTTTCGTGCAAAAAATGGTTCTCTCTTTAATCGATTTGACAGAGAAATATCGAAATTTTGTTTTGATGAGTGGAGTGGGAGTGATAGCCCTGTTCGCTTTCTGGGCCACGCGCATCACCGTGGACACCGATTATTTGAAGCTCTTTCGAGAGGATGCGGAGGTTATTCAAAATGAGCGATTGGCATCGAAGTGGTTTGGTTCTTGGTCCCCTTTGGAGTTCTCTATTCGCTATCGTGATGGCAGAGACGTTCTTGAATATTCCGCGCTTCAGGAGATAGAGAAATTTCAAGGCTATCTGGAGAGCCTCCCTTCCATCGATAAAAGTTTGTCTGTGGCCGATGTTGTAAGAAAGGCGAATCAGGAGTTGCGTGGCGGAGATTCTCAATTTTACGTTATTCCTCAAGACAAGCGGGCTCTCGATCGGCTTGCTTTTTTCTTGGAGGGTTTGGGGGGTGAGCGGGGTTTGAGGAGTTATTTGAGTTCCGATAGAACCCGAATGCGAATGACCGCTCGCACCCACGTCTTGCCCTCTAAAGAGTTTGTGAAACTTTTTGGTCAAATGGAGAGCTATATCCAACAGGAAATAGATCCCCAACTGGAGATTAAACCTACAGGAGACACCTTTCTTGGACATAAAATGACCGCTAGGATTTTAGATACCGAGATCCAAAGCTTCTCGCTCGCTTTTTTATTAATCTTTATCGTCATCCTATTGGCCTTACGATCCTGGCGGCTGGCTGTAATTGCTATCCCTCCTAATCTCTTTCCAGTGGTGATCATGTTAGGGACCATGGGGAAAATGGGGATTAGCTTAAACATCGGGACGTGCACGATCGCCTCGGTTTTGATCTCTATGGCTGTCGATGACACCATCCATTTCCTGCACAAATTTAGAAACGAGTTAGAAAAAAAGAAAGATTGCAATGCGGCGGTGAAAGCGACCATGGAAGGGGTCGGCATTCCCATTGTTTATACCTCTCTGGTTTTGGCAGCTGGGTTTTGGGTTCTCATTTTCTCTTCTTTTGTTCCCGCTATCCACTTTGGTTTCCTCTCGGGGGTGGGAGTCTTAGGCGCTCTTCTTGGGGACGTGATTATTCTCCCCGCTTTGTTGATGTGGCTTAAACCGCGTGCCACTCTTGATTGAAACGTATCAGATATTTTTTTCCGAGCGAACGTCCACGAGATTTTTGATGGATCGGTGGGAAAAGTCCACGGGGATGTTTTTTCTCGCTCCACTCGCAAGATTTTTGACCCCTCTAAGGCTCGGTCGCTCGATTTCTGAACTCGCCCCGCCAATGGCGGGGCTCAAAC
>JACQOV010000068.1 GCA_016202395.1 Deltaproteobacteria bacterium
GGTGGAGGTTGGAAAAGTTCACTAGGATGTTTTTTTGAGCGAACGCCGCAAGATTTTTGGGGTACCCCTCTTGGCGAACATGGGGACAGGTTGCGAAGCTACCTGTCCCCAGGTGGGTCGTATTTGCTAGAGCGACCCCTGTGGGGACAGTTAGTAAAGCCAAACTGTCCCCACGGGTCAAAAATCTTGCGAGTGAAGCGAGAAAAACCATCCCAGTGAGCTTTTCTAACCGAGACAAGATATTCTCAATGATATTTAAACGGAGTATGTAATGAAATGAGGCGGGTGCTTTACATTTTAGGAACGGGAATTGCGCTAACGCTACTCAACATGGCTCTATTCCGCAAAGTGTTACCTTGGGGTGTGACTCCGGATGCCCCTCTTCTGATCAGCGTTTACCTCGGATTCTCTTTCTTAAGAGGGACCGATTTGGTCCTCTGTTTGTTCCTGAGTTCTCTTTGGGATGTCCTGAGCGGCTACCCCTTTGGAATGCACATGGGATTGGGCCTCTTCGCATTCATTTTTACTTATTTGTTGAAGACCCAATTCCTATTGGAGACTCCCCTCTCCCGACTGTTCTGTCTGGCTGGAGTAAACGTGGCTACCCTTTTGCTTTTTGTCGCTCTCCTTTTAGTCTTTTCTGTCTCTTCAGCTACCGTCCCTTATGTGCTAAAATTGGCTCTTCCCCAGATGGGGATTAATTGGGTAGGAGGGGTTTTGATCTACCCTATTTTCGATCGAGTGGGTCGAGAAAAAAGCGTGCGCAGTAACCTTGGTCTCTAAACAGAAAATACAGCCTCATCATCCCGAGAGCCCGATCTACCAAAATCGGTTCAGGCTCTTTCACGCCATCGTCGCGCTCGCTTTTTTGCTCTTGATGACTCGCTTCTGGTATCTTCAGATTTTTAGAGGAGCCCAATACCGAGAATTCTCAACCCGCAACAGCGTTCGAACCCTAATCCACTATGCTCCTCGAGGTCTTATCCTCGATAGGAATGGAGTGGTCTTAGCAGAAAATAGGCCTAAATTCTATGCGGTGGTTCTGCCAAAACGGGAGATTCTTGAAGAGGCGCTCCCTAAAGTGAGCTCGATTCTCAACATCCCCGAAGTCGAGATCTGGAAAAAAATCCAAAAGGAGCGAAATCGTTTTTTGCCAATCACCCTCAAGGAAGATCTCTCTTGGAAAGAGTTGGCGCAACTGGAGAGTCGAAAGAGCGACCTTGCCGGGGTTTGGGTCGAGTGGAAACCCACTCGATCTTACCCTTACGGGAAGATTGCCCCTCACCTTCTGGGCTATGCGAGTGAAATCAGCGATAAAGAGCTCCTGGGATCCCGACAAGAAGATCCGAATCGGTACCGATTGGGAGACCTTATTGGAAAATCAGGGATAGAACTAGTCTACGAGAAAATCCTAAAGGGGATCGATGGAGGAAAACAGATTCTGGTTGATGCGGTGGGCAGACCAGTTCTCGCAAATCCGAGCGAGCGTTTTTCTCCCAACGAACCTCTGCTGGAGCTGCAAGAGATTCCGGCAAAACCGGGCGAACCGGTCCTCCTCACGATCGATTTCCAGATCCAAAAGAGAGCCGAAGAACTCCTCCAAGGGAAGGCGGGAACAATCGTCGCGATGGAGGTGCAAACGGGGGAGATCCTTGCAATGGCCAGTGAACCGAGTTTTGATCCCGAGATGTTTGCGCGCGGGATGAGCTCCGAGGAATGGGCAAAGTTAAGCGCTGACCGAGGACATCCTCTTCGGAACAAGGCGATCCATGGCCTTTATCCTCCCGGTTCTACCTATAAACTTATCCTGGCCGCCGCAGGTTTAGAAGAGAAGGTGATCTCATCCCAAAAACAGGTTCTCTGCACCGGCGGGCATGCTGTGGGAAAAAGGGTCTTCAAGTGCTGGAAAGAAGGGGGACACGGGATGGTGGACATGGAGCGGGCCATCATCGAGTCTTGCGATGTCTATTTTTATAAGTTGGGCGAGACTCTTGGAATCGATCGATTGGCGGAATACGCAAAAAGATTCGGCCTCGGGCAACCGACGGGGATCGATCTGGATGGAGAAAAATCAGGGCTCGTTTCTACAACACAGTGGAAACAAGAACGGTTCGGGGCCCCTTGGTTTGCGGGAGATACGGCCTCCGTCTCCATTGGCCAGGGGTACAATCTGGTGACCCCCCTTCAAATCCTTCAAGCTTACGCCTTGCTTGCGAATAATGGTCGATCGATTCGGCCGCATATTCTAAAATCGAGTTTTGTCCCCTCCCCTGAAGGACACGATCTGAATATCTCCAAAGAAAGCATTGAGTTTTTGAGAAAAGCCTTGTTTGAAGTCGTTCACGATCCGAGAGGAACGGGAGGAAGAGCAAGGATTCCAGATTTGGAAATCGCTGGCAAGACCGGGACGGCGCAGGTCGTGGCGCTCGAACATAAACATGGTTTAGAAGATCATGCATGGTTTGTGGGATTTGCTCCCGCCAGCGCTCCGCAAATTGCAGTCGTGGCGCTCGTGGAGCATGGAGGACATGGAGGTTCGGTCGCTGCGCCGTTAGTCAGCGACATTATTCAGACTTACTATAAAAATGAAACATCACACTGAGTCTCTCACAAAAAGCGCTCCGCGAACTCTATCCGATGAGTGGTCACTCTTAATCGTGGCGATTCTGATTTCGTCTCTGGGCCTGTTGAATCTTTATAGTTCCACTTATAACCCTAGCTTAGAACAAACAGGAATTTATTTCTGGAAGCAGGTGCTATGGACCTCCATGGGTTGGGTCCTTGCTTTGATTTGCTGGAGAGTTCAGTCGTTCTGGTGGGAACGGCTCACCCCGCTCTTTTATGTTGGAACCCTTATTTTATTAGCGATTGTTCTAGGGACTGGAAAGAGCGCGGGTGGAGCGCAACGATGGCTCACCTTGGGCTCCATGAACATCCAACCCTCCGAAATCTCAAAGATCGTCACCGTGATGATGTTAGCAAGATATTTGGAGAGGGACTGGCAGGTCCAAGGATTGACTCTGAATCAACTCTGGAAACCTGCGCTGTGGATCATTCTCCCCTTCTTCTTCATTCTGCTCCAGCCCGATTTGGGGACGGCCCTCGTTGTATTTCTCACCAGTGTCACGATGATCTTTTTTGGAGGGATGCACCGGAAAGCTTTCCTGTTTTTGCTCAGCTCCGGGATAGGCGCTGCTTTCGTGGGTTGGCATTCTCTTTTAAAAGAATACCAAAAAGAAAGGATCTTAAATTTTCTTGATCCGGCTCGAGATCCCTTGGGGGCAGGCTATCATGCAATCCAATCGCAGATTGCCATCGGCTCGGGAGGCCTCACCGGAAAAGGTTTTTTAGAAGGGACACAAAGTCAGCTTCATTTCCTGCCAGAGTGTCACACTGATTTTGCTGTGGCCGTCTGGGGGGAAGAGTGGGGCTTTTTGGGAATGTTGTTCTTGTTAGGTTTGTATCTTTACCTGGCTTACCTTGGGCTTGAAATCGCGCGGCAAGCTCGGGACCGTTTTGGCCTCTTCCTCAACCTAGGGATTATCTCTCTTTTTCTGTGGCAGATCGTGATCAACATGGCGATGACAATGGGGATAGCTCCTGTGGTGGGCATTCCACTCCCTCTATTTAGTTATGGAGGCTCCTCGATGATTGCGCTGTTTGCGGCGTTGGGAGTGATGCTGAGTGTGAGCCGCCGCCGATCATTATTTTAGGGTCTAGAGGGCTTTTTTGACGAGGCTTTCGAGGTCTTTTTTAGGAACCGCTCCCACAATCTGATCAAAAACCTGTCCCCCCTTAAAAAGGATGAGGGTGGGGATTCCTCGAACACCATAACGAACCGGCGTTTCTTGATTCTCGTCCACATTGAGCTTTAAAAATTGAACCTTCTCTCCATATTGTTGAGCGAGCTCCTCCACCACAGGAGCAATCGCTCGACACGGAGCACACCAAGAGGCCCAGAAATCGACCAGTGTTGGTTTTTCGGATTTCAACACCTCTTCCTCAAACTCACCATCACTCACGGCTTGAACTGAACCCGCCATTTTTCCCTCCTATCTGTGAGCCATAACTTTTTTAATAAAAGCTTTCCCTCTTTTGTCCAGATGCAAAAACTTGATCTCTATCTCGGATCCCCCAACGCCAGAGCGGTCGGAGGTCCGAACGACCTGCCCCACTCCCCGGATTAAAGGATAATCCTCTTTCAAGATAATTTCAAATTGGACTAAACTCCCCACCGATCGTGTTCCGGCTTCCAACAAAGGCATCCCCGTTTCGGTAATCCGAGAGCCATAACGCTCCAGAAAAGAGGCCAAACTTTCACATTCGATACGAACCTGGGATTCTTTCACCCCTTTTTCCTCTCCTGCTACTTATTCTCAAGGATCATTTGAAGTTCCTCTTGATCCTTTTCCGTGATCTCTTCAGAGGCTCCCTCAGACATTGGACTCAAACCCTTCTTTTCTATATTTTTACGAACAGCATCCATCCCCTTTTTCGCTTCCCCCAACGATTTTTCGACCTCTTTTCCAATCTTGGCAACGGCTCTCTCGTTTGGATTCCACGTGATCGTCAACGATTTTCCCTTGAGTTTAAAATCGAAGAGATACTGCGACAACCAGATAACACCTACGACGGCAACAGTCCGTAAAACCCATCTGAGAATAAGCATGGCGAACTCCTCTTATACCTTTGCGATTATATCACAAAGCGGATCGAAAGTGATCAAACCCCTCTTTCTTAACAAAATAGGGTTTCCCATCTCGATCCAGGATCTTAAACCCTTGAGATCCTGAAAGAACGGAACCAATCCATGTGATCCCTTTCCTGTTTTCTACTCTGCGACGATCTTTTGGAGAAACAGTGAATAAGAGTTCGTAATCTTCTCCACCGGAAAGAGCCAAATCCCAAGGAGAAAGAGAAAGTTTTTGACAGATCCTTTTATAACGGCTCGATAGCGGAAGGGCCTCCAGACGAACCTCGGCTCCACAACGACTCGCCTCGAGAATATGCCGAAGATCGACGCTGAAGCCATCGCTAATATCGATCATAGAAGTCGTGAATCGATTTCTGGCAAGCCACAAGCCAGTCTCAATGGGAGGATCTGGATCATGAAGCCGAGACAAAAACCCGGGGCCTTCGTTGAGCAAACCTCGCCGTTGCAATTCTAATCCCAATGCAGCCTCGCCTAATCTTCCCGTGACAAAAATCAGATCCCCAGGGCGCGCCCCCGAACGAAGCATCCCCCGACTCCCCTTCCACACGACCTCTCCCAAAGCCACCCCACTGAGGACCAAGGACTTTGGACTCTGACTGATATCCCCCCCTAAAAGATCGATCTGATAACGATCCAAAACCTCAAAAACCCCTTTTCGAAAAGGATCAAAAAAATCGGGAGCGACTCTTGTTAAAGGGATGGCTAAAGAGATAAGAAATCCCCAGGGCTTAGCCCCCATGGCCGCAAGATCGCTTAAGTTGACGGAGACCAGTCTTCGACCGAGGTGCCGAGGAGAGGTCCACTCTAACCGAAAATCGACATTCTCAACAAGTATGTCGGTGGTAATGACCTGGGGTTTGCGAGATCTCCATACCGCGCCATCATCTCCAGGGCCAACGATGACCTGCCTTCGACGTCGAGATCTGGGTCGGATCCACTGTTCAATGAAACCAAACTCTCCAAGTTCTTCCCAATTCATTATTTATTGCGTTTGTATTAGACGCCCCGCTGCAATAATTTTTCACGCGGCCGGTCCGCTGCAGGCTTCGCCTTTTGTGGAGGAACAGAGGCGCCCTGCCCACTCTCTTTTTCTTCATGAGGTTGAACGAGAGCGACCTCGAGAATCTCATCCATATGCTTAACCAATCGGAAGTCAATCCGTTTCCGAACATAGATCGGGATGTCCTCCAGATCTTTTGCATTTTGATGAGGCGCGAGCAAAATCCGAATATTGGCTCGCAACGCAGCTAAACTCTTCTCCTTCAAACCTCCGATCGGAAGAACTCTCCCCCGCAACGTAATCTCGCCAGTCATGGCCACATCGCTGCGGACTGGAACTTTGGTGATCGCAGAAATAATAGCGGTGGCCATCACCACACCCGCCGAGGGACCATCTTTTGGGATGGCTCCCGCCGGCACATGAATGTGAATGTCGCTCTTCTCGAAGAAATCGGGATCGATATTCAAATTGCGAGCTCGAGACCGAGCATAACTGACTGCGGCCTGAGCCGACTCTTTCATAACCTCTCCGAGCGATCCTGTAATGGTCAAATTCCCCTTCCCCTTCACAGTGGTCGCCTCGATGTAAAGCACCTCTCCTCCAAACTCAGTCCAGGCAAGCCCTGTGGCCACTCCAACCTCCCCCTCTTCTCGTTCTTCTTCAGGGAGAAACTTCGGAACGCCGAGATACTTCGTCAAGGACTTGCGATTAAGGAGGAAAGGCCCTGTTCCCCCTTCGGCAACACGCCGAGCCACTTTACGGCAAAGCGTCCCAATCTCGCGCTCTAGGTTTCGAAGCCCCGCCTCACGGGTATAGAGAAAAATTGCGTCATGGATCGCGGAATCGGTAATGCGGAGTTGCCCCTCGATCAAGCCGTTCTCCTTCAGTTGACGCGGAACGAGCCAACGCTTCGTGATCTGAACCTTCTCCAACGGAGTGTAGCCAGAGAGGTGAATGACTTCCATGCGATCCCGCAGCGCCGCTGGAATAGGATCGAGGAGATTGGCTGTCAGAATAAACATCACGTTCGAGAGATCGAAAGGGAGATTGAGATAATGATCGCTGAACGCAAAGTTCTGTTCAGGATCCAAGGCCTCTAATAAGGCCGCGGAGGGGTCGCCGCGAAAGTCGGCGCCGATTTTGTCGACTTCGTCCATCATGAAGACCGGGTTATTCGATCCCGCTTGCTTGATCCCCTGGACAATGCGGCCCGGCATGGCCCCAACATAAGTGCGCCGGTGGCCACGGATCTCTGCTTCATCGCGAATGCCGCCGAGCGAGATCCGAACAAACTTTCTCCCCATGGCTCGGGCGATAGAACGCCCCAACGAGGTTTTTCCAACCCCCGGAGGCCCCACAAAGCAGAGGATAGGCCCCTTCATCTTCTCTTTGAGTTTATGAACGGCAAGATAATCTAAGATCCTCTCTTTCACCTTTTCCAAATCAAAGTGATCTTCGTCGAGAATTTGTTTGGCCTTTTTAAGATCCAAGGTGTCTTCCGTCGATTTGCTCCACGGAATCTCGATCAACCAATCTAGATAGGTCCGAACAATAGCGGCCTCTGCCGATTCGGGGTGCATCTGGTCTAGGCGGCTGACCTGTTTATCGGCCTCCTTTTCCACCTCCGGAGGCATCTTTGCGGCTTGAATCTTCTCGCGGAGCTCCTGAATCTCTTGAAACTTATCATCGGCCTCCCCCAATTCATGACGAATCGCCCGCATCTGCTCTCTCAAGAATTGCTCTTTTTGACCCTTGGTCATCTCATCACGAACTTGCGACTCGATCCGGGCCTGCATGGTGAGGACCTGGACCTCTTTGTTCAAGAGCTCGTGCACCCTCCGAAGACGAGAAATGGGCTCTAAGATCTCCAACACCTTCTGAGCTTCCTCGATGCTGAATCCCAAATTCGACGCAATGAGATCGGCCAGCCTTCCCGGCTCATTCATATTTTCCATCACCATTAAAAGATCGGCCGAAACATTCTTCCCTACCGAGGCGATTTTCCTCATCTGTTCTCGCACATTGCGCACCAAGGCCTCCACCTCCAGCGGGTCTCCTTTCGACTCCTGCTCCGGAATCTGTTCGATACGAACCACCATCGAAGGGCGCTGCTGAACCACTTCGAGGATGCGCGCTTTAGCTAATCCCTGAACCAAAACTTTGACACGACCATCGGCGAGCTTGAGCATCCGCATGATCGTTGCAACCGTTCCTACACGATAAACTCCCTCCGCGCTGGGTTCCTCCTCATTCACATCCCTCTGAGCTGCAACAAAGATAAGGCGATCCTTGGCAAGGGCTTCATCCACCGCCTGAATAGAGACCTCTCGGCCCACAAAAAGAGGAAGAATCATGTACGGAAAAACAACAACGTCCCGAACCGGCAATAAAGGGAGAACGGATGGGATAACGAGGGTTTCATTTTCCTGAGGTTTGTCTACCACAATGAGCCTCCTTTTATTCTTCCTTGTCTTGATACTCGATGTTAATGGTTCGCTTCGTCCCGCGACGCTCTTCTACTTTTGGCATCACCAATCGGAGAACCCCGCCTTTGAGCTCCGCCACAATCTCAGAAGTGTTCCCCGGAATAGGAAGCTCAATGGCTCTCCGAAATCTTCCGAAATCCCTTTCCATGCAAAGATAATTTGTTTTTCCCTCTGCCGGGGAACGCTCTCGCTTCCCCTTCTCCCCTTCCACCACGATGAAATCTCGAGAGGCCGTGATTTTGATCTCCTCCGGCCTTAATCCTGGAACTTCGATCTCAACCACCAGTTTCCCCTTTTGTTCAAAAACATCCACCCGTGGCACTAGACAAGCCTCCCCCATCACCCCCAACCCCTGAGTCCGTTTCACAAAAGAGCGAAAGAGACGATTGAACTCCTCATGGAACTCATTCATAAAATCCCACGGCTCGCGGGAATAAGCCATATCTTTTTCTCCTCCTTGTATCACTCTCCTAAATATCACTCTAATAAAGGGACCATCCTGCCTCGCTCGATACGAACCAGGGGCATCTCTTTGACAATCTCCCCATTGGGAAGAAAGAAACTCTCCCCCGTAACCCCTTGGAATCTCCTCCCCTCCAACAGAGATTGCCTCAATTGATACCCCGAAGTAACCTCCTTACGCGTCAAAACAGAGTCAAGAGACGTTACAATATCATAAGCCAGTGCCGCAACGCTATCGGGAACCTCCCAAAAAGTTTCGGTAAAGCGTTTTTCAAAATCGCGCATGCTCGAAATCGGCGAGTCAGGGAAGAAAAGGGCCGGGAAAATAGCCCCTTCCAATGTCCGACCGGCAAGTTCCAGGAGATCGGGGCTATTCCAGGCGCTGGTCCCCAAGAGCTGGACTCCTCGAACATCGTGATAGGCAAGCTGCGGGGCTACCATCGCCACATTTTTGTAGTAATCGGGAATAAAAAGGGCCTCAAAAGGGATCTCGATCCTTTTCTCTCCCCCCTCTGTTTTTGATTTTGGCTTACTCCCCACAGGAACTCCAATCAAACGCTGGATAGCGGCCGAGATCGAATCGGAGGACAAGCTATAAAACTCCGCAGCAACGATGCCGCCCCCTCCTGCTTCCACCTCCTGGCGAACCAATGAGGCCCAATCATGTCCATAAGGATCATCCGGATAGAGCAAACCGAAACGATGAAAACCTCCTCCCTGGATGGCATAGTGAACCAGTTCTTTCACCTGCTCTGCGTGGGTAGGGTTTAAACGGAAAAAGTATTGAAGATCCTCCCCCGTGCGCTGAGCAAAGCTAAAAAGTGGAATCTCTGCTTTCTGTGCCGCTAAGGCCGCCGTTTCTGCTTCCGCGCTCGTGATGGGCCCAATAATGGCCATCACCCCTTTGGAACTGAACCATTCCACCCCTCGACGAGCCCTTTCGGGATCCCCCTGAGTGTCATAGAGAAGAACATTTAACCCTGAAGCCGAAGAACGCTGCATCCCAAACAACCCCACAGCAAACTCCATTCCTTGCAACACCTGAGTTCCATAACCGGCATACTTCCCGGTTAAAGGGAGAAGGGCTCCAATCCGACGCACCCCCACCTCTTTCTGAACATCTAACCGATTCAGAAGAAGATGGGCTCGAGCTTTTCTTTCCTCGTCAAACTCCCAGTGGACAATCTCTTGAAGCTCAGAGGTCGCATCCGAAAGCTTCCCTTCCCTCATGTACAAAACCGCTAAGTAATACCGCGCCTCTGTGCCAGGATAAGATCGCGGGAACGATTTCATAATTCCTTGAAGCTCCTCAAAGGTTAAACGCTCCGCAATCCAGCTTGAAACCTTAGTCTCGATCTCTTTTTTAATCTCCGGATTCGTCTCGAGCTCCCAGGCTTTTCCAAACCATCTTGTCGCAGAAAGGAGTTGCCCCAACTCCTCGTGTGCACGCCCCATCCATGCAGAGACCTCCAGCTGTTGACGACGGGTCAAAGATCGTCCCACAAGCTCTTTCAAAATAGCGATCGCCTCTTCATGTCGGTCGAGATCTGAGAAAAGCTGGCCTAAATTTAGATGGGCCTCAACGTTCCATTCTGACTTGGGATATTTCTGCAAGCAACTTTGATATTTCTCGACCGCTCGATCGGAAAACCCCAGCTCTTCATGGACCTGAGCCGATCGGAAAAGGGCGTCATCCGAAAGCGCCGTATCGGGATAGTCTTGAACATAGGAATCGTAGAGAAGAGCCGCTTCCTCTAATTTACCCAAGGAACGAGCTCTCTCCGCCCGATTAAAGAGATCGGAAGCCTCCACCGAAGGAGCCTCCGGGGGCTTTGCTTCCCGAATTTGTGAGATGCAGCCCGAGCATAAGAGGATCAAAAGAAATTGGAGCCGCGTGAGAGATCGTAACCACCTCATGGAGTCACAAACGTAACATACCCCCCGCCAAACATCAACGCACCTTTCTGACGAGTAAGATATAGGAGCGGTGACCCACGGTATCCGAGGCAAGAGAGGTAAATTCCTGCTGAAGCTGCGGATTCAAACGAGCCCAACTTTTTCCCTCAGCAATGCAGAGAACTTTTGGAAAATTTGATAGAAATGTTTGCAACTCTTGCTCGTTATTCACGGTAACAAAGGAAAGTCCCGTGTAAAAATTGAAGGAACCGTTATTGTAGGTTCCATACAAACAAACCGGCTCCTCCTCTTGACGATGGACAAGAAGCTGCTCTGAAAGCTCTCGGGCCGATTTGTAAGGATTCACGTAACGGTAAACTCCTTGCCCCACAGAAATTCCAATAAAAGCCATCGCAAGGAGTAACCCCTGGAGCGATTTTACAAAACGATGGGAGTAACTTGCCCGAATTCCTAGGATACCGATGGAAAGACATCCCAAACCCACAAAAAGGGAGAGGCAAAAGAGAGGGACCCCATAGGGATGAGCCATAAAAGGGAGTGGCAGAGCAACGCCAAAAAGCATCATCAAACCATAGCTCAACAAAAAAGCGATGCGAATAAAACGGCGGTGATAATTTCCCTCTAATTCATGAGCCACCCACAGAGCCGCTGCAGGCATCAAAGGAAGAAGATAGAGAGTCCTTTTACCGCTCATGAAACTAAAGAAGATAAAGATAGCGATAAACCAAACCGCTAAAAATTGGGTCCTTGGCTTTTTCTCTTTCCAAGCGGTGTGAAACGCCGCCAAAAGAAAAAAAATCCACGGGAAAAAACTCCCAGGAAATAGAAGGAAATAGGTATACCACGGATTCGCGTGATCAAAACTGTTATGGACTCTTCCAAAGTTCTGCCAAATGACATTGTTGTAAACATAGTCCCAACCGGCATGTTCCCCCGCTAGTAACACCCATCCCCAGTAAATTGCAGACCCGATGATGACAGGCAAAGGGAACAACAGTTTTCGAATCGCTTGCCAATCTTTCTGCCATAGCAAAAAACTCAAAGTGACAAGACCGACCAAAATGAAACTGGTGGGACCTTTGGCGAGCGCCGCGATCCCCGCGAAAAACCAAACGCCATAGAGGAAAGATTTCAATTTCCCTTGACTCCAACCTTGATAAAAAAGGATGAGCGCGAAAGTGATAAAAAGGGAAAAGGTCGTGTCGAGATGAGCGGTATGCGCATTCCACAAAAACTCCGGAGAGAGAGCTAAGATCAAAGTTGCCAGGATCCCCGCTTTGGGTGAGAAATTTTCCCTTCCAAACCAAAAAATCAAAAGGAGACAAGCAAACCCCGCAAGAGCTGAAGGAAGGCGAACCGTAAATTCAGAAAAACCGCCAAAAAGTTTGGCGGATAACGCCTCGAGCCAAAAATAGAGAGGGGGTTTGCCCGAATAAATATCTCCATTGAAATGAGGGACGAGCCATTCCCCCGTCTCCGTCATCTCACGCGCAACGGTGGCATAGCGAGGTTCATCGGGGGCCCAAAGATCGCGTGTGTGAAGCGCCCCAAAGAGAAGGAAAGCCAAGGAAAGCCAAATCCCAATGGATTGTATATTTTTAAAATTAAACGTCATTCCCACGAAAGTGCGAATCCAGTGCTATGAATGGCTGGATCCCTGCTTTCGCGGGGATGACATTTTGATTTTTTGCACTTGCTTAAACCGGAGAAGATTCTAACAAGCCCGCCACACGAATCGCAAGCTCTTTAAACGCTTTTGTTTGTGGGCTTTCCGGATCGGCTTGAACAATCGGGTTCCCAGAATCCCCCCCCTCTCGAATCGCAGGATCAAGAGAAATCTCTCCCAGCAAAGGGATTCCGAGCTCCGCAGCGACTCTCTCCCCTCCTCCACTCCCAAAAATATCGGTCCGTCCTCCACAATGAGGGCAATGAAAATAACTCATGTTCTCAACGATGCCTAAAACGCGGGTATTCACTTTATTGAACATCTCGAGGCCCCGTCGAGCATCCACTAAAGCAACATCTTGCGGCGTCGTCACAATGATAGCGCCGCTCAACGGGCAGGTTTGGACCAAAGTGAGTTGTGTGTCCCCTGTCCCCGGAGGGAGATCGATCACAAGAAAATCGAGATCTCCCCACCGAACATTTCGCAAAAATTGCTGAACCATCTGAGTTACCATCGGCCCTCGCCAAATCACCGGAGCCTTGTCATCCAGCAAAAATCCGACCGACATGAGTTTCATCCCATCCTTCTCAAGCGGAATGATCTGGTTCCCTTGAGCCAAAGGGCGTTGATGCAAACCCATCATGATCGGAAGACTTGGACCATAGATGTCCGAGTCCATGATTCCGATTCGATAGCCTAACTCTCGAAGCGCAACCGCAAGATTCACTGCCACCGTCGATTTTCCAACTCCTCCTTTTCCACTAGCAACCGCAATGATGTTCTTCACACCGGGGATCGGGGCGCGTCCTGCCCAAGGATCAGGTCCTTTTTCTGGCGAACGCTCCGCTTTTGAAAGAGAAGAGTCCAACTCAACTGACTTCACTCCAGAAAGTTTTTGAACGGTGGCTCGAACCTCATCCTCAATCTTCCGAACATTGGCAGGGTCTTTCGTAGAAATTTGAAGAAGAATTTTTACGGAATCCCCTTGAATGAGAACATCCTTTACAAAACCAAATGAAATAATGTCCCGGTCGATCCCCGGATATTTGACGGTTTTTAATGCCTCTAAAATTTGTTCTTTATTCATGGATAAAACCTATCTACTGAGGACCAGGCGGGTGTTGACGACAGGGAGCATCGTTTCCCCCGTGAGATATTGATCGGCGCCATAAGCCGCTTCACGACCTTCCGCGATGGCCCAAACAATTAAAGATTGGCCGCGGCGCACATCGCCTGCAGCAAAAATCCCTGGAACGCTAGTCCTCTTATTTTCATCCGTTTTCACATTGCCACGAGGATCGAGCTCCACACCTAATTGTTCGAGTAAAGGTTTTTTCTCGGGGCCGACAAAACCCATGGCCAGAAGAACCAGTTGGGTCTCAATCTCAGATTCTGTCCCTGGAATCTCCCGAAGGATTTTGCGCCCATCTCCATTGCTAATCCATTCCACTCGAACGGTATGGAGTTTTTCAACAGAGCCGTTGCCACTAAAACGCTTTGTCGAAATGGAATAGCCTCGTTCCACCCCTTCGTCATGCGCGGGGGAGCTTCGGAAAACATTAGGCCATAAAGGCCAAGGATCATCCGCTACTCGCACATCCGGAGGACGCGGCAAAATCTCCAGCTGAACCACTTGAGCTGCCCCTTGACGATTAGCGGTTCCTAGACAATCCGCTCCAGTATCCCCTCCTCCGATGATCACCACCCGTTTCCCTTCTGCGGTAATCCGTTCCTCTGAATCAATTTTATCGCCCGCGCAGATCCGATTTTGCTGGGTGAGATAATCCATCGCCGGATGAATCCCTTTGAGCTCGCGGCCAGGGATGAGAAGATCCCGAGCTTGGGTGGCCCCGCCACAAAGAATAATGGCATCAAACTCTTTGTGAAGATCTGGAGCGGAGATGTTCTTTCCAACATTCACACCGGTTCGAAATTGAATCCCAGACTCCTCCATAATTTTAAGACGCCGGTCGAGAACCCATTTTTCTAATTTAAAATCGGGAATGCCATATCGAAGCAATCCCCCAATGCGATTGTCCCGCTCAAACACAACAACGGTGTGCCCTGCGCGATTCAATTGCTCGGCCGCCGCGAGTCCCGCAGGACCTGAACCGACGATGGCTACTCTTTTCCCTGTCCGTTTTGCGGGCGGCTCCGGTTGAATCCAACCTTCTTCAAAAGCCCTATTGATAATGTGGATCTCGATCTGCTTGATCGTCACTGGATCGGTATTAATTCGCAGGACACACGATTCTTCGCACGGAGCCGGGCAGAGAGTCCCGGTGAACTCTGGGAAATTATTGGTGGCATGCAACCGATCGATCGCCTCTCTCCAATAGCCTCGATAGACTAGATCATTCCAATCAGGGATGATGTTGCCCAACGGGCAACCCATGTGGCAAAAAGGGATCCCGCAATCCATGCATCGGGAGGCTTGCGCTCGAAGATCGGCCTCCGGCATCGGTTGGTAGACCTCGCGCCAATCCTTGAGCCGCTCCTCCACAGGACGTTTCGGCGGCCCCTTTCTCGCAATTTTTAAAAACCCTTTCGGATCTCCCATAGCTATCACCCAAAAACGATTAGGCGAACATATTTGCCTAATGCTAATTACGCCGCTAAGTTTTGCTGCTTTCGTTCTTGCAACACCCGCTTGTAATCGATCGGCATCACCTTCACAAATTTGGGAACAAAGCTCCCCCACACCTCCAATACCCTCTGTGCAGACGCCGATCCCGTCTTCTGCAAATGCCTCTCGATTAGGGATCGAACAAACTCGACCTCCTCCTCATCCCCCAAACGCTCCAACTCCACCATCCCCAAGTTGCAACGATGTTTAAAGTCCCCTTTTTCATCCAAAACGTAGGCGATCCCACCGCTCATCCCTGCGGCGAAGTTCCGACCGGTCGGCCCTAATACAACCACACGTCCTCCCGTCATGTACTCACACCCATGATCTCCAACCCCTTCTACCACCGCATGCGCGCCACTGTTACGCACCGCAAACCTCTCGCCCGCAAGCCCACGGACAAAAACTTCCCCTGAAGTGGCTCCATAGAGGGCAACATTCCCGATAACGATGTTCTCCTCCGCCTTGAATGTGGCCCGCCGAGGAGGATAGACCGTGATCTTCCCGCCAGAGATCCCTTTAGCAAAATAGTCGTTGGCATCCCCTTCGAGCTCGAAGGTAATCCCTTTAGGTAGAAAGGCGCCGAAGCTCTGACCCGCTGACCCGGTGAATTTGATCTGGAGGGTGTTGTCGGGAAGTCCTGCCCCTCCATACTTCTTTGTCAAATGATAGCCTAGCATCGTTCCTGTCGTTCGATGGACGTTGCGGATCGGAAATTCCAGTGAAACAGGGGCACCATTTTCAAGCGCTGGCTTAGCGGCCGCGATCAGGCGATGATCCAAGATATCGTCAATCCCATGATCCTGCTCTTCCACCTTGCGAATGGGAATGCCTTCATCCACCTGCGGCGGTCTTAAAATTTTGGAGAAATCGAGCCCGCGAGCCTTCCAGTGGTCGATCGCAGAACGCATCTTGAGTTTGTCGACACGCCCAATCATCTCATTCATCGTCCGGAAACCGAGTTGAGCCATCAGCTCTCGAACCTGCTCAGCAACAAAGTAGAAAAAATTCACCACGTGTTCCGCCTTGCCGGTGTACCGTTTACGAAGCTCTGGATCTTGCGTGGCAATGCCTACGGGACAGGTGTTGAGATGACAAACCCGCATCATAATGCATCCTTCCACCACAAGAGCCGCGGTGGAAAAACCGTACTCCTCAGCCCCAAGTAGAGCCGCAATGACCACATCGCGCCCAGTTTTCATCTGCCCGTCGGCTTGCACCACCACACGCCCTCGAAGTTTGTTTTCAACTAAAACCTGCTGCGTTTCCGCCAAACCCAATTCCCACGGGACCCCCGCATGTTTGATGCTGGTGAGGGGGGAGGCCCCGGTTCCTCCATCGTGCCCTGCAATCAAAATGACATCGGAATGGGCTTTGGCCACACCCGCGGCAATCGTCCCCACACCGACGGAGGCAACCAGCTTGACCGAAACTCGCGCCTCGGGGTTTGCATTTTTAAGATCAAAGATCAACTGCGCAAGATCCTCGATCGAGTAAATATCGTGGTGAGGTGGCGGCGAGATCAAAGCAACCCCCGGTGTGGAATTCCGAATCTTGGCAATGTATTCATCAACCTTGTGTCCCGGGAGCTGTCCCCCTTCTCCTGGCTTAGCTCCTTGAGCAATCTTGATCTGAAGCTCATCGGCGTTCACTAAATACTCGCTCGTCACTCCAAATCGGGCCGAGGCCACCTGCTTGATGGAGCTTCTTCGCCGATCGCCATTCGGATCGGGGACATAACGAGCGGGATCTTCCCCGCCCTCTCCCGTATTACTCCTCCCACCGATCCGATTCATTGCGATCGCCAGCGTTTCATGGGCCTCGCGGCTGATCGACCCGAGCGACATCGCGCCGGTCGCAAATCGCTTTACAATATTGGAAGCAGGCTCAACCTCTTCGAGCGGAATCGGTTTGTCTAAGGTATTGAGCTCGAATAAGCCTCGCAACGTGCAAAGCTCGCGGCTCTGGCTGTCCACCCGTTCGGCATATTGCTTAAAGAGATCGTATCGTTTGGAACGGGCTGCATGCTGAAGTTGAAAAATGGTCTCAGGATTAAAAAGATGAAATTCTCCATCGCGCCGCCACTGATATTGGCCTCCCCAATCGATCTCACGGAGCCCTCCCACTTGCTCTGGAAAAGCGCGGCGATGACGCAACTCCACCTCTTTGGCGATCACATCGATCCCCACTCCTCCAATCCGAGTGGCTGTCCATGTAAAATATTTGTCGACAAACTCCTGGTTTAAACCGATCGCCTCAAAGATCTGCGCGCCGCGATAACTCTGAATCGTCGAGATTCCCATTTTAGAAGTGACCTTGATGACCCCTTTCTTCACAGCCTTCCTATAATTTTTGACGATCTTCTCATGCCCCAAGTTCGAAGGGATCTTTCCATCCCGCAGGAGATCATCAAGTGTTTCAAAAGCAAGGTACGGATTGATGGCGCTTGCCCCATAGCCCAGGAGGAGACAAAAATGATGAACCTCGCGAGGCTCCCCCGACTCCATCACCAATCCGACCTTCGTTCGAGTTCCTTCACGGATCAGATAGTGATGAACACCGGCCGTAGCGAGCAAACTGGGGATGGGGGCCAGCTCCTTAGAAACACCGCGATCCGACAAAATAAGAATATTACACCCTTCCGCTACCGCTTGGCTCGCTTGCTGGCAAAGCTCCTCTATCGCTTTTTCGAGCCCATGGCTCCCTTCAGCCACACGATAGAGCATCGGCACCGTGACCGCTTTAAACCCTTCGAGCTGAACATGTCGAAGTCTCTCAAATTCCTCATTCGAGAGGATCGGTTCATCAAACCGGATTCTGCGACAATTGGCCTCCGTCGGATGAAGGATGTCCCCCTCCGAACCAATGCGCGTGTGTGTGGAGGTCACCAGTTCTTCGCGAATGGAGTCTAGAGGAGGATTAGTCACCTGAGCAAAGAGTTGCTTAAAGTAATTAAAAAAGGGCTGGGGCCGATTCGATAAAACCGCAAGTGGGACGTCATTCCCCATCGATCCAATCGGTTCCTCGCCATGGATGGCCATCGGTGTCATCAAGATACGTAGATCCTCATGGGTATAACCAAAAATCTGCTGGCGTTTGAGAATCGTTGCGTGGTCCGGTTCATAAATGTGAGGCGGCTCCGGAAGATCTTTAATATGAACCAGATTTTTCTGAAGCCACTGACGATACGGTTTTTCTCGAACGATCCTCGATTTGAGCTCTTGATCCTCGATAATTCGCCCCTCTTCGGTATCGATCAAAAGCATCCTCCCCGGGTGAAGTCGTTCTTTGACCAAAATATTTTCTGGCGCAATATCGAGAACACCCACCTCCGAGGCCATGACCACTAAGCCATCTTTCGTGACGTAGTAACGCGAAGGTCTCAAACCATTCCGATCCAGAACCGCGCCGATCCGCGTTCCATCGGTAAAGGCGATCGAGGCTGGCCCATCCCACGGCTCCATTAAGCAGGAATGGTATTCATAGAAGGCCTTTTTATCCTCATCCATGCTCTCATGATTTTCCCAAGCCTCGGGAATCATCATCATCATCGCATGAGGCAGCGAGCGCCCGGTCATCACGAGCATCTCGAGGGCGTTGTCGAACATGGCAGAATCGCTTCCACCTTCTTGAATCACCGGGATAATCTTTTTAATATCTTCCCCCAAAAGATCCGACGTGAAGACCTCCTCGCGCGCATGCATCCAGTTGATGTTGCCACGGAGCGTGTTGATCTCACCGTTGTGACAAAGGTAACGGAAGGGGTGAGCGCGATCCCATGTGGGAAACGTGTTGGTGCTGAAACGGGAGTGGACCAGGGCTAAAGCGCTCTTCACCTTGGGATCCACCAGATCGGAATAAAAGCCCTCGATCTGATCCGCAATCAGCATCCCTTTGTAAATGACGGTGTTGCTCGAAAAACTTGGGATATGAAAGGAGCGTGGATCCTGGAGCCCTATGGCAGCAACCGCATTTTCAATGCTTCTGCGAATAACGTAAAGCTTTCGCTCGAAGGCGGCAGGATCCCCCTTGAACTCTCCACGTCCCATAAACACCTGACGGATCACCGGCTCAAGGGTCTTAGCCGAAAGACCAATCTGGCGGTTATCGGTGGGAACATCGCGCCATCCCAAAAGCTTCGTCCCCTCTTCACGAATCTTGGCCTCTACAATCTTTTCACACTTCCCACGCTCCTCTTGATTCTGGGGAAAAAAGATCATTCCGATCCCGTACTCCCCTGGCTTTGGAAGATCAAAACCGGGCTGCGAGCGCTCTTGGGAACACTCGTGGGCAAAAAAATCGTGAGGGATCTGGAGGAGAATCCCAGCGCCATCCCCCGTATTTTTTTCGCACCCACACGCGCCGCGATGACGAAGATGGATTAAAGCGGTCAGCGCTTTCTTGACGATATCGTGGGATTTTCTTCCTTGAATATCGACAACAAAGCTAACGCCACAACTATCGTGCTCGTACCACGGATCGTAGAGGCCTTTCTTTATTCTGCTCGACATCATTTAACAAAACCTCGGTGTGCTCGAACGTGGTGGAAAGAACCACCTCGGTCTCCGTTCGAGTCACCCCTTCAATGGAGCGAATTTGGCGAATCACTTCTTCCAATGTTTGGGTGTTCCTCGTTTTAATCTTTAAACGAAACGTGTGCTCCCCCGTGACATGATGACATTCTAAAATATCGCCGATCCTGCCGATAACCGACTCAAAATGGGGGATTCCTTGAGGATGGCTCACGGAAACTCCAATGAATGCGGTCACATCCTTCCCAATTTCACGAGCGTTTAGGATGGCGGTGTATTTTTGAATAATCCCCTTTTCTTCGAACTTATGAATCCGATCAGCAACCGATGGAGAGGAAAGCTCTACTTTCTCCCCAATCTCTGAGACCGGCATCCGACCGTCCTGCTGGAGAAACCCCAGGATTTTTAAATCAATTTCATCAATTTCCTTCATTTTTAAACCTGCTCTTCCAAGCAAGCCTTCGAAAAGATACCAGATTAACACAAAATGTCAATGTTTATTTGGTTAAACTTCATAAAAATATTACTTTTTAAGGTTATGAACAGTTTGGCTAGCATGCCCCTTATCTGTTATTTTACGGACCACCATGAGCTTCGTGGAAGAAAAACTCCAAGCGCTGGGCTTAGATCTCCCCCCTCCGCCAAAAGCGGCGGGGCTCTACCGACCTGCTCTATTAGTAGGAAATCATTGCTGGGTCTCAGGACAGCTCCCCTTCAGAAATGGAAAGCTCCTCTACACAGGGAAGCTTGGTTCTAACCTCTCGATTGAACAGGGGAAAGAGTCCGCTCGTCTATGTATTTTGAACGCCTTGGCTGCGGCCCAATCGGCCCTTGGAAATCTCGACCGGATTGAACGAGTGATCCGACTGGCTGCGTTCGTCGCCTGTCCTGAAAATTTCCAAGACCATGCCAAAGTGGCCGATGGCGCCTCAGAACTTTTAACCCAGATCTTCGGAGCACATGGCCAACCTACGCGAATCTCCGTTGGGGCCTCCAGCCTCCCGCTCAACAGCCCTGTTGAGATCGAGATCCTGTTCTCGATTCGTGGATGAACCCAACTGTTAAATTTAATACACACCTGTGATGCCAACGGCGCTTTACAGTATTTTCAACATTAAATTCAATGAGTTAGGTCTATTTCATTGAAATAGGGTGTGAAAGAACGTGCACAGTGCCACTGAATCCTTCAATCCTCACCTTGGGCCTTCATGATAATTTTCACTTTGAGAAACAGGGGGTTAAAGATAAATGCGAATAAATGGCCTCTTGGGCCTGTTTTGGCATGATTCTTGTATGTTCCTCCGTAGGAAGAGGCAACGCGAAGGAGGAAAACCCGAATGAGCATTCATGGGAAAGACAAAGTTTTTCCGTTCATCTTATCCATTATCGGCTCCGTGGTCCTTTTCTGGTTGGTTGGATGCGGTGAGAAACTCGCTCCCAATGGCACTGGGGAAAATAATGCGCCCGATGCCGATATTCTCTCACCTCAGCCAGCTCCCAGCACCCCTCTTGAAGAGGCGCTCCTTATTGTGAGCTCGACGGAAGGAGGATCCAGCACTTTAACCGTTGCGAACCCTGACCCGGGTTCTCTAGCGCTGATAGGAAATATTTCGCTGGGCAATGGGGCTGTTTCAGGAACCGTGAGCGAAAACTTCTACATCGTCACCCAACCGAAACTCGATAATGCCGGACTTCCAAAAAATGGAAAAGAGATTCAAGTTTACGATCTGGCTACCCCCTTCCCTTTTACCTTGATAACCGATCCCCCGGTTCAAGTGGGGGAACAACAAGGGGGAGTTTTGGGAGCAGCGCGAGACTCTTCACTCGGTTTAACATTTATATCGATCTATCACGAAGGGGCGATCGCCATCCTCGATGAAACGTTCACATGGAGGGTGAGTAAATCGGCTGGAGTTAACCCGAGTGGAATTGCGGTCGACGAAGAGCATGATCGTATCTTCGTGGTCAACACGAATGCGGAGGGCCAAGGCTGTGGTGGAACAATCGCTTCAACCATAAGTGTGTTCCAGTGTAGCGCTGAAGCCGAGGAACCTGCGACAAGCTGTAAGGAGAGTGGTGAGCCTCAAGAAACCGGGGGGCGAAACGCCTTTGCGATCGCTTACGACGCTTCCCGAGGAAGTGTAATTGTAGCTAACTACTCGGATGACAATATCGCCATCTGGAATGTAGACGTACCCATCTCGGAAGAACAACCGCTGGAAAAGATCGACCTTGAGAAAGGGGCAGGACCGATTGCTCTTATTTTAGATTCTGAAGGGGATCGTTTGTTTGTCGTCAATCAAGGCAATGACTCGATCACCAGTCTTCAATTGGGAGAATCCACATTGGAGATAGAGGGCACAATCTCATTTCCCGCGGGGACGGCCCCCACATCGGCCGCCATTCGGACCACCGATTCCACAAAGACCTTGTATGTCACAGACAATCTCGAGAATTCCATTACGGTGTGCGACATCACCCACTTTCCTTCAAGCGCCGATTGCAATCAAAAAATCTTTTTAGGAGAAGGACTCCAACCTACTAGTGTGCAGTATTACAGGGGAGGGAATTTATGAAAAAAAGCCATCTAATTTTTCTTAGCATGTTCTTTGGAAGCGCCGCACTTGCTCAAGAGTCCGCGGATGAATTCAAAACCACGATCCAACAGCGATGGGTCATTAATCCTCACTACGTATCGGAAGGAAACTTATCGGAAGAAAACTTACATGACGCTATTCGACAAAAGATCCAGGATCTGCAAGCAATACAACAGCAAACCCCAAGTTATTGTCCGAGCGTCGCGGGTCTTTCCACCGATAATTTAGATATTCCAAGTGCTACTTCCGTTCTTACAACCTGCCTCTGCCCCGGAAAGAAGAAAGAGGATTTAGCAGAATGTCTCAATCGCCAAATTTCTGTCTCTAAAAAAAGTGATGGATCACAAGAATTCAATCCCTCTTGGGTTCATCCGGCCTACGCTTTGAAAAAGGATTTTACAGGAAAAGAGGATCCTAATAATCTCCAAATCGACACAAACTCTTCGACGAAGGAAACTTTTCTGGAACAGTTATTACAAAAAGGAGAAGGAGAACCGTACCGCGTGTTAAACAGCTTAGGGGCCTTTCCCACGCAGGAAGCGACATCGGACCCTCTTTCTTTCTTTTTTATGGGGCATTGGACCGATTGTCAGTTGATTGACGAATTCTCTCCCGCCCGTCTCACCGCCTATGACAACATCGTCTCTTCGTCCCATGAGCCGGGAGAAGACACCTTTGTTTATGCCTGTGCCACCCTCATCGGGACCATGAATCGGTTTATGGAGGAGACGGGGCGAAGCTTCGACATGCTGGCCCACACGGGGGATTACATCGACACCGGAGAAGAGATTGAGCTCCGATGGTCGCTCGCGGCTACCCATGGAGGAGAGATTGAACCTTGCACCGGGTTTTCTAAAAAAGAGGCTCAAGAAGGGAAATGCACACTGAACCGAGATGAATGGATGGAGAAGAATCTCCAGAAATTCCAATGGACGAAAGGCTCCGATCAACCCTTTATGGCAGAAGGATTAAACCTAGAGGTTCCACACCTCTACATGTTTGGGAACCACGATGGGCTGGTGACCGGAAATTTTGCCAAAGACGATGAGCGAGATCCCATCCAAAACACCAACCACCTCCTCGCGCACCAGATCGGCTCTTTTGTTACATCACCCGAATCGTGCGAAGTTTCGGCTTACGGATACACCTACAGCGAGGCCATTAAGAGGGGAACCAACTTCATCGGTTTTAATCCCATCGATCTCACTTTAAGCAACGTTTTAAAATTCTTTGGATCGCTCATTCAATGCGCTCGACAAACGGTTCCCGATTTCAATCTGGCGGATATTGAAATCCCAGAGTTCGAGGATAGAACCGACATCACTCCAGTCTTAGATGCGATTCAAGGGATGGTTGCGCTGGCCTCCACCGAATCCACACTCGATCGCATCATAGAAGCGCCTGGGGAAGAGATTGGAATGGAGAAGGTTTTTGTTGGGTACGATGATCGACGAAGCCTCTTGGGGGCAAAGTATGCTTCATCGATGGCCACCTACGATTTCGATCAACGAAAAGAGACAATAAAAATCATTTTTGAGGCAGGGGGAGAAAACAAAGGGGGTTTTAAGCACAGCCAAGTTTATAACACGGAAACGGGAGCAGTCGAGCTAGATGAAATAGGAAATCCCATGCATTGCAACGAAAGCATCGCCCAAGAGAAGGTCGCCAACCTCGCTTGTTCTGGATTTTATGCCTTCGATTGTCTTGAAGACAGTCTTGTGAATACCGACTCGATCCCTTTACGCTGCATTGCCATCGACACCTTGGGAAATGGCTCCACGATTTCTGAAGGGGCCGCAACTGAAATCATGCTGGATTTCCTGGTCGATGAGCTGGACAGGGCGAAAGCAGAGAAAAAACTGGTGTTGGGTTTTTCGCACCATGGACCGGAGAGTTTCTTTACCAATAATTTAGCCAAACCCCTGGGATTGACGAAAGCCGATTATCCGGAATCGGGCTGCTCCTCGGATGGATGCGCTTTGGTTCATCTGTTTCAACAGTACGATAATTTCATAGCATGGATTTACGGACATGGGCATAGGAATTTAATTACAGCGTGGCCCAATTCTGAGAAACCCGGGTTCGGCTTCTGGTCGATACAAACAGCAGCCGCAGGAATTGCTTGGCCACAAGTCGCTCGAACTTTGGAATTTGTTGATCTGCGCAATGGTGTGGGGGCCATTGTGAACACCGTCATCGAACATTATGAAAGCACAGAAAACCGGCCAAGTTATGAGGGAGGTCATCCCTCTTTTGACAATGAGGATCTCCAAAAAAGAGGGCTTCAGATGGCCTACCATTCTCGATTGCTTGCAGCCTGGGATGCTTTGATGGGGGAGCATCTAGCTTTCGCCTATGGGAGAAAAAAGGACTCTGAAGGTAAAGAGGATAAAACAGAAGTACCCACCGTACAGATTTTGACGGTTACAGATTCGAGTCGAACACGGCTCTCTCAAGAAGGGGCTCGCGAGGACCGAAACGTTATCCTTCTATTCCAATTTCCTGAAGACATTGCTCAAGAATTTTCTCAAATCACAAACGCTAAGCCACTCACCTATCTTGAGTTAGATTTTGACGCTCAAAATAAGATCGATCAAGCTCTTGGGGAAGCGCCCACCCCTGCTCCTGGCGAACCCGCTGAAGGAAGCCCAACAGAACCTACGGGAGAATCTGAAGAGGAAGGCTGCGGCTGTCAGGTGATTGGTGGGGCAACAAATCGGTCTGGAATGGGATCTCTACTCATATCCATGCTCTTATTCTTCACGCCATGGGTTCTATTCCGATTCTCACGAAGAACTCTGTTGAGAAAATAATGCGACTCACAGCTGTACTGATTATTTTTATGACCTCTTCTGTATCGGCACAGGTGCTTTATAGTTACACCGATCACCTGGGTTCAACCGTTCTGCAAACCGAGAGTTCAGGCAATGTGCGCGGCCTTTTCCAATACACCCCGTTTGGCGAGACTTTATACGAACAACACTCCACACTCAACGATTCACGCTTCACATACACCGGCCAAGAGCTTGACCGCGAATCCGACCTCTATGATTACGGCGCCCGATATTATGATCCTATTTTAGCCAGATTCACCTCGGTTGACCCGGGATGGGACAGCTTAAATCGATACGAATACGCTCGCAATAATCCGATCCTCTACACCGACCCTAATGGAGAGAATCCCCTCCACTTTCTTTTAAAATCACCCGACATCTTGCTCGCCTCCGGGTTCGCCCTCTATGATTCCTACCAATCTGAAAAAGCCATGCAAGAAGGAGATTTGGGCAAGGCACTCTACCACTCGATCTGGGCGGGGCTCGACCTCTGGACGGCTGCCGACTTCAAGGAACCTCCGCTGCTCGGCGCAGTGGCCACCATCGGCACAAGAGCCACGGGAGAAATGGCCATCCGAGCCCTCGTTGAAAGCCCCACAGGGCGGGAGTGGATCACCCGGATCTATGGAGCCCGTGCCGTTGGAGAACTGGCCGACTACCTCACCTCGCTCAATAAAGATGCTGCATCAGAAGACCCGACTTCCCCTTCTCCATCGGAACAACCTTTTAATCTCGAAGATAGAGCCAACCATGGAAAACCCGTTACCGAAGTGCTTCCTCCTGAAATATTTCCTGAGAACATGTTACCAACGAACGGAGCGCTGCACGCCGATTATGTCAAAATCTTTGTCAACGCAATGAGAAGAGGAAACTTTAGCTGGGGCAGCAATCCTGTGACCCTCATCCGGACAGGGGAAGGTCGCTGGGTCATCGATGGGGGAGAAGAAGTCGTGGTCGCGTCTCGTATAGCAAAGGTAGAAATTCCTACGGAACATGTTAGGGAATATTATAGTGCTCCCGAATTTCTTGGAGACCCTCCCATGGGAAGAGCCTGGTCCGAGGTGACTTGGCACAATCCTCCTCCAGAATAAAGCGATGGTATAGTTCTGGGGACATAATGAAGTGGGGGTCAGTTTTTAACTATTTAAGTAATTGGTGGGGATAGCATAACTTAAAAACTTAAAGCTGACCCCAAATTTTGGTTCAAACGGGATCCTTTTAGGTATTATAGCCAATTTTCGATCCTCAAACGGGCGATTCGCGAAAAATGGCGAACATTCCCCGTAACAAGCGTCAGTTGTTTCGATATGGCAATCGAAGCGATTCGAAGATCAGGTTCGGCGAGAGGAATGCCGCCACGCTCCAGCTGATCTCGGAGGAGACCATAGGTATGAGCGGCCTTTTCATCAAAGGAAAGGATTTGAACGTTGGGCCAAACCTGTTGATCGAGCTTTCCAAGAAAGTAATCGGGACGTGTGCTTCGATAGGCGCCATAAACCAGCTCCCCAACAGTGATAGCTGATATAAATTGTTGATCTGGAGAAATAGAAGCTAATTTCTTTATCAATTCCGACGAAGGGCGCTTCTTCAAAAGATTGCTAACGATATCGGTATCAAAAAGATACATTATGAGAGTTTCTTAATTTTGCGATCCTTGGCTCTTTGCCGAGATTCGTAGAGACGGCTCACCCATTGTTCCAAATGAGGATAGTCCTCCCAAGCTCCAATCATGGCCAAGAGTCCACTTTTTTCAGACCCCTCGGACGCAGCCTCCAGCTTTTGCAGGTCTTTGAGAGGAACTAAAGCAACCATTCCTTTTCCTCTCCTTTCAACAATAAACTTTTCCCCTCTCAAAGTCACTCTTCCCATGAGCTCTGAAAAGTCCCGTTTTGCTTCCGCAACACTTACCCTTTTAACCATAGGAGAAACCTCCTTCTCTCTGTCATAAAGACATAATGACATAACAAGACTTCTTTGTCAACCTCTTCAGCTCACGTCCCATCGATGTACTACTCGAAACTGTTGCCAAGTGTTTCGCAATTCGATACGATTATCGACCTGTTAGTAAAGAAGGGGAAAATGGAAAGAGGGACATTGAAATATCTTTGGCTCGGATTCGCTTTGATCTTCGCACCTGCTCAAGCTGAGGTGTTCTACAGTTATACAGATCACCTTGGATCGGGTGGCCTCCGAACCGATCCCACAGGCGAAGTCCAACAGATCACCCAATACCTCCCGTTTGGCGAGACTTTATACGAACAACACTCCACACTCAA
>JACQOV010000069.1 GCA_016202395.1 Deltaproteobacteria bacterium
ATGACATAGGTGAGGCTCATCATAGCCCCACTATACCTCCCTCTACCCCATCTTCCCATCAATACTCCCACTGTTACCGATGTATCTCAACCTCTTCAGCCGATTGACGTTGACAGTGAAGATGTATTTCTTTACATCCGTAGCCGATTCTGTTAAGCATGGAAGTCTCGATTTGGGTAAGGGGGGACTGTGGGTTCTCGAAGGAAATTCCTATCTTTTTCCTTGATTTTAGTCATCGTGCCTCTGGCGGCTTCCGCCGGCCAGACAATTTATTATCATCCGGATCTTCTTGGCTCTTCCTCTGCGATCAGCGATCGATCTGGAGAACTCCTCCAGCACGAGGAGTACACCCCCTATGGGGAACCGATCGTCTCGAAAGTTCGGGCGGGTTCTATCACTGCATCCTATCTTTATACGAATCAAGAGCTCGATCGAGGCTCAGATTTATATTATTTCGGCGCTAGGAGCTATGACCCCGCAACGGCTCGATTCCTAAGTCGAGACCCCGTTCAAGAAGGTCTCCCTTATTCCTATGCGAACAGCAATCCTGTGATCTATGTTGATCCCGACGGAAATACTCCCGCCCTCTTCTGGATGGTGGTTATGTCAGGATTGACGTTTGTAGGCTTCGACTCCATGATGGTGGTGTTAGCTAACGACCCTAAAGGGATTCTTTATGCCGGCAAGCCGCATTCTTATACCCCGGAAGACATGCTCAAGAGTTTCAGAATGGGGTTTTTATTAGGGCTTGGAAATCCGACGAGTTGGGGCGTCAGCTCTGAAATGGCCGGGACCGTAGGATACCTTTATGCGGTTGAGATTTTTGCTGCGGCGGATGTAGGTGAGGGGGTGCCTGTGAATCGTGCATTGCAAGAAAACGCATTGTTTCCGATTCGTGCCATGGAGTCAACCCCTTTAATCGGCGCCGCATTGATCGATTATATGGGGCGGCACTATCTAGGGAATCTTCTCACTGCGCTCGGCTTTAAATCCTACGACCAGCCCTCTCCTTCAATCGATCAGCTTATTATTGCAGATCATCTTGCCTCTTGGAGGAATCCTTTCTTTTCTTCTTTAGGATCTCCGGCGCGTCGCCGGCTGTGGGGACGTTTTCAAGCGCTGGGTCGAGATAAAGAATTTCTTTTAGAGTTGTTCGAGGGGCTGAGTGAGTTCTTAGATGAAAATTCTGTCATTGAAAATTATGATGCAGGTTTTTCTGTTACCGCGGAAGAACTGGATGCGCTACGTTCTTGGGAAGAGGTCTCAAGAGGGTTATTCAGAATTCGTGGGGAGATGGAACAAGTGGTGATTCCTTTAACTCGACAGGAAAGGCGAGGGACGATATGGCAAGTTTCAGAATAGCTGTGCCCTTTCAGAAGTCATTCGTTTTGCTTTGGGCCATTTCCTTTAGGATGGGAATGGTGATGGCCGAAGGCGCCATCTTCTATCACGAGGATCATTTGGGGAGCGAGGTGGTGCGGACTGATTCTGGAGGGAAGGTTCGAGAGCTTTTGGCATATACCCCCTATGGGGAAGTCATAATACCCTCTCCCCAAGGGGGAGAGGGACAGGGTGAGGGGGATTCATACCTCTACACGGGCCAGGAGTTGGACCGGGACACGGAGCTCTATTCCTATGGGGCTCGGTGTTACGATCCGGCTTTGAGCCGATTTTTAAGCATCGATCCTATCGAAGAGAATCCCCCGTATTCGTACACCTACAATAATCCGATGGTATGGACCGATCCGGATGGCCAGGCTCCGGCTCCGGTGGTGAGGACTAAAAGCCGGCGGCAGCTCACGGCCGGAGAGCTTGCCATCATGGAAGAGGTATACAAGGCGGTGAAGGAAGAGTTGCAAGGAAGGACCAATGATATGGAGGTTGTTCGGCGGCTTAAGAACCAAGGGATCGATGTCACCAATGTAACAGTTAGGAACTATGCCCAAACGGGGTTTCAACTGAGGCATGGTGTTGGAGGGCGGAATCTAAAAGCGAGTGCTGAAGAGGTTGTCGCTGCGGCTTTTAAGCATGAAGGAAATTTAAAAGCAGCTAGCGAAGAGCTGCTAATAGCTAGCGCTTCACCGGTTCTTATGCGTCTTCAGAGGCTGATGGTAGCAGATCATGTGGAGATAATTGAAGGATATGGTGTTACAGTGGGAGTAGAGGATTTTGGAAAGAATGTTTGGGAGTTCTTGCGGGAAAGATATCCTTCTCCTGAAGGAGCTGGGATTCATAAAGATCTAACATGGGCGGGTGTTAAAGGAGCTTTAAAGAAAAACTCTGGGATAATTCTTCCTGCTGCTGATGGGTTAGGAGTTGCACGTAAGACTGTAAAAATGTGGATAGAACGGTATTACCGTCTTGAGGGGATTCCCGGTTTAACTTCAAGAGAGCGTCTTGCTCTCTATCGCAGGGATGTAGGGGATCCTCGGAGAAGCGCCTGGTCCGGCCCTAATAAAGCTTTTTATGACGAGATGAACCGCCCTGTAAAAGAGCCATGAGGTGTTGATTCTGCTGAAAAACCCCAGTTTGTCATCGCGAGCCCCCCGCCTCTGGCGGGGGTCGCAATGACAAAAAAGGGATTTTTCAGCAGAATCAGATGTTAAAAATGAGGTTCTTTGTTTCTATTTTTCTGTTGGGTTTATTGTTTGATGTTGGGGTGTATGCCGAGGGCGCTCTTTACTTTCATGAGGATCATTTGGGGAGCGGGGTGGTGCGGACCGATTCTGGAGGGAAGGTTCGAGAGCTTTTGGTATATACCCCTTATGGGGAAGTCATAATACCCTCTCCCCAAGGGGGAGAGGGACAGGGTGAGGGGGATTCGTACCTCTACACGGGCCAGGAGTTGGACCGGGACACGGAGATCTATTCCTATGGGGCTCGGTGTTACGATCCGGCTTTGAGCCGATTTTTAAGCATCGATCCTATCGAAGAGAATCCCCCGTATT
Source organism: Deltaproteobacteria bacterium (assembly GCA_016202395.1). Taxonomy (GTDB): domain Bacteria; phylum JACQOV01; class JACQOV01; order JACQOV01; family JACQOV01; genus JACQOV01. The sequence continues at coordinate 2,949 of JACQOV010000069.1, forward strand.
CCTACACCTACAATAATCCGGTGGTATGGACCGATCCGGATGGCCAGGCTCCCGCTTCGGTGGTGAGGCCGAAAAGCAATCTGGCGTTGACGGCCGGAGAGCTTGCCATCATGAAAGAGGTATACGAGGCGGTGAAGAGAGAGTTCGAAGGAAGTACCAATGCTCCCGAGGTCGCTCGGCGGCTTAAGAACCAAGGGATCGATGTCACCGATGTAACAGTTAGGAACTATGCCAAAACGGAGTTTCAACTGAGGCCTCCTCGGACGCCTTATCACAAAGCGAATGCTGAAGCTGAAGAGGTTGTCGCTGCGGCTTTTAAGCATGAAGGAAATCTTACAGCAGCTAGCAAAGAGCTGCTAACTGCCCGTTCACCGGTTCTTCGACGTCTTCAGAGGCTGAAGGTAGGAGATCATGTGAGGACGATTAATAGATATCGTGTTCTAGTAGTAGAAGAGGATTTGGGAAAGACTGTCTGGGAGTTTCTGCGGGGAATGTATCCTACTCTTGAAGGAATTGGGATTCCTAAAGGTCTAACATGGGTGGGTGTTAAAGGAGCTTTAAAGAAAAACTCTGGGGCGATTAGTCCTGCTGCTCGTGATTTAGGAGTTGAACATAAGACTGTACAAGAATGGATAGAAGGGAATTACCGTCTTAAGGAGTTTCCCGGTTTAACTGCAGGAGAGCGGCTTGCTCTCTATCGCGGGAATGTAGGGGATCCTCGGAGAAGCGACTGGCGCCGCCCTAATCAAGATTTTTATGACGAAATGAACCGCCCCTAAAAATAACTCCCCCCGCCAACAAAACGATTTCTTTATAAGCCAATTTATTAATATCAATGTGCTTGACAAATGATTTTAAAGTTGTTAGTTTATATGCATACTATATATTTAAAAGGAGAGAAGATATGCCAAGAATAAAGAACTTAAAACATAAAGATAGGCGAAAGATCATTGGCCGGCTCAATAATTGCAGTCGTATTGTTCTAGTACTGCAGCGAAATGGGGGTCTGCGTGTTTATGACCTCGACAGTTACGTAGGTCACTCACGGCACATGAGGGCGGTGATCCATTTGAACAAACCTTGGATTAAAAGGCAAAAACCGCTGCTGGGACCGATGGGCGCAAGATCGTTAGGCGCGCCGAATCACCTTTCTCGAAGGGAGATTTATGAAGAGTCATGAGGGCAAGGAGTGGGTAGGCATTGATACCAACGTTTTGGTTTTCGCTGATGATGTTACAAGTCCGCATAACGATGTAGCTAAAAAATACCTTGAAGACGCTTTTCGTGGTTCGATTCACGTTTGTTTGAGCCATCAAGTGCTCATGGAATATTTCTCGGTTATTACCAGTCCCCACCGAGTTAAGCATCCATTATCCATTCCAGAAGCCAAAGATCGTTTACTATTTCTTAATAGAACTCGGCGTATAAAAAAAATATATCCCTCTCGCACCTCGCTCAAGAGATGCATCGAATTATGCGCTCAAAATAGTATAAAAGGCGTTAAAATTTTTGATGTCTACTACGCCACTGTGCTTCTCGATAATAAGATCTATAAGTTAATCACACAAAATGAAAAAGATTTTAATTTCATTACGGGTCTACGGACGGTGAATCCTTTTACCCCCTGCTAAGGCACAGTGTGCCAACATCAGCAATCGACAAGTTTTGTTTCCTCCCCTTAGGATAAGGGGAGGTTAGGAGGGGTTAACTTTGAAAAAGTAACTCCCCCTAACCCCCTCTTATTTTAAGAGGGGGGATTCGAAGTGGGGACCTTTTGCTCCAAATCGGGCTCATACTTTGAGGGGCATTTTGTCAATATTTTAGAGGCCTTAAAAATTCCATCGGATGGGTAGGTCCCCTCCACAATCACATGCGCCCCTTCTTTGAAGGCATCGGGAACCGCTCCTTGGTACTCCACAGGGATTGTAGAGGTGTTTTCTGGAGATTGAAACTCCACCAGATCGAATTGATATCGGAGAGAGTCCCCCTGCACAAGGCTTCCTGTCACCACTTTTCCTCCGATTCGAAGGTCCTGATCGTAGTAGTGAGTCGGCTGAGCCATAAGCTCGGCAGGGGTGATGTAGTACACCATTGTCTCTTTGACGCCCGAATAGACAAGATAGACGATGGCAACCCCTACCACCAGAATCATAATGGAAAAACTGCGGTGTTTTTTCATAAGCCTACCCCCTCACATTAGCAAAAGGAGGGATCGGGGACAAGTTACTTATGAACTCCTTAGTAAAAGAAAACAAGCCAGGCACGACAGGTCCTCTTTGTCTTGAACAGAGGGGACCCGCTGTTACCTGGCTTGAAAATTTCACGGCGTCTATCTTTGTTTCGCATTCGGGAAGTCGGTGGTAAAAGAGTTCCCCCCGGCTGCGGTGTACGTTTTTTGCAATACTTGGAGCGCAAAACCCGCGTTGTGGATTCCCAAACTTCCATCCCGCGCAATCAAGTTGTGATTCCAGACCGCACGCCGGAGGGTATCGGTTGTCGCATTAAAACTAGCTGCTTGCGCCGAAGAACTCGAGCCGTTGTAACCGATCGCGTCGACGGTGACTTCACCACTGGACTCCACGGTGCCACTCGATGAGCTAATGTTTGTGGCATCCAATGATTTAATCTTGTTCGATAGAGCCAGGAGAAGTCCTGTTACCTCGTCTTGAATCCCTTCTTGAGATCCGTCTCCGTCGTAGTCATCCCGCGCCAGCCGATTAAAGGCGGTCACAGAGGCATGGCACGTGGTGCAGATACTGGCAAGCTCGACATCCCCAGCCTCGGCCTCTTCATCTGCCTCTGTTTCTTCCCCTTGGAGATGTCCCAGTCCATGTTCGGTACGGAGCTTTAAGGCGTGACCCCCCAGGTGTTGGTAGCCTTCTTCCTCAGGGCCGGGGCCGGTAGCCATATGACAGGTTACACATTTGTTGTTTTCAGCTGAGAGGTTGGTGTCCCCTGTAACCCCAGCCAATGTAAAATCCGCATCGGTGTGGAAGGAATTGTCCGTCAGGCTGAAATCGGCCGTTCCGTCTCCATTAAGATCGGTGAGAGCCCCTTTCCCCTCGAGAACGGGAGCTTGAGGATTATAGTGGACTTGTCGCCAGTACTGATTGGCCGATTCATCTAGAGTGTCGCAGATCGATTCTGCGGTTCCATCCCGATTGGCATCACAGTCCACCTCATCATGTTGATACAAGGCGTCGTGGCAGGTGTAGCAGACGGCCGCTTTCCCAGCGTCCACCGTGGAGCCATCGACAACCATGGTAACATTGCCTTCAAGGCGAAGTTGGAAATCGTTAGTGGCATCGTGAGGGTCATGACAGCCGGCGCAGGTAATTCCAGGGAAAGCCCCTGTTTCTGGAGCTGCAGCCACCGCGGCGATCGCCTCTTCTGAAGCTTCCCAATCATCGATATTGTCGACATGAGTGGCAAACCCTCTGGCATTATGGCAGCGCAAACAGCCGCTGTTGGTGACCCAGTAGGTTTGATAGCCTCCGCGGTCGTGAGCTACCCCCGTGGAGTTGTGCGCGGAATTTTTCCACTGTGTTTCTTGGATGTGACACTGTCCACAGACTCCGAATTGGGCGGAGGAGAAAGAGGTGCGCAGAGGGTCTCCGGTGTGTTGGCTTCCAGGGCCATGGCAGTTCTCACATTGGACGTTAGCCAGTTTAGCCATATCAGGGTAGCCTGAAGTAAAGGCCAAATAAGACATTCCCGATTCTGGAAAAGCGAAACTTGCATCTGTTACAAGATCATCGAATCCAGAGTTGTCGGCGCTGGAATCATAGCCCACGGTATGGAACTCCCAGAGATAAGGTTCCGGAGCTAGAGCTGCGTAAGTTCCGATCGAATCTGAAAAAAGGTCGGCATGGTGGGTTTCGGACCAGCCGGTTGTTTTATCACCTTGAATCGTTCCGTCGTGGCAATTGGCGCATTGAGGGGAGACGGGGGTTGTCCCTCCGATCGTTCCCACTCCCACCCAATCGGCCGCATTGATCAAAAGAGTGCCTGACGTGGCCGCAGAGGTGCTGCTGTAAGCTACGGTGTAGATCCCCTCAACATCGGGGATAAACTTAGGAAATTCTAGCGAGGAACTGGTAGTTCCGGAGTCACTGAAGGTTGAAGAAGATCCCGAGGGTGGGCTTAATGTCCAGCTCCAATCGGTGATGGCAGTGCTGGCAGCCGAAGTGGCTTTCAAATTGGGGCCCGACAGATAGACCCCCGTTTTAATGGCCACATTGGGGAGGCCGGTCGATCGATGGATTTCGGAGCCGTCGTTGGCAACGTAGACCGAAAGAGTTTCAGAGTCGCTGTTGCCGCTGCCGTCGGTAACCGTCAGTTTGAAAACCATCTTTGTGTCGTCCCGAGAGACCGGCAAGACTTGCCATTTGTATTGATCGCTTGCGTTGAAGAAATCGTCGAGAGAAGGGCCGGTGAATTCCAAGGCGCTGTTTGTGGTTCCATTGGTGGTGGTGGCCCCAGGTCCAGAGACCTGCTCCCAAGCGTAGGAGGCAATCGTGGCTCCACTGGCCACACGACTGTTGGCTCCAGAGAGGGAACCCCCTGTTTGTTCGAGGTTTAGGACATACTCCGTTGAATTGAATCGCTCGCGTGTGGTGATCGCCCCGCTGGTTGTAATTGCAGCCACAAGATTCTTTGCCGTAACTGTGACGGTGTCGGTGCTGGCTCCATTGTTGATGGAGAGCTTTGCCACATAACTTCCAATGACATCGGGAACAAAGGTGGGACTCAACGTGGTCGCTTTTGAAAGAGAGGCAGAGGAGCCTGTCGGTTTGGAATCAAAGGACCAACTCACGGTGTCAACACCGATGCTGGCGAGCCCATCGAGGGTTACCGTGTCGCTCACCAGAGCGTCGGCATCCTCCCCCGCGTTGGCACTGACAGCCACCGCAGCAGCGTCATCGCTACTGCATCCAGGAGCCCCTAGTAAGAAGGCGGCCAACAAAGGGATCCATGGTAAAAGCCACAATTTTGAGGGGGTATTCATATTTTCCTCCTTGTTAAGGTTTTTCAAGAACATCACAAAACCCCTATTTTGTATGGCATGAGGTACAGGCCATGCCATTGTCTTGATGCCGCAGAGGGGCGTGACAACTGCGGCAATCGGCCCCCACAAGGTGTAAAGCATTATTAGGTTGAGAAGGGGTTGCCTGGTGCGAAGGCGTCCCGGTATGACAAACCGCGCAGGTTTGCGCTCCGACCGATGTCAAAGGGAAATGACAGCTCAAGCAGTGGTTGCTTCGCGGAGTCCCCCATGCGGCGAGATGGTTCATCGGTTTTGTTTCCGCATGGCATCGTTCACAAAAATCAACGGAGGCATGACACGTGGCGCAACGACTTCGATCCAGGCTTGTGGACACCGCGTGTCCTTTAAGTCGCCAAAAACCGGTGTGATTTAAAGGGGCTTCTTGTAGATGGCATTGCGCGCAATCCCCCTCTTTGTGGCAAAAATAACACATATTCTGTGTTTTGTAGCCGTATTTTCTGGGCCCGTAATCTCCGTGCTTGCGGATCCAAGACAGATCGTGAGTTGCGGGACGGCTCTGAGGCGAACGGATATCGTCATGGCAATCCACGCAGGTTGTGTCTTTATCGATATCTTTGTGGTCTCCCTCCCAAGGAGAGACCCAATTCGAATCCACATCTCCCCACGTGATGGATCTCTGGCATTCCTTATTGGCAAGGACGAACGGAAGGAAAATAAAGAGGAGCCCAATTTTTTTCTTTAGAATTCCCATATCAAACTGGTTTCCACCGTTTGAAAATCTTCGAGGTCATTATTCTCGTACTCATAACCTACCTTCGCTTTAAGGCTTTTCACAATTTTCCCTTCAACGTTTCCAAAATAGGTTTGAACGTTGACCGACTCATCGCCATACAAAAGATTATATCGGTACAAATAGTAAGCGGTTCCTCCATCCATCTCGAGACGTTTCTTGAAAAGCTTTTGCGAGGCAAAGAAAGAGAAACCCGTGGAGTTATTTTTTAAAGTACTGTCCTCTCCATGATAGTAATCGAAGGTGGTGTTCAGGGCTAAGTTTTTGACTAAGAAATCGTGAGAGGAGCCGGATAAATAGACCCTCTCGTAACCGTGGTTAAAAGCGCTGGCGATCTGTTCATCGTCAAGGAATCGGTAATCAACCCCCCCATCCACCATAAATTTTTTGCCCAACCCTTTGTTGACACTCAGAGAGATCTGGCTGAAAGGCTCATAGGTGCCAGCAATTCCATAGGCATCCCATTCAATCACCCGAATGTCGTAGCCTTCTAATAACCGATACCCTCTCAAGCGAATAGAAAAATCTTTGTCAGAATTTCGAAAGGAGGTGGCGGCTTCCACGTCTCGAACTTGGTCGGAGAAAGTGGTGAATCTTGTGTAGAAATCAAAATTCTCAGTGAGATCGATCCACAAAGAGGTTCCCATGAGATCATCTTCTTGATCCCCCTCCGTGATTCGAAAGGCGCTCGTGTCATCTTTCAAGTGTGTTTCATCAAATCGAAAACGGACGGCGGCAATGGGATTCCATTGGAGGTAGCCTCCGGCGACCCAATCTCCAGGGTCGATTCCGATCTCACTCTCAAATTGATGCACAGGAATGCCGCCGTACCCGCCCAAGGTGATTCCGTAGTAAGGCATGGTTTCAACCGATGTTCCGTCAAAATAGAGGGCATCTAAAGCGTAGAGATATTGTCGGCCCACGCGCAGGCTTTCAATCGGCTTGATTTTTTTTGCGTTCATGTATGCGTAGTAAAGACGCCCTACGGTCGATTTAGGAAAGGTGTCATAGATGCCGGAGAGAGAGAAGTCGTCTTGTTTGCCATTGAGATCAAAGATTCCTCCACCTTGCAGAGCCCCGGAGAATCGGTCTCGGATAGGATCTCCAATGTTGAGTGACAGAGTGCTTTCTAGATCATGATCTTTAACATCACTTGTTGCTCGAAATTTGTATTCATTCGACAAAGAACCGTTGAAGAACTTTTCTTCTGCATGGAGAAAGGAAGGGACAGACACCAACCCCATCGCTATCGCGGAAATAAGGACACCCATCCTGGTACTGGAGAGGATCATTATTTGTATCCTAAGTTTGTGCCTTACAGGAACACCGTATCCGAGATCACGGTTCTTTGGGTAGGATGCCTATCATGTGTCTATATGACTCGCATCATGGGCCGCCCATTTCTCGCCTACCCCCAGTTCCTAGGTCAGGGTATTCCTTGAGCGACTTCAAGAAATTTTGGACTTATCGGTGGGAAAAGTTCACGGGAATGTTTCTTCTCGCTTCACTCGCAAGATTTTTGACCCCTCTA
>JACQOV010000064.1 GCA_016202395.1 Deltaproteobacteria bacterium
CTTGACTTGTTTGTAGAGGGGGTGTTAAAAGAAAGAAGTTTTATTACGAGCAATTCTATGAAAATATTAGATTTTTTCTTCGTCTACAAGAGGAGGTTTCCGTGGAAATTGAAAAGGAGATCCCTTTGACCGAAGGTCATAAAAAGAAAGCTCCATCCAAGCCTAAAGATTCCGGGCAAAACTTGAAGGAGGCTCCATTGGAGGAGCTTAGGCGTCGCAATGCGGAGGCGGAAAGAGGGGGAGGAGAGGATCGGGTTGAAAAACAGCATGCTGCAGGGAAACTCACCGCTCGAGAACGGATTGATCTTCTTTTAGATCCTGGCTCTTTTGTAGAAATTGACAAGTTTGTCACTCATCGTTGCACCGATTTTGGGATGGAAAATAAGAAAATTCCAGGAGATGGGGTGGTCACGGGTTACGGTCGAATCGAGGGTCGACTCGTCTATGTTTTTTCCCAAGACTTTACCGTTTTTGGTGGCTCCCTGGGGATGGCCTTTGCCAACAAGGTTTGCAAGATCATGGATATGGCGATGAAGACTGGAGCCCCCGTAATTGGCTTGAACGATTCCGGTGGAGCCCGCATCCAAGAAGGGGTTGAGAGCCTTGCCGGTTATGCCAATATCTTCCTTAGAAACACATTGAGTTCTGGCGTCATCCCTCAGATCTCGGCGATTATGGGGCCTTGTGCGGGGGGGGCGGTTTATTCTCCGGCCATTACCGATTTCGTTTTTATGGTGAAAAATACGAGCTATATGTTCATCACCGGCCCGGATGTCATCAAAACGGTAACGCATGAAGAGGTGACTAAAGAGGATCTCGGTGGAGCGGTCACGCACGCGACGAAAAGTGGCGTCGCTCATTTTGCGGCGGACAACGAAAAAGATTGTTTGTTGATGATTCGCGAGCTCCTCAACTTTATCCCCAACAACAATTTAGAGGAAGCTCCTCGCATCCCTTGTGAAGACGATCCGATGCGAAAGGATCAAAAGCTGGCCCATCTGGTTCCCGATCAGCCGAATAAACCTTACGATATGACAGAGCTGATTCGGGCCGTGGTTGATAATCATTATTTTTTTGAAGTCCACCGAGATTATGGCCAAAACATCGTTGTCGGATTTGCTCGCCTCAACGGCCAGTCGGTGGGGATTGTGGCGAATCAACCGGCCGTGTTAGCCGGATGTCTGGATATTCATGCCTCGATCAAAGCGGCCCGTTTTGTCCGTTTCTGCGATTGCTTTAATATTCCGATTGTTACTTTTGTGGATGTTCCAGGATTCTTGCCGGGGACTGATCAAGAATATGGTGGAATCATTTTGCATGGAGCCAAACTGCTCTATGCCTTTGCGGAAGCAACCGTTCCAAAGGTTACGATCATTACGCGCAAGGCCTATGGCGGCGCTTATGACGTTATGTCGAGCAAGCACATTCGGGCCGATATCAATTTTGCCTATCCGACGGCCGAATGCGCGGTGATGGGGCCTGAAGGAGCGGTCAATATTATTTTTAGAAAAGAGATTGAGGAGGCCAAGAGCGCAGAAGAGCGACAACGTCTGGTTCGAGAATATCGGGAAAAGTTTGCTAATCCTTGGACAGTAGCGGAGCTAGGATTTATTGACGAAGTGATTCTGCCGGAGGAGACTCGACCGAAGTTAATCGGGGCTTTGAACATGCTTCGCAATAAACGGGACAAGAATCCGGCCAGGAAGCACGGAAACATTCCACTTTAGGATGTTCAAAAAAATTCTCATAGCGAATCGCGGAGAGATCGCCGTTCGGGTGATTCGAGCCTGTCACGAGCTCGATATCGAGGCGGTCGCGGTTTACTCGGAGGCCGATCGCAAAGCCCTTCATGTTCGCTATGCCGATGAGGCCTACTGCATTGGTCCTGCCCCTTCTCCGCAAAGTTACCTTCGAACTGACAAGATTTTAGAAGTCGCCAAAAAATCCAAAGCGGAGGCCGTTCACCCCGGTTACGGTTTCCTCGCAGAGAATCCTCGATTTGCCAGAGAATGTGAAGACGCCGGGTTCGTTTTTATAGGCCCCTCCTCGAAGACGATTGAGCAGATGGGGAGCAAAGTGAGAGCCCGTCAGACGATGATTGCGGCCAAAGTCCCCGTGGTTCCTGGAACGGAAGATCCTTTGCGCGATCTAGAGCATGCTAAGGAGATCGCAGAGGAGATTGGCTATCCGATTTTTCTCAAAGCAGCGATGGGTGGAGGAGGGAAAGGGATGCGAATCGTTCGGGATCCGAACCAATTGGCTGCGGCTTTGCGCGGAGCTCAATCGGAGGCCAAATCGGCCTTTGGGGATGACTCCGTTTATATTGAGAGGGCGCTAGAAAAACCTCGCCATATCGAATTTCAGATTCTCGCGGATAATCATGGAGAAATCGTTCATCTCTTTGAACGGGAGTGCTCCATTCAACGTCGCCATCAAAAAGTCATTGAGGAAACCCCCTCGACATTTCTCGACCCCATGATGCGTCAGAAAATGGGGGAGATCGCAAAGCAAGCCGCCAAAGCGGCCGGTTATCGCAATGCGGGGACCATCGAATTTTTAGTCGACCAACATCGCAATTTCTATTTTTTGGAGATGAATACGCGCATCCAAGTAGAGCATCCCATCACCGAGCGAGTCGTGGGAGTCGATTTAGTGAAGGCCCAAATTGAGATTGCTGCGGGGAGATCCCTTCCATTCAAACAACAGAATCTCGTTCAAACGGGGCATGCCATCGAGTGTCGAATCTGTGCCGAGGATCCTGCCAATCAATTTCTTCCGTCTGCAGGGTTGATCAAAGGATTGCGAACCCCAGGGGGATTTGGAGTGCGTGAGGACACCGGCATCTTTGAAGGATGGGAGATCCCTGTGTTTTATGACCCGCTCCTTTCAAAGTTGGTGGCTTGGGGGGAGGATCGAACGGATGCGATTCGGCGGATGACCCGTTGTTTGGAAGAGTATCAACTTTTGGGAGTCAAAACGAATATTCCATTTCATCTTTGGGTGATGCGCAACGATTATTTTTTACAAGGCGACTACGATACCCATTTCATCGACACCCATTTTAGTAAAGAGAATCTCATTCAAAGTAGTCATCACAAAGAGGTGGCCTGGATTGGAGCTGCGCTGGAAGCCTGGCATCGGGATCAAAAAAGGTTGCGAATGATGTTAAGCGCTCCTGGAGGAGGATCTGCGGATTCTCCGTGGAAATTGCAGGGCCGCCGTGAAGCGTTAGGATTGGATTAACATGGCTTACGAAATAGAATCGGATGGGAAAAAAATAGAGATTGAAATTGAACCCGCTGAGACAGAGGGAATCTTTAATGTTCGGATCGGAGATCAGAAGTTTCATGTGGATGGAATTCCTACCGGCGAGGGCTCTTATTCTATTCTTATCGATGGGCAGTCTTATGAGATAGATATCGACGTGCGAGAGGATCGGTATCGTGTGGTGGTCAATGGAGAGTTTTACGAATTGGATCTTCGAGATGAGCGCCGTCGTCGTCCCACCGTGACCGCCGTTTTAGAGACCCCCTCTGGAGCTCAGTTGGTTTCGGCTCCCATGGCTGGGAAGGTTCTGGATATTTTAGTGGTTGCGGGTCAATCGGTTGAAAAAGATCAAGGCGTGATGGTCATTGAAGCGATGAAGATGGAAAATGAACTCCGCTCTCCGATTCAGGGGGTGGTGAAAGAGGTCTATGTCAAAAGAGGGGAGGCAGTGGAGCCCAAGGCCAAGCTGCTGTTGGTTGAGGGGAGTTAGATGAGGTCAAAAGAGCAGAAACCATTTGAAACATTATCTGGAATTCCAGTCCAAGAGGTTTACACCGAAAAAGATCTTCAGGAAATCGATGCCGTTGAAGATATCGGTTCTCCGGGGGAATTTCCTTTTACCCGCGGCGTTCAGCCCACGATGTATCGCGGACGGCTCTGGACGATGCGTCAGTACGCAGGCTTTGGAACGGCCGAGGAAACCAACAAACGTTTTCGATACCTTCTCGACCATGGGCAAACGGGTCTTTCTGTGGCCTTCGATCTTCCCACACAGATGGGATATGACTCCGATCATCCGATGAGCCGAGGAGAGGTGGGGCGTGTCGGCGTGGCGATCGACTCCCTCGAAGACATGGAGACCTTGCTCGATAAGATTCCTCTCGATAAGGTCAGCACCTCGATGACCATCAATGCCACCGCAGCGATCCTCCTTTGTCTTTACATTGCGGTTGGAGAAAAACGGGGCATCCCTTTCAAAAAACTCAGCGGAACAGTTCAGAACGACATTTTGAAGGAATATATTGCGCGTGGGACCTACATCTATCCGGCCGCAGGCTCCATGCGCATCATCACCGATCTCTTTGCCTTCTGCAAAGATCATGTTCCTCAGTGGAATACCATCAGCATCAGTGGTTACCACATGCGGGAAGCGGGGTGCACCGCAGTGCAAGAGGTTGCCTTTACGTTAGGCAATGCCATCGCTTACGTCGAAGCGGCGCTTAGAGCAGGTCTTGAAATCGATAATGTTGCCTCTCGCCTTTCTTTCTTTTTTTGTGTCCATAACGATTTTTTGGAAGAGATTGCCAAGTTTCGCGCGGCCCGTCGCTTGTGGGCTCATATGATGAAGGAACGATTCAAAGCTAAAAATCCCCGTTCCTGGATGCTCCGTTTTCATTCCCAAACGGCGGGTGTAAGCCTCATGGCCCAACAACCCAAAAATAATATTGTTCGTGTAACAATGCAGGCCTTGGCCGCTGTCTTAGGAGGGACTCAATCGTTGCACACGAATTCTTATGATGAAGCGTTGGCCCTCCCCACCGAGGAATCCGTTCGAGTCGCGCTTCGGACGCAGCAAATTATCGCGGAAGAATCGGGGGTTGCAAACACCGTCGATCCTATCGCGGGCTCCTATTTTGTTGAAAATCTTACGGAAGAAATTGAAAAGAAGGCCCGAGAATATCTAGATAAGATTGACGCGATGGGAGGAATGATCCGAGCGATTGAACAAGGCTATGTTCAGAAAGAGATTCAAGATAGCGCTTACCGTTATCAAAAAGAGATTGAACAAAAAGAGCGAATCGTTGTGGGGGTCAATGCCTATCCAGAAGACAAGCCCCATGGTGAGGAAATCCTTCGAGTCGATCCTACCCTGGAGCGTAAACAATGCGAGAGATTGAAGACTTTACGGGAGCGCAGAGATAAAGAGAAAGTTCGTATCGCCTTGGAAAAACTAGAAGAGGCAGCTCAAGGGAAAGAGAATCTGATGCCTTTTATTCTTGAGGCCGTTCGTTCTCAAGTGACTCTGGGGGAAATTTCGGATGCGCTTCGGGGAGTCTTTGGTCTCCACCGCGAAAAGATCGTAGTTTAATCCATCGGTTCGTTAAAATGAGTTCCTTCGGAGTAAAGTTGTTCTATGAGTTCTTTGGTCCGTTGAGACGCTTTCCCATCTAATTGATGAAAGAAGTAATCTCGTTGTTGGTTCGCTAGGCCGCGCATAGCCTCTGTAGGATTTAAAGCTCGCTCAATCCCCTGGCGTAATTGGCTTGGGTGGTCCACATGGACAAAAGCGTCTTTTAGAAAATCACGGTTATCCATAAGCAGCAAGGAGCGGTCCCCTTCATGGAACCGTTCTTTTTCAAGATCATAGATCACGCCGGTTTTTCCCGTTGCTAAAAAATCAAAAGTGGTGCTGGATGCTTCTGAAATGAGCGTGTCTGCGGCAAACATGTAAGGGAGAATATTGTACTCCTCTTTTGGAAGCAACACGGCATGAGGATATTTCCAAAGACGTTGTTGGATGACATAGTGTTGGCTATGACGGGCAAACTTTCCCATCCAGGCGTAGTGGTGCAGTTTGATGATGAGGTTGTAATCTGGAGTCGCTTCAAAAATCGCCTCTTTAAGATCGTAAACACAAGTCGGTTTGTAGGTGGGTGAGAAGAGGACGGTCTTTTTCTTAGGATCCAATCCCAATTTTTTCAAAATCTCTTCTCGATGATAATGACCCTTGAAAATAGGATCCAGTTTTGGCAGCCCCACCTTATAAGCCTCGGAAAGACCTAAAGAATGGGTCTCTCTCATGACGTCCATGCGATACTCCCCTTCGACGAGAAAGATATAGCGGTGATGTTTTCGGGTTTGAAGTGTGCGATAAAGAAGCCCCTTTATTCCTGTGCCATGGTTTAAAAAACAGAGTAATGTCTTTCCATATTTGGCCTCATCCACGGTGTCTGGGCAGACCACGATATCAAAATGTTCTTTTTCATCGGAAATCTTGTGCCCTTCTTTTTGAAACTGTCGAATATATTTTTTGGTTCGATCCAATTCAAAAATATAAAATCTTCGAACCATTTCGTGGGTTAGTGAAAGATAAACATCAAACTTGGGATCCTTTTCAAACACTTCCAAGAGCGGATCGTAGGCCGCCTTATGGTAGAGATAAAACATTTTGAAGAGGATTTTTATTTTTTTAGTCATCCTGAGCGTAGCGAAGGATCCCGCCGAAGTCACGAGATCCTTCACTTCGTTCAGGATGACCCCGCTTATAGCGGGGTCATTTCAGCAATGCCATTCTTAATCACGGGGATCCCTTCAGGATTGTAGGTTTCATAACCGTAGACTTTTCGTCCCTCTTTTTCTCCTTCTTTCCATATCTCGGTTCGAATGGTTTGTCCCGGAAAAACCGGTTTAGAAAATCGAACAGAAAGACGTTTTAAGCGACGAGGGTCTCCATCGCATAAATGATCGATAATTACTTTGGACGTAAAAGCCATGGTGCAGAGCCCGTGGACAATACGCATGGGGAGCCCTGCCATTTGAGCGACTTCGTCGTACAAGTGGATCGGATTTTGATCGCCAGAAGCCTCCGCGTAGCGCTGCGTTTGATCTTCATCGATCTTCTGCTCTTTCGTCAGAATGCGCGGTTTCTTGGGTTCTTCTACGGGACTTGTCTCACTTCCTGATTTTTTATCTTTTTTGGGAGCTCTAAAAAACAGAGGAGAGAAGGTCTCTTGCACCAATTTTCCATTTCGAAACGAGCGCGAGCCTACCACGAGGATCTCCCCGGAACTTTTTTCTTCGATCCCTTGGATAAAACCTTCAACTTCCACTTGATCTCCAGGACGCACCCACTCATGAAATCTCATATCTTGTTCTCCATGGACGACTCGCAGAAGAGCCTCGGGCGTTACTCCTAGCGTTTCATCGCTAATCGCTTGAGTCATCGCACTCCAGGAGTAAGCGACACCATACATCGGAGGGATTACGATCCCTTCTTTTCGACTTTTATCAAAAAACCAGGGGTTGTTTTCATTGTAGGCGCGAGCATAGGCTTGGGCCGCCTCTTCCGTAATTGGGAATACTTGACGAGGATATGTTTTACCGACTGCGTCTTTATTGAGCAGCATCTTCTTCCTCTCTATTTTCTTTGTTGTCATTCTGAGCTGAAGGCGAAGAATCTCGTTTTTATCGCGAGATCCTTCGACCCTTTGAGTCTCAGGATGACCTCAGGGTTAGATCGGTTTGCCATTCAACCACGGACCTCGCTCTCTCCAACAAGGCTCGAGCGAAGTCACCTGATTGATCGTTTTAAACTCTGCCTTGCTATTAATCACTTCCAGCGTTGAGATCGAGCCATTATCGATCCGGATTTTTCGAAAATCAGACAGCGGAATATTTAAGTAATGGGCCACAATTCCACGGATTGGATCCCCGTGAGAAACGAGGGCTATCGTTTGATCCGAGAACTTTTTGCTGAATTGCTCCACCAACTTCACTCCGCGCGCCTGCACGTCCCCTAGACTTTCCCCCCCTGGAAATGCCGTGTGGATTGGGTCTGCCACCAGCTGGCAGTAGAAAGCATCTTGAGGGAGTTCATGATAGTAACGCCCTTCCCAGTCGCCGTAATGGACCTCTTGCAAGGCTTTTTCCACAGCAATCTTTAGCTTTAAACCTTTAGCAATGATCTCGGCGGTTTGCAAAGCTCGCAGAATCGGGCTTGAGAAAAGATGATCGATTTGGAAAGAGGAGATCAACTCCGCAACTTTTTTTGCCTGTTCTCTTCCCTTCGCATTTAATGGGATAGGGGCATGTCCCATGACTTGGGCTGTGCGATTCCCATCCGCCTCCCCATGCCGAATTAAAAGAAATAAAGCCATCGGGTGAAAGCTAGCATTTCAAAGCTAAGCCCGTCAAACTTCAACAGAATGCTTTGCAAACGTCGCAAATATTTGATAGCTTGCTCAGGATGAAAAGAGCACAACTCATTGTGGCGGATAGTGAAAAGGATGCCAACATCCTTTACGCGACCCGATTTTTTGCTCCCGATCCTTTTATTTTCTTGCGAATAGAGGGTAGAAAGTTCATCGTCCTCAGTGATTTGGAGATGGATCGTGGGAAAAAGCAGGCCTCGGTGGACGCCGTTCTCTCCTCTTCGGAGATCGCTAAAAAGCTTAAAAGTCAAGGGGTTGTCTCGAGCTTCGAAGAGATCATTGTGCATCTTCTGCGTCAATATCGCGTCAAATCGGTGGAGGTTCCGTCTAGTTTTTCGATCCGTCTTGCCGACGCTCTCCGAAAAAAAGGTTTCCAGATCCAATCGAAGCCAGACCCCTTTTTTGAAGAACGTCAGTTCAAGCGCGCCGATGAAATCGCGGCCATAGAGGCCTCTGTGCGTGCCGTGGAGGTTGGTTTTGAAAAAGGGGTTCAAGCTTTGAAGAGGGCTCGTGTCCGACAAGATCGGAGGCTCACACTCGACGGAGATGTTTTAACCTCGGAGCGCCTACGCGCGATTATTAACACCACCATCTTGTCTTTGGGTTTCATCCCTTCCAATACCATTGTGGCCTGTGGGAAACAGAGCGCCGATCCGCATGAACGAGGATCCGGTCCTCTTCGCGCCGGCGAGCCGATTATTGTTGACATCTTTCCTCGTTGCGAGAAAACAGGTTACTATGGCGATTTCACTCGGACCGTGGTAAAAGGGGGAGCGTCCCCTCGTTTGAGGGAGATGTATGACGCGGTTTTACAGGGGCAACGATGGGCTATCCGTCAGGTACAAGATGGAGTTTCGGGGGCTCCGATTCATCAGGGGCTTCTCGATCTCTTTCGTTCGAAGGGGTTTCCAACGGGGGAGGTGGATGGCCGTAGGGAGGGTTTTTTCCATGGCACCGGTCATGGCGTGGGGCTAGAGATTCACGAGGCTCCACGGATTAGCTCCGTGCCTGCAATACTTCGCAAAGGGCATGTGGTGACGGTGGAACCGGGGCTTTACTATTCCGATCTCGGCGGTGTACGGCTCGAAGACATTGTGGTGGTTACAGAGAAATCGGCCCGTAACTTGATGAAATATCAGAAGGTTTTTGAAATTTAAGAGGCGCCCTAAGGTTTCATTGATTTTGGGAGGATAGATTGTTACAATTGAAAGATAAGAGAGAACTTGGGGGGGATTTTATGGCTTCAATCTTGATTGTCGATGATGAGCCGTTGATGCGTCGGAATCTCAAGATGCTTTTGAGTCGCAATGGGTATCAGACTGCAGAGGCCTCGGATGGGTTGGAGGCTCTCAATGTTGTTCAGCAGTCCAAATTCGATCTCGTCATCACCGATTATAAAATGCCAGGGATGGATGGCTTGGAGTTTGCTCGAGCGGTTCATGTGGAGCAGCCCAATCTTCCTGTTTTTATGGTGACCGCGTTTTTGGGGGATGATATCGAGAAAGCGGCTCTTCAATATGGCGTCAAAGCTTTGATGACCAAGCCTGTAGTTCTCGAAGAATTACTCCAAAAGGTGCGTCAAATGGTTGCGAGTTAGTCACGGCCTAGACCGGCCTTTTTCTTCACTTCTAACATCGTTTTTTCAGCAATGGCGCTGGCGGTCTGCGCTCCCCTTTCCAGAATGAAGTGGACCTCGGATCGGCTTTCCTGGAAATGCTTCATTTTTGTTTGGATGGGGGTCAGCGCGGAGATAATCACCTCCGCAAGATCCTCCTTAAAAGGGGCGTAAGAGGCCCCGTGGTACTGGTTTTCAAGCTCGGCAATCGATTGGCCTGAGAAAAGGCTATAGATGGTGAGAAGGTTGGCCACCGCAGGTTTCTCTTGTTCGTCGTAGCGAATCTCCCTTCCCGAGTCGGTTACCGCTTTTTTGAGCTTGCGGCGAATGACGTCCGGTGCGTCAAGAAGACGAACCGTGTGATAGTCGCTGGCTGCGCTTTTTGACATTTTTTTAGTGGGGTCATCGAGCCCCATGATTCGGGCCCCTTGAGGGCGGATATCGGGTGTGGGGACCACAAACGTCTTGCCAAAGCGTCCGTTAAAACGCTCTGCAAGATCTCGGGCTAGCTCCAGATGTTGCTTTTGATCCTCTCCGACCGGCACGACATCGGTTTGATAGAGCAGGATATCGGCTGCCATCAGTACAGGATAATTGAACAACCCTACACCGACCGATTCGACCTCCCCTTTGGATTTATCTTTGAACTGAGTCATCCGGCGGAGCTCTCCCATCGTAGCGATACAGTCAAGGATCCAGGTGAGCTCGGTGTGCTCCGGCACATCGGATTGGACGAAAAGGGTCGATCTCTCAGGGTGGATGCCGCAGGCGAGAAAAAGGGCGGCGGCTTGCCAGATGTTTTGTCGTAATGTTTTAGGGTCTTGGGGAGTCGTGATGGCATGGTAGTCGACCACGCAAAAGAGGGATTCGTACCGCTCTTGGATCTCAAGCCAATTTCGAATAGCCCCAAGGTAATTCCCAATGTGGAGATCGCCGCTCGGCTGAACCCCACTAAAGGCCCTTTGAGGCTGGATGCGTTTTTCTCCCACTGTCATAGGAGGCCTTTTGATATCACAAATAACATTAAATTTAAAGTTTTATCGATTCCTCTTGACAACGGATGCAGAACGGATAAAATCGGTTCAGATTTTAATACTTTTCTAAGGAGGAGGACTGGTATGAAAACCAATGGTGTGAGAACGAACTTGAAGGCCGTGATAATCCTTTTAATTGCGGGTATTGCTCTTTCGGGTTGTCCCAAAAAGCCGCCCCAGCCGACCGAAGAATCGGTGGCAGAGGAGGTTTCTAAGATAGGGGCCCCTGCCGAGAGGCCCACCAAGCCGATCTATTTCGACTTTGATCAGTCGATTGTTCGGGAGGATCAGAAGCCCATCCTTAAATCTTTGGCGGCATGGCTCCGCGAGAATTCGAAGGGAAAGCTCACTTTGGAGGGGCATTGCGATGAACGCGGGACAGAGGAATATAACCTCGCCTTAGGACAGCGCCGCGCCGATAGCGTAAAGAGTTATCTCGTGAGCGCCGGAGTCTCTCCAGATCGCCTGAAGACGATCAGCTATGGAGAGGAAAAGCCTGCTGATAGTGGGCACGATGAGGCCGCATGGGCTAAGAATCGCCGCGTTCAGTATTAGTTAGGTAAAGAGGGGATCGTGGAGTTTAGAGGCCCTTTAGCTTGCAAAAGCTAAAGGGCTTCGCTATTTTGGGAAACATGGATTTTAACTTATCACCCGAACAAGAGCTGCTCCGCAAAACCGTTCGAGAGTTTGCCGAGCAAGAGATCAAACCCCTGGCTTTTGACCTCAACCAAAAAGAGGAGTGTTCCATAGAGGTCATCCAGAAGATGGGGGATCTCGGTCTTATGGGGATGACCGTTTCTCCCGAGTACGGTGGGCAAGGTTTTGATCCCCTCTCTTACATTATTGCCATCGAGGAGATTGCTCGGGTCGATGGCTCCCATGCCGCTACGGTGGCGGCGCATAACGGTTTGGGGTTGAGTCCCATCTACTATTTTGGGAATGAACAGCAGAAAAGGAGATATCTCCCAGATCTTTGCGCTGGAAAGGCCTTGTGGGGTTTTGGTCTGACGGAGCCCGAGGCGGGGTCGGATGCAGGGAATAGCCAAACCGTTGCAAAATGGGTCCATGGAGAATGGCTCATTAACGGCCGAAAAATCTTCATCACCAATGCTTCAACCTCTATTACCCGCGGCTCCACGGTCCAAGCGGTGACCGGTCGTCGTCCGGACGGACATCCTGAGATTAGCTGCATTTTAGTGGAACAAAACGCAGCGGGATTTACCGCAAAGCCGATGCACCATAAGCTGGTTTGGCGCGCCTCCAACACCTCGGAGCTTTATTTCGAGGATGTTCGCGTTCCGGAGGCGAATCTCTTAGGGAAACGTGGCGAGGGATTTAAGATGATGCTCCAAACCTTAGATGGAGGGCGTCTTGCCATTGCCGCTATGGGATTAGGGGGAGCCCAGGGAGCCTTGGAAGAGGCCTTAAAGTACTCTCAGCAGCGGAAAACATTTGGGAAACATCTCGCCGAGCATCAGACCATCGCTTTTTATCTAGCCGAGATGCAGACCGAGATTGAAGCGGCTCGGTCGCTTTTGTATCGCGCTTGTTGGCTGAAGGGTGAAGGGAAGCCATTTGGGAATTTTGCGGCGATGGCGAAGCTTTACTGTTCCGAGGTGATGAAACGGGTGGCTCACAAAGCGGTTCAGATCCATGGCGGCTACGGGTTAATGGAAGAGTTTCCCGTGGCCCGATTTTATCGCGATCAACGATTGCTCGAGATTGGTGAAGGAGCTTCCGAGGTTCAAAAAATGGTCATCTCCCGCCATCTGCTGCGTGGCCAGTAGTTTTTCGTTGCCTTATGAACTCCTTAGTAATCTCGCTTGATAATGCTTAAAGCCTCTGCTAGGTTTCAAACCGTATGGGTTCCCCCGATGTCCTCATTATTGGTGGCGGCATTATTGGGCTTTCGATCGCTCGGAGACTGGCGATGGACGGCGTTTCCGTGGAGATTTTTGATCGTCAGCAACCGGGCATGGAGGCCTCCTGGGCGGCCGCTGGAATGCTTGCCCCTCAAATGGAGGTGGAAGGGCCCGGGCCATTCCTCGATCTCTGTCTTTGGAGCCGTGATCTCTATCTCGATTTTGTAAAGGGGCTACAAGAGGATTCTGGAATTTCGATCCCTTATAACGCTGAAGGGATGGTGAGCATCGCCTTAACGGAAGAGGATGAAACGGGTCTTCGAGAGCGATATGCATGGCAGAAGAGAGCAGGGCTCCCGGTCGAATGGCTCTCCGCGCCAGCGATTCGAGAGCGAGTCCCTACGGTAACTTCAGATCTCCGGGGCGGACTTTTTTTCCCCGGCCACCATCGGCTCGATCATCGCCAAATTATTAGAGCTTTACTCGTCGATCTTCAAAAGCGTGGAGTCAAAACCTCATGGGGGGTTGCGGCTCATTCCATTCTTGTTCAGCGCTCGAAGGCGATCGGTGTAGAAACCTCCCAAGGCTCTCGGTGCGTTGGGAAGGTGGTCGTAGCCGCAGGAAGTTGGTCTTCACAGTTGCAATATCCGAATGAGGAGATCCGTCCTAAAGTCCGTCCGATTCGCGGGCAGGTCGTGTCGGTGGAGTATCGAGGCGCTCCTTTTCCGTACAGTCTTTTTTCTTCCGTGGGTTACTTAGTGCCGCGCTCCGATGGCCAGATGCTTTTGGGAACCACCGTAGAAGAGGTCGGTTACGACAAATCGACGACCGTGAGTGGAATTCAAAAGATTTTATCTGGCGCCATGCGATTAATTCCTAGTATTTCGGATTGTTCAATTACAGAAGCGTGGGCAGGACTTCGACCTCGAAGCGATGATTTTTTGCCTGTTTTGGGGGCTTCTTCCGTGGAGAACCTCTATTTTGCCACCGGGCATTTTCGAAATGGGATTCTGTTAACGCCAGCCACAGCGGAGATTTTAGGGGAACTGATTCGGATGGGGCGATCGAGCTTTCCCATAGAGACTTTTCAGATGGATCGCTGGAGGAGACACGCTCTGGCCTCCAGGATTGCATTGTAACTATGCAGATTCAAGTAAATGGACAACCGATGCAACTCGATGATGGGAGCACCGCCGATGAGCTCCTCCTTCTGCTAAGCCTTCCTCAAGAAGGGATTGCGTTGGCAATTAATGGGGAGGTCATTCCTCGAAAGAGGTTTCCGGAGATTTTGTTACAGTCGGGGGATGTGATAGAGATTGTCCATGCCGTTCAAGGGGGAAAATGAGAATGAAACATCAAAGATCGTTTCAAATGGCTGGCAAGGAATACAGATCGCGGCTCATTGTAGGAACTGGCAAATACCCTAACTTCGAGATCATGCGACAGGCCCATGAGGCCAGTGGCACGCAAATGGTCACTGTGGCGGTGCGTCGTATCTCACTCGATGCGAGTTCTCGTGAATCGCTCCTTTACTATGTCGATCGAACGAAAATCGATCTCCTCCCAAACACCGCAGGATGTTACACCGCCAAGGAGGCGATAACCACTTCAGAACTGGCACGCGAGGCATTGGGCACCTCTTTGATTAAGCTGGAGGTCATCGGGGATGAGAAGACGCTCTTTCCCGACAACGTGGCTCTTTTGGAAGCAGCCCAGGTTTTGGTCCAAGAAGGATTCGTCGTTTTACCGTACACGAACGACGATCCTGTTGTCTGCAAAAAACTTGAAGATATCGGATGCGCTGCAGTCATGCCGTTGGGGGCTCCCATTGGTTCCGGGCTTGGGATTCGAAATCCTCACAATATTTGCCTCATTTTAGAGGCGGTCTCCGTCCCTGTGATTGTGGATGCCGGAGTTGGAACCGCCTCCGATGCAACCGTGGCGATGGAGCTGGGGTGTGATGGAATCTTAATGAATACCGGGATTGCGGGAGCCAAAGAACCTGTGAAGATGGCTCTGGCGATGCGGCATGCGGTGGAGGCCGGTCGCCTGGCTTACGAGGCGGGGAGAATTGCCAAGAAGGCTTATGCCACCGCCTCAAGCCCTATAGAGGGGATGATTGAACGCTAGGCTTCCATTCCGTTTTCTTCTTGTCACGGATCGCAAAATCGGTGGTGGAAATTGGATCGATAAGATTGCTATCGCCGTAGAATCCGGTGTGCCCGCTGTCCAGCTTCGTGAAAAGGATCTCTCTTCAGAAGAACTTCTCCGAACCGCTTCCCAACTCGCGGAAAAATTAAAATCTCACCCCGTTCATCTTTTTGTGAACTCCGATGTCGAGATTGCCAAAGCGTTAGGATGGAATCTTCACCTTTCAGAATCGAAGATCTCACACATCTCTTCAGCAAGAAAGATTCTTGGAGGCAAGATGTGGATTGGAGCTTCCACTCACTCGCTGGATCAGGCCCGAAGCGCGCAGGCCCAAGGGGCGGACTATCTCCTCTTTGGTCCTGTTTTTGAAACCCCTTCAAAGAAACAGTTTGGGTCTCCACAGGGGCTTGCCAAGTTGGAAGAGGTGGCTCACCAGGTTTCTATCCCTGTTTTTGCCGTGGGTGGGATCACACCGGAGCGAGCTTTAGAGTGTCGAAAGAATGGAGCTTATGGCGTGGCTGTGATCTCGGCCATTCTGGGAGCCTCTGACATTGCGGCCGCTGTTTCTGCTTTTCAGAGAGAGGTTATTTGAGGCTCAAATCCGCGAATCGTTTTAAAAGTTCTTTCTCTTCTTTGCTGAGTTTAGTAGGCACTTCGATGGTCACCTGAAAATGGAGGTCTCCTCGCGGTCCGCCGTTGAGTGAAGGGACCCCTTCCCCTCGGAGTGTAAAAATTTTACCCACCGGTGTGCCTGCGGGGATCTTAATCCGCTCTTTCCCTTCCAGAGTGGGAACCTCTGTTTCTCCTCCTAAAGCGGCATCGACGAATCGGATTGGGAGTTGACAATAGAGATCGTGTCCCTCTCTTTGAAAAAGGGGATGCTCTTTGACCGATAGGAAGACATAAAGATCTCCTGGGGGGCCTCCACGAAGGCCTGCCTCCCCTTCACGGGTGAGGCGAAGTCGCGTTCCATCCGAGACCCCAGCAGGGATCTTCACGGTGAGCTCGCGACGTTTTTCCACCCCCCCACTTCCTCGGCAAGTGGCGCAAGGGTCTTTAATGACAGTTCCTTCCCCTTGGCATTGCGGACAGGTTTGAGCAATGGTAATAAATCCTTGACGGTATTGGATCTGGCCCTGTCCCTCGCAAGCGGCGCATTTTACACGGCCAAAACCAGAGCGGACACCGGTTCCTCGACACTCTTCACACTTTTCCATTCGTGGAAGTTGGATCTTTTTCTCAATTCCGAAGATCGCTTCTTTAAATTCGATGGCAAGGTCGTAGCGGAGGTCGGCCCCTTTCTCCGCGTGGGGACGGCGTTGACGGCGTCCGCCTCCAAAAATCTCACCGAAGAAATCATCAAAGAGGCCCCCAAATCCTGCCTCAAAGTCGGAAGAGGAGGCCCCACCCTCCAAGACCGTTCCAAAACGATCATATTGGGTCCGTTTTTCGGAATCGCTTAGAACTCGGTAGGCCTCCGTTGCCAATTTGAAACGCTCTTCGGCCTCTGTGTTCCCTGGATTTTTATCGGGATGGCATTCATGGGCGATGCGACGATAGGCCTTCTTGATGTCGGCCTCGGTGGCCTCTCTGGAAAGGCCCAGTATGGAGTAGTAATCTTTTGCCGCCATTTTAATGTTCCGTTCCTTCCATCTTCGGTTCTGTCGCAATGGTGACACGAGCCGCTCGCAGGAGTCGATCTTTAAGTCTGTAGCCTCTTTCAACCTCTTGAATCACCGTGCCGGGCTCGATGTCGGCTCTCTCTTCTTTTCCAATAGCCTCATGGTTGAGGGGATCGAACTTCTGCCCCACGGTGGAGATCGGACGAACCCCCATATTTTCAAAAATGGAATGAAACTTCTTCACCACGAGTTCTACCCCTTGCACAAGTCCTGAGAGGTCGGAATGGCTTTTAGCATGTTCTAGAGTTCGTTCTAAATCGTCGAGGAGCGGCAACAACTCTTTTAGGATTTGCTCGGTGCCATAATTCAAAAATTCGGCCTTTTCCCGGACCATCCGTTTTCGGTAGTTTTCGAATTCGGCTTGAAGATACAAAAGCCGGTTCTTCGACTCTTGGAGCTCTTGCTCGGCCCGTTGAAGTTTTTGCTCCAACGATTCTTCCTTCGGGGCCTCTTCCCTTTTAGTTTCTGTCGCTTGAGATTCTTCTTCCTTCACTTTCTTCTCCTCTCTTATCTTCCCAATAATCGACTCATCAAACGGGCCGTGTATTCCACCAGTGGGACCACTTTACCGTAGTTCATCCGGAGAGGGCCGATCACGCCCAATGTGCCTGTCACTTGTTCTGAAGTGTGGTACGGAGCAATGACAAGAGACATCCCCTCGATATTCGCTTCAGAGCCTAATAAGATCTGCGCATTCTCTCCCAAGAGACTTTGATCTAGGATCTTTACAAGAAGCCCTTTTTCTTCAAAAGCATGAAAGATCTCTTTCATTTTGTCCACATCTTGTGAAAATTCGGGTTGCTCCAAAAGATGTGTTTGACCTTCCACGTAGACCTCTCCTTCCGTGTTTTCTTCTAAGACTTTTTGCGCCAATTTTAACGCCTTGCCTAAAAGTTGGTCGTAGAGGTTCTTTTCGGTTCGCATCTCCTCGATGATCTTGATTCGAACTTCTCTCAAAGGAAGATTTTGCAGCACTTGATTCAAATAGTTGCTCATCCGATCGCAGTCCGATTGGGAAATCTCTTTCTCTATCTGGAGCATCCGATGATGGACCATGCCCATCTCGGAGATAAAGATCCCCAAGATCGTTTGGGTGTTCAATCGGATGAATCGGATCTGCTTAAAAAAGGTGTCTTTGAATTTTGGAGCCAGAACGACACCAATGTTATGAGAGAAGAGCGAGAGCAGGCGAGAGATCTCCCTTAGAAATTCATTTCGATTTCCCGCGCTTCCCTCCCCTCGGCTGTTGATGGTCTCTTGCTCAGCGGGGGTCAGCGCTGTTTTTTCTAGCAAGGTATCGATATAAAAACGAACCCCTTTTTCCGTTGGGACCCGACCTGCAGAGGTATGGGGATGCGTGAGGTAGCCACTCTCCTCGAGGTCCGCCATGACGTTTCGAACCGTGGCAGGGGAGAGATCCAACAGATACCTTTTCGCAATCGTGCGAGAACTGACCGCAATTGCTGAGAGGATATACTCACTGATGACGGCGTGAAGCACCTCTTTGTCTCGCTCGGATAAGATTTCTGACATCCCACACCTCATCATTCGTAAAAAAATTTATGGAAATCAATAGGATAGCACTCTTATTCTTAGAGTGCTAAGTAAAAATAACAGTCCTTTCAAAGTCTTGTCAAGGCAAATGGCTTGACTTGATAGAAGGGTTACTTTACAGTTTGTTAGAAACGGAGGAAATCTTATGCCAAAACAGCTCCTTTTGAAGATTGTTTTAGTTCTCTATGTGGTTCTTTCCCTGGTCTATATTTCTGTGGACGCTTGGGGATCTTTTAGAACCAATACGATTGAACGGTCGTTTGCCCAAGGGCGTCGCGAGGCGATCCTGCAGCTGATTGAGCAATCCGAGAAATGCCAACCGGTCTCGGTTTTTGCGGATGAAAAGCAAGCCCAGGTGGTGAACGTTACCTGTTTGCAGCAGGGGAGTCCACAGCAAGCCCAACCCAAGGC
>JACQOV010000004.1 GCA_016202395.1 Deltaproteobacteria bacterium
ACGTCGCAAGATTTTTGGGGTACCCCTCTTGGCGAAGGGAGCGTGCCCAAAGGGCCGATTTCTGCTGTTTGAGGCCGAAGGCCGAGTTCAGAAATCGAGCGACCGAGCCTTAGAGGGGTCAAAAATCTTGCGAGTGAAGCGAGAAAAACCATTCCCATGAACTTTTTCCACCTTTTTCAAGTTTGAGGGAATTAAAATGGCTTCTAAAGGAGTTCTTTACATTGTGGGAACGCCGATTGGGAATCTGGAGGATATGACGCTTCGAGGGATCCGTATTCTCAAAGAGGTCGATGGTATTGCGGCAGAGGACACTCGGCGGACCCAAAATCTTTTGAGCCATTTTTCTATCCAGACTCCTGTTACCAGCTATCATGAACATAACGCAAAAGAGAAAGGGGGAGAGCTTTTAAAAAAACTTCGTGAAGGGATGTCGATTGCATTGGTCACCGATGCGGGGATGCCAACCCTTTCCGATCCAGGTTTTGAGCTGGTCCAGGAGGCTCTGATAGATTCTATTCCGGTGACGGTCATCCCGGGGGGGAGCGCGCTTACAGCGGCTCTAGCGGTTTCAGGGATGCCGATGGAACGATTTGTCTTCGAAGGCTTTCTCCCTTCCCGTTCCTCGGAGCGTCGTCGAAGACTCCATGAATTGAAAGATGAAAAAAGGGCCCTCATTTTTTTTGAAGCCCCTCACCGGATTCAAGCCTTTTTATCGGATTGCCTTGAAATCTTAGGGGATCGGTCGATGGTTCTTTGCCGGGAACTCACGAAACAGTTTGAAGAGGTATTGCGTGGAAGGACTCGTGAGGTTGCCGAAAATCTCGCAAAATCTCCTCGAAAAGGAGAGATAACCGTCTTGATGGAGGGGGCTATTGAAGAGGGAAAGGAGCCCACCCTTTTGGAAGTTCATCAAGCGCTTGAAAAAGAAAGGGCCCGCGGGTCCTCTCTAAAAGAGGCCGTCCGCAACGTTTCCCATCAACTGAGAATGAGTCGCAGAAAAATTTACCAACAAGCTTTGGATCTTGGGGTTTTCACGTCCATTTCAAACGGCGAGCGAGGATAGCCCCCAAAATGCAAAATAAGAGGTGAGTGCTCCATGCAGAGACAATGGGGGGGAGTATTCCGGATCGTCCCAACGATAGAGAAAACCCCAGACTGAGCCAGTAAAGAAATCCCAAAACAAAACTCAGGCCGATTCCTGTAAAAATTCCTCCTCGATGGACAAGGAGGAGAACAATGAAGGGAGCCACGAGAGCCAACGCCAGACCGCTCCAGGGGGTCGAAAGACGAGCATGCCAATCGACCCGATAAGAAATAGCGTCGAATCCCTCGCTTTCGAGGCGACGGATAAATCTCGAAAGCTCCCGGTGGGTCATCGTTTCTGCTTTTTGAATCACGGTTTCAAAATCGGCAGGGGTTTGAGGGATCAACCCGGTGGCTTGATTCAGCCGTTGCATGTCAATAATCTTGCCGTTTTCGAAGAAGCGAATCCAGACCTCTTCGAGCGCCCAGCCCTCTGGGGTGTAATGGGCTGAAGCGGCATCGGTCCGCTTCATCACCTGAAAATCATCGTTCAAAGTCAAGATGGTGATTCCACGCAGAGAATTTTCTTCGTGAAGGAGAAGTTTAATGTAATAAAAGTTGTTGCCATCGCGATACCAAACACTCTCCGATCGGTAAAGTCCCAGCGGTTTTCTTTGTTGGATCTGAACCTTCATCGTCCACTCGGATCGGTATTGCGTAAATGGGACGGCCAGTTCTTGGATGAAGAGGGTTCCTAAACTTACGATGAAAGCAAAAGTGTAAAGAGGAAGGAAAATTCGCAGGGGGTGGACACCGCTCGATTGGAAAATCAGCCACTCTCGATGTCGAAGGAGGTATCCCATCGTTAAGACGATTGTGATCAAGACGGCTGCAGGGGCGATTTGGGTCATGACAAAGGGCAGTTTGTAGATAAAGTAAAGTAGAAAAAGAGAAAGAGGAGGATGGTGTTGAAGAAGACTGTCGACACGCTCGAAGAGATCAATCACCTCAAAGAGCCCAATCCCTGCCAAAAAGGTGATGGCAAAGTTCGAGAAGGAGAGGCGCAGAAGGTAACGAAACAGAGAATTCATCTTTTCCCTCTCACAGAGAAACTCTCTTTTTGAGCTCGATAATAAGAGAGAACGCCAAAGAGCCCCAGAAAGGCATTAGGAAACCAGATGGCAAGAGCGGGAGAGACCCCTTGTTTAGCAACCCATGTCTCTCCCCCTGTCAACAAGAGATAGTAGGAAATAAAGATAGCCAGGCTCAGAGAAAATCCTCGGGTTTTTGCCGACCGAGGAGGAATGTGAGATCCCAGGGCCACTCCGATGATTGCAAAAACGAAACAAGCAAAGGGGAGAGCGAGACGTCGGTGCCATTCCGTTTGCAAACGTCTCTTTTGAAGTGGATCTACAGCCGCTTGGATTCCACGAAAAAGCTCTAACGCATTCCACTCTTCAATCTTCTTCACCCCTTTTTCTTTCCCCTCTTTTTCAAGGGGAGAGATCTCTAGATGGTACTTCGAGAAATGGACAATATGAGACTTTTCTTGTTTCGCGTGCTGAACGAGCATCATCCCATCTTCGAGCTCGATTCCCATATTAGGAATCTCTTGAGCCTTTCGGAAACGGCCCTTTTTCGCCAGCGTAAAGAAAGGTTTTTCGGAATGGCGTTCATCGGAGATTAAAATCCCCTGAAGCTCTCCGTCGGGATCCATTTGATCCGCGTAAAGAACCAAACCTTTGGAGATCTCTGTGAAAACATGGGGGCGAATCCCTTTTTCCAAGTGAGTGATGGCGGTTTCTCGAAGGAGCTGGCGGAAAGCGGTTTGGGCCTGTGGGGCCACAAAATTTGAGACGAGTAATGTGATTCCAAAAACCATGCCGGTAAATTCCCAGAAAGGGGCTGAGAGGGTCGTTAAATTGTAGCCTGAGGATTTTAGCGCGATGGTTTCGTTATCGACCGCGAAACGTCCCCAAACAAACAAAATCGAAAGGAGAAGCGACATCGGGAACACAAAAATAAGGTAAGAAGGCAGAAGATAAAGAAAAGCAAATAGGGCTTTGGATAGCGGGATTCCACGTTCCACCACCCATTCGAGCAGATCCACCATCTTTGCGCTTAATAGTATAAAGGAAAAGCCAAATAGGCCGAGTAAAAAAGGGGGAGTCAGCTCTTTCCATACCAGTTTTCGCAGCGTTCGATACATATTTTACTTTAACGTTTCACTTGAAATTTTCCAAGTCATCGGATATGAGCTCAGAACATGATCATCCCTTACGCTTTGATTCAGAAGAAGAAGAGGGGAGAGGCTCTTGCCTCCGAAGAGATGCGGCAGTTTTTCAAAGGGTACCTCGATGGAACGGTGGCCGATTACCAGATGTCGGCTTTCCTGATGGCGGTCTGTTTCCAAGGGTTGAACTCTGAGGAAGTCGATCAACTCACCCAGATTATGATGGAGTCTGGGAAACGATTTGATTTTTCGGGGGCGCCCAAAACTCCTAGAGTCGACAAACATAGCACGGGGGGCGTTGGAGACAAACTCACACTGATTATTGTTCCCATGGTCATGGCAGGGGGAATCCAAGTTCCGATGATTTGTGGTCGTGGTTTGGGGCACACCGGCGGGACCATCGACAAGTTGGAATCGATCCCAGGATTTCGGACTGACAAATCGCTGCGGGAAGCCACCGAACAGGTGAAACGGCTTGGGGCCGTCATCCTGGGGCAAACTCCAGAGCTCGATCCCCTCGATAGCCGTCTCTATCATCTTCGGGATGTCACAGCGACCGTCGATTGTCTCCCTCTGATTGCCTCCAGCATTATGAGCAAGAAGATCGCCGAGGGAATTCAGGGTCTTGTTTTGGACGTCAAAGTGGGAACGGGAGCCTTTCAAAAAACTTTAGGAGAGGCTCAAGATCTAGCTCGGGAACTCATCCGTATCGGCGAGCGGTTTGGCGTTCATACCGTGGCGTTGTTGACCCGGATGGATGAGCCGTTAGGAGAGAGTGTGGGGAATCGGTTAGAGGTGCTGGAGGCCATGGAGGTTCTAAAAGGGAAGTCCGGGGTTGTTCGAGACTTAAGTCTCACCCTTGCCGGTTGGATGTTTTATTTGGGAAAGAAGGCTAGCAGTGCGGAGGAAGGTTTTCAGAGGGCTCAAAAAATTCTCGATTCCGGACAGGCCTATTCGCAGTGGGAACGCTTGGTTTCTGCCCAGGGTGGGGATCTTTCTCAACTTTTATTGGCTCAATTTCCATCGGCTCAACTTTCATCTGAAAAGAGGCCCGTTGAGGTTTGGCGGTCTCCCACCGATGGATTCGTGGAGTCCATGAATGGGGAGGAGATCGGGATTGCTTCTATTGAATTGGGAGCCGGTCGTCGCTCTCTCGAAGATTCGATCGATCCTGATGCCGGTTTGAGAATCCTGCGCCATACTGGAGACAAGGTTTCTAAAGGGGAACCTCTGGTGGAACTTTATGCCTGTGATGAAAAATCGGTTCCAAAAGCGCTGGCTCGATTGACATCGGCCTATCGATTCAGTAACGTACCTCCCCAAACCCAACCCCTCATTTTAGGTGTAATGGACAAAGATGGAATTCATCCAATATCTGGACGATAAGGTTTTGAGGTTAAAGCATCCTGTGGTGGCCATTGGCAATTTCGATGGGGTTCATGCAGGCCACCAAGAGATCTTTCGACGGGTTCGTCGGAGAGCCACGGAGGTTGGAGGAGACGCCGTGGTTCTGTCGTTTGATCCCCACCCCTTGTTTGTTTTGGCCCCAGAGGAGAAGCCCTCTCTCCTTTCCACTTTGGAAGAAAAAAGAGGGGTGGTGGAATCTCTCGGGATCGATTATTTCGTTTTAGTTCACTTCGATCTGCCTTTTTCTAAACTCTCGCCAGAAGATTTTGTTCAAAAGATCTTAAGAAAGCAGATTCAGGTCGGAGAGGTTTTTGTTGGGTACGATTTCACCTTTGGCCATCGCGCGGTTGGGAACCCAAAGTTTTTGACCGAATTGGGGGAAAAATACGGCTTTCAAGTGACGACGGTGGAGCCCATTTCTATGGATCAGGTTCCCATTAGCAGTTCCATCATTCGCGAGTTTGTAAGGGAGGGGAAGATTCGGGAGGCCACCCGATTTTTGGGTCGCTATCCCACGTTGCCTGGAAAAGTCGTTCATGGTATGGATCGGGGACAAAAGGTCGTGGGTTTTGCCACGGCGAATTTAAATCCTGCCAAGGATCTGATCCCTAAAGATGGCGTTTATGTTTGTTGGGTGAGGGTGGGGAAGGAATGGTTCCCTGGAGCTGTCAATATTGGGATCAACCCTACCTTCAAGAATAATCCTTTCACGATTGAGGCCCATCTTTTGGACTTCAAGGGCAATCTCTATGGCGAAGAGATTACCTTAGCGTTTATTGAAAGGCTTCGGGATGAGGAAGTCTTTGCAAGCCCAATAGCTCTTTCCGATCAGATTCGGAAAGACGTAGAAAAGGCGAAGGAGATTTTAGCAAAATCCTCCAAGCCCAAGGCGTAAAACGATTATGATTTCTGGCTCAACAAAACCGGTGGGAATATTCGGATATCCGATGGAGCATACCCTTTCACCCGCGATGCATAATTTTGCCTTCGAACGGTTAGGGATTCCTGCGATTTATCTCCCTTTTGCGGTGGAGCCCAAGCATTTAGAGGCGGCTTTAGGTAGCTTAATTCCCCTTGGGTTCTTGGGAGTGAACTTGACCCTTCCCCACAAAGAGGCGGCTCTGAAGTGGGTTCAGACGATCTCTCCTGAAGTGGAGCAAATTGGCGCAATCAATACGGTGGTTGTTCGGCAAGGGGAGAGAATGGGATATAACACCGATGTGGAGGGATTTTTAGCCTCTCTTCAGAATGATCTTGGATGGAAGCCCAAAGGGAAAAAAGCTCTTGTTCTTGGAGCTGGAGGAGCGGCTCGCGCCGTCATTTATGCCTTAGCGGAAAAAAGAGCCCAATCGATTTTTGTGGGAAATCGAACAGAGGTTCGGGCTCGTCACCTCGTTCAAGAATTTCGTCGGCATTTCCCAGCCGTTGCTATGGAGTGGTTTGCGCTTTCAGAGGAGTCGATTCAGAGTATGGCGAAACAGGTTGATTTGATCGTTCAGACCACCTCGATAGGAATGAACGGAGGGTCTTTAAAGATTTCTTGGAGAGAGATCCCTAAAACAACCTCTGTGATCGATCTGGTTTATCGTCCTCTGGATACCCCCTTCGTAAAAGGGGCTCGTTCCGCAGGGCTTCAGGCCACGGGGGGGCTCGGAATGCTTCTTTATCAAGGAGCCGCTAGCTTTAAACTCTGGACTGGACGTGAGATGCCGATCACAACCGTTCACAAGCGCCTCCTTCAGGAACTTTCCCGTTCAACCTCATAAAATCATAATCTCGTAAAATGTTTTGAAATTTTGGGGCACCTCTGGGGTATTTTTCTTGACAAAAAATGTCATCAGTGCTAAAATTGTTTTATTTTCGATAGGTTATAGAGGGCTTCGAGAAGAAGGAGATTCCCCCTTTGGAAAAGAGCCTCGGTGAGCTTCTTGTGGAGGAAAAAATCCTTTCTCCGGATCAGGTGGAGAAGGTTTATGCCAAGCAGCGAGCCGACGGAGGGCGCTTTACAAGTCGCCTTCTGGAACTCGGCTTGCTTTCCGAGAGGCAGCTCTCGGAGTTTCTTGCCAAGCAGTACGGAGCTCCCTTTGTTCAGCTCGATGAATGTGAGGTAGATCCTGAAGTCCTTAAATTAATCCCACAAAAGATTGTTCAGACGCACCTCCTTTTCCCATTGAGTCGGGCGGGCTCCACGATGGTGGTTGCCGTTTCCGATCCGACCGATCTTGCAGGGGTGGATGAGATCAAATTTCTTGCCAACTGCAATGTCGAGATCGTTGTCGCATTGGAGGCCGAGATTCGAAAGGCCATTGCGGAGCACTATAACTCTCCTGGAGAGATGGCGGGGGAGATGGGCGATGACTTCCCCAATCTAGATGCCCAGGTGGTAGAGCAGGACTACGATATCGTTCACGAGGAAGAAGAGGTGGATGTCACCGACCTCGCAAAGGCCACGGAAGAGGCCCCCATCGTCAAGCTCGTTAACTATATTTTGGCCGATGCCATTCGCAAAAGGGCCAGTGACATTCATCTGGAGGCCTACGAAAAGAAACTTCGTGTCCGCTATCGCATTGATGGGCTTTTGCAGGAGGGGATCCATCCCCCTTTAAAGATCAAGAATGCGTTGGTTTCCCGAATCAAAGTGATGTCCATGATGGATATTGCGGAGCGACGGCTCCCTCAAGATGGACGTTTTAAGCTGAGGGTGGGACCCAAGAAAGAGATCGATTTCCGAGTTTCCGTTCTCCCTTGTATTCATGGGGAGAAGGTTGTCATGCGTCTTCTCGACAAGGCGAGTTTGCAGTTGGATATGAAAAAGCTCGGTTTTGAAGAGGTCGATCTCGCAAAGTTTAAAGAGGCCATCGATTCCCCCTATGGGATGATTCTGGTGACGGGGCCTACGGGAAGCGGAAAAACCACAACGCTTTATTCCGCTTTGAGCGAACTCAATCAAATCGATGTGAATATCTCCACGGCGGAAGACCCTGTGGAGTACAATCTTGAAGGGATCAATCAGGTTCAGGTCCACGAAGAGATCGGTCTCACTTTTGCAGCCTCTCTTCGGTCTTTTCTCCGCCAGGATCCCGATATCATCATGGTGGGGGAGATCCGAGATCTAGAGACGGCAGAGGTTGCTGTTAAAGCAGCTTTGACAGGGCACCTCCTTCTCTCCACACTTCATACCAATGACGCTTCAAGCACGATCACGCGACTGGTGAACATGGGGGTTGAACCTTTCCTTGTCACAGCCTCGCTTCGTTGTGTGGTAGCTCAGCGGTTGGTTCGTCAAATTTGTAAGCACTGTCGGGCACGCGCAGAGGTGTCAGAGAGCCTATTGCATCTTTTACAAATGGATCCAACAAAAGCCAAGAAATCCACCTTTTATCAGGGGAAAGGATGTGGAGAGTGTGGTCAAACCGGTTATCGAGGTCGAATCGGTTTGTACGAGGTGTTGTTGGTCACCGATCCGATTAAAAAGCTGATTATAGGGGGAGGGACTGCCGATGAAATTAATCAACAAGCCATCAGTGAGGGGATGAAAACATTGAGGGTGGCGGGGCTCGAGAAGTTAGAAGAGGGGAGAACGACGGTTGAAGAGGTGCTTCGAGTGACCGCTTCTTAAATTAAGGAGGATAATCGCTGTGATCGATCTAAAAAGTATGCTGCGCAGAATGGTGGAAGAGGGGGGATCTGATCTCCACATTACTGCGGGTTCTTCCCCCCAAGCAAGGATCGATGGGAAGCTGATCCCTTGGGATATCCCGACATTAACCCCGGCGGATACTCAGAACCTTTGTTTGAGTATCCTCAACGAGACTCAAAAGAGACGATTTGAAAAGGAGAAAGAACTCGACTTTTCATTTGGGATTGAAGGGGTCAGTCGATTTCGGGGAAACCTTTCTTTGCAAAGAGGATCAGTGTCAGGAGCTTTCCGCGCGATCCCCCATAAGATTCGCACCCTCGCAGAACTGGGACTGCCCGCCATCCTCGTCACTCTCACGAAGAGGCCCCGAGGGTTGGTGTTGTTAACAGGGCCCACCGGGAGTGGAAAAACAACCACGCTTGCCGCAATGATCGATCAGGTGAACTCGGAACGGAACGAACACATCATCACGGTCGAAGATCCCATTGAATACCAATTTACCCACAAACGCTCTCTGGTGAATCAAAGAGAGGTGGGGGACGATACCGAGTCGTTCTATGAGGCTCTCCGACATGTTTTACGGCAAGATCCCGATGTGGTGTTAATCGGGGAGATGCGGGATCTTGAGACGATTCAAGCCGCACTGACCATCTCTGAGACAGGGCATCTAGTTTTTGCCACACTTCACACCAACTCTGCGGTGCAAACCATTAACCGGATCATCGATGTCTTTCCTCCGCATCAGCAGATGCAGGTTCGCACGCAACTCTCGTTTGTGTTGGAGGGGGTCATCTGTCAAACCTTAATTCCCAGAGCGAATGGAAAAGGGAGGGTGGTTGCGGCAGAGGTGATGCTTCCCAATCCAGCGATCCGGAACCTCATTCGAGAACAAAAGATCCATCAGATCTACTCTGCCATGCAGGCGGGGCAAGAGACCCACGGTATGATTACGTTTAATCAGTCCCTTTTGGATCTTTATCGTCGTGGAGAGATTGCGTGGGAAGAGGCTTTAGGACACAGCTCCGAGCCGGAGGAGCTCAAGCAGATGCAAGCAAATCGTTCTCAAACGAAACGGTAGGAATTAGAATGGTCACTAAAAACAAGGTTGAGACTCTTCCTGTGAAGGAAAAATGGATTTTAAAACTTCTTTCCTTTCGCAGGGGGGTTGATGTTAAAGAACTGGCTGTCGTGACTCGTCAACTGGCCACGATGATCGATGCGGGGCTCCCTTTGGTTCAGTCGTTGCAGATTTTAGCGGAACAGCAAAGGAATAAGCGATTTGCAAAGGCCCTCTGGGATGTGAAAAACAGGGTTGAAGCTGGATCTACCTTGAATGAAGCCTTAGGGCGGCACAAGGAGATTTTTGAGCCTCTTTACACCAATCTGGTTTCTGCGGGAGAGAGCGCAGGAGTGCTCGATGTCGTTTTGAATCGGTTGGCCACTTATATGGAGAAGGCCCACGCGTTGAAAAAGAAGGTCAAGGGGGCTCTTTCTTACCCCTTGGTGATCTTGGGAGTGACTGTGGGGGTAGTCATCGTGATTTTAACCTTTGTGATACCAAAATTTGAAGCGGTTTATGGAGAGTTCAAGCAAGCCTTGCCTGCTCCCACGGCATTTTTTGTTCGCGCCAGCGAGATCGTCCGAGGCAATCTTCTTTTGGTCCTTTTAGTAATGACAGGATTTATGGTGGGAGGGCGCTTCGCCTTAAAGGTGCCCAAGATTCGGTATCAATTCGATCGCTACATTTTAAAACTTCCTGTTTTTGGCCCTCTTTTAGTGAAAGTCAGCATTGCTCGTTTTTCGAGAACACTCGGAACGTTGATGTCCAGTGGAGTCCCTATTCTGGACGCCTTAGGGATCTGTAGCCGATCGGCCTCTAACAGCTTCTTAGAAAAGATTATTATGGAGGCTCGGTCCGACATCAGTCAGGGCAAAACCATTGCGGAGCCTTTTCAGAAGCACAAAGTTTTCCCAGCGATGGTGGTGCAGATGATCTCGGTGGGAGAATCCACAGGAAAGTTGGATCAGATGTTAAACAAGATTGCGGACTTCTTTGAGGAGGAGGTGGACACCACGGTTGCCACTTTAACCTCTCTTTTAGAGCCGATCATGATCGTCGTTTTAGGGGGCGTTGTGACAGGAACCTTGATCGCCATGTATCTCCCTATCTTTAAGATCGCAGGAGTCTTGATGTGAAGCCTTGGTCTTCTAAAATGGAGGATATCACGCGGGGGTTGCGTCTCTTTTTTGTTTTCCGCTTGGTTGCGGTAACCACGTTGATGGGCCTCGACGTTTTCTTCCGAACAGAGGGAGGGGAAAGTTTAGTTTCCCCAGGATTGATCACGACCTATGTTCTGATGATCTTGGTTTACCTCTTTACGATTGGCAGTTCGTTGGTTTTACCCTGGTTGGTCCAATCCAAGATCTTTATTTACACTCAGTTCATCTGGGAGGTGATTTTTGCGACCGTGATGGTTGCCATTACGGGTGGAGTCCGGTCCCTTTTTATCCTTTTCTATTTTCTGGCGATCTTGAACGCGGCAGCTCACTCCGGGAAAAGAGGAGGGGCTTTGATCGCGGCTCTCTGCTCGATTAGTTATGGAGCTTTGCTTTTAGTGCAGCAGTACAACGGGACCTTCCTGTTTTTCGGGGATCTCTTTGCGGATGAGGCTATCTACCCGATCAAACACTACATCCAGAGTTTTTTGGTGCAACTGCTTGCTTTCTCCCTGGTGGCGTGGTTAGGAGGTTATCTTGCCGAAGAACTCCGTAGCAAACGGGAGGCCCTCGAAAAACAAGAATCCTCTCTTCAGGAGTTGAGAGCCCTTCACCGTCAGATCGTGGAGAACGTGAGCGCAGGGCTTATGACCATCGATCTTTTGGGGAAGATTGTCGATTGGAATCGCGCCGCCTCCGAGATCACCGGTTTAGAGGGGAATCGGGTTCGAGGAAAACCGTATGGGGAGTTTCTCCCCGGGTTTAAGACCTACTTGGAGCCGATTCGGGAAGGGAAGAAGAAGGTGCCTCGGAATGAGGCGCGGATCGCTGTTCCCAAAGGGGAGCGTCATATCGGCTTCTCCATCTCTCCTCTGTACGTTGATCAGGAGGTCAAGGGGCATGTGGTGGCCTTTCAGGATTTGACCGAGGTTAAGCAGATGGAACAAGAGATGTATCGCAGAGAACAACTCGCGGCGGTGGGGGAGCTTGCGGCCTCGATTGCTCACGAGATACGGAATCCTTTGACGGCGATAAGCGGATCCATTCAAGTGCTTCGGCAAGGGCTTAAGGTGAAGGGGGATCACGCCAAACTCATGGATATCGTTTTGAGGGAATCAGATCGTCTCAATCAGTTAATCACCGATTTTCTCACCTATTCCCGTTCTTCGGAGAGGAAAGAGAAGGTGTTTAACTTAGGGCTGGTTGCTAAAGAGACCGTTCAGATCTTTCGCACCGGCATCGATAAAGGATCTGCCCCGATCCAGATTGAGACCGATCTCAATGAAAAACTTCCCCTGAAGGGGGATGAACAACAGATGCGACAGGTGTTGTGGAATCTTTTGGTCAACGCCAAACAGGCCATGTTAACGGGTGGAACATTGAGAGTTCAGCTCAGGCCTTATTTAGGAAGAGATTTAGGAAGAGATTTGGGAGGAGATTTAGGAGGAGATTCTAGAGAGAGTTGGAATTCTGAAGAATGGATAGAACTCTCTATTCAGGATACGGGAAAAGGGATCCCTAAGGAAGCGCTCCCCAAGATTTTCCATCCCTTCTTTACCACGAAGGAGGGGGGAACGGGATTAGGACTCTCGATTGTGTATCGAGTGGTGGAATCTCACGGAGGCACGATCCATGTGACGAGCGAGGTTGGAAAAGGAACTCAAGTGACCATTCGTTTACCCCGCAGGGAGGTCTCCCATGACTGATATTCGAGGGAATATCCTGGTTGTCGATGATGAGATTAGCATGCGAGAATTTCTCTCGGTGATGCTTCAGGGCGAAGGACATCACCTCGATTTAGCGGCCAATGGAGGAGAAGCCCTCTCTTTCTTAGAAAAGAATTCATACGATTTAGTCCTCTTGGATCTGGTGATGCCCGATATTGGAGGACAGGAAGTTTTGGAAAGGGCCAAGCAGATCGATCCTGATCTTTTAGTGGTCGTCGTTACCGCCCATGGTTCTATCGGTTCTGCCATTGAAGCGATGAAAGCCGGGGCCTATGATTACATGCAGAAGCCGTTCCAAATCGAAGAGATTCGGATGATTCTTGGGCGAGCTCTCGACAAGCGATATCTCGCTCGAGAGAACATCCAACTCAAACGAGAGCTTCAGCAACGCTATCAATTTAATGGCTTGATCGGCTCCAGCCCCAGCATGTTAGAACTCTATGCTTGGATCAATCGAGTTAAAGACGCCAAAACCAACGTTTTGGTTCTGGGGGAAAGTGGCACAGGGAAAGAGCTTGTGGCTCGAGCGATTCATTACAATGGAAATCGAAAAGATCGCCCTTTCGTCGCGATTAACTGCGCGGCGATTCCGGAGACCCTTTTGGAGAGCGAGCTGTTTGGCCATAAGCGGGGGGCCTTCACGGGGGCCATTGCCGATCGAATGGGGCTATTAGAATCGGGTCAGAGAGGGACCGTTTTTCTAGATGAGATTGGAGAACTTCCTTTCTCCCTCCAAGTAAAACTGCTTCGTGTCCTTCAAGAACGGACGGTTCGACGAGTGGGGGGGACCGAGGATATTGAGATCGATGTTCGGGTCATCGCGGCTTCGAATCGGAATTTAGAGAAAGAGGTTCAAGAGGGAAGATTCAGGGACGACCTCTATTATCGTCTCAATGTCATCCAAGTGCAGATCCCTCCCCTTCGAGAGAGGCGCGAGGATATCCCGATGCTCGCTCAATATTTCTTGGAGAAGTATGCCAAGGAGTCGTCCAAACCGATCCAGAAGTTTTCTAAAGAAGCGATGGCCTTGCTCCTGAGTTATGGATATCCCGGAAACGTTCGGGAACTTGAAAACGTCGTTGAGAGGGCGGTGGCGCTGGAATCGGCGAGCACGATCCTTCCTGAGAGTCTTCGCGGACTTCATCGAACCGGTTTGGGCGCGGTCTCTCCAATGTCCGGTGACATGCCACTCCCTTTGGAAGGCCTGGATTTAGAAACGGCTGTTGGAGAATTTGAGAAGGGATTGCTCGTTCAGGCCTTGAAACAGACGGAGGGATTCAAGAAGAAGGCCGCAGAGTTGTTGCAGCTGAGCTTTCGTTCGCTACGCTATCGCCTCGTCAAATACGGTTTAGATAGTGGCAAGGACTAGCAGGCTCCGGTTTGCCGTCATTTCCCCGATCGCCGTCGGGGACAGGCCCGTGCAAACGGGAATCCCGTCATTCCCATGAAGATGGGAATCCAGTACTGGATCCCCGCTTCCGCGAGGATGATGGAGAAAGACGGTGGGGATAACTATCGACTGCGGGCTTTGACGTGACCCTCCTCGGATGTTGAAATTGTTGATTATCATTCCTAAATTTTTGGAGGTGGAGTATGCGTCATATTCACTTAACTCCCACACGCTGATGCGCGATGTTGACTTCGGGGGGGGGAACGATTATTTTGGCTCTTCTGCATGAAAGATTTTCTTTTGAAATCGTTGAAGGAAGCGTTTGAAGAGGCTTGTCAGCAGGGAGATCTTCCAACTCCTCAGTGGCCTTCCTCCGTGCAATTGGATTCTCCGAAACAGAGGAACCACGGAGATTTTGCCACCAATCTTGCCATCGTTTACGCCAACCAAATCACCCGTGGAGAGCTTAAATCCCGCTCCGTTGCCGAAAAAATAATCCCTCATCTCTCAACCTTATTGGGGAAAGAGTTTCGTATGGAGATTGCTGGAGCTGGATTCATTAATTTTTTTATGGATCACTCTGTCTGGGCAAAGGAGGTTCTCCAAATCTGTCGAGAGGGGAAAGACTATGGCTTGCTCGATCGAGGACAAGGTCAGAAGATTCAAGTCGAATTTGTGAGCGCGAATCCGACCGGTCCTTTGCATGTGGGGCACGCCCGAAACGCGGTTGTTGGGGATGCCTTGGCGCGAGCGCTTAAAAAGTCCGGTTATCAGGTAACGCGCACCTTCTACATTAATGATGTTGGGGTTCAGATGCGAGCTTTGGGTCTCTCTCTTTTTCGAGAGCAGCAAGCTCTGGTGGGGCAGGTCCCTTCCGTTGTAGAGTGGGAATACAAGGGGGAGTACGTCAAAGAGTTAGCCAAAGCGCTTCAGGAAGAGACGAGGAATCCAATCTTTGGGTCAGCGGAAGAATTGGAAGAGTTGGGGAGAATGGGGGCGGAGCGGATTTTGAAAGAATCGATCCAACCCGACTTGGAAGAGTTTCGCGTTCATTTTGAGGAGTGGCATAGCGAGAAAAGGCTCTATGAGGAGAAAAAGATCCAGGAAGCGATCGATCGGTTGATTCAGAGCGGCCACACTTACACCCAAGAAGGGGCTCTTTGGTTTCGCTCCACCGATTTTAAGGATGACAAAGATCGAGTTTTGGTTCGGGCCAATGGGGTTCCGACCTACTTTGCCTCCGATGTGGCCTATCATCTTCAGAAGTTTGAAGAAGGCTATGACCTCTACATTAATATTTGGGGGGCCGATCACCATGGCTATCCGGCCCGAATTCGTGGAGCGTTGCAAGCATTAGGCCAGGAGGCCGATCGACTTAAAGTTGTTTTTATCCAACTAGTTCGACTCGTTCGCGGTGAACAAGTGGTTCCGATGTCGAAACGACAGGGGGACTATGTCACTTTGAGAGATTTAATCGACGAGGTGGGAGTGGATGCGGTCCGGTTTTTTCTTTTGCTTCATCATTCCGATTCGGCTCTCGATTTCGATATCGAGCTTGCAAAGAAAAAAACGGCGGACAACCCTGTTTTCTATGTTCAATATGCTCATGCTCGAATCTGCTCTGTTTTTCGGAAGGCCCAGGAGGAGGGGATTGTTTGGAATCCTCAAGAAGCCTTGATGGAACGACTTTCGTTGGAAGAAGAGAACCAGTTAGTTCGGAAGCTAGCGCAATTTCCTGAAAGGATAGAGTTGATTGCCAAAACATTAGAGCCGCATGTGCTGACTTACTATCTTCAGGAATTGGCGGTGGCCTTTCATCGTTACTACACTGAGCATCGGATCGTCACGGAGGATGTTACATTGAGTCAGGCTCGACTCTCTTTGCTTCGAGCCATCCAAGTGGTGCTACAGAATGGTTTAGAGGTGATTGGAGTTGTAGCGCCAGAAAGGATGTGAAGATGAACCTTTTGAACGACGAGAAAACACCTAAAGCATTGGGAAAGCGAGAGATCGTTTGGATCGGGATCGGCAATCTCTTCTTGATGATCTTAAGCTTCTCAATCGGTTTTTGGATGGGGGAGGAGGAGCCGGCGGGTGTCGATAGCGATTCCTCAGAGACCTCGAAAGTTCCAAGTTTTGCCCCCCCGGTCCCTTCCGTAGAGGAAGATTCCGCCGTCACTTCTTATTCTTTTTATAAAACCTTGGAACAGAAGAGGGAGTCTGTCTCGCCCCTTGAGACGGGAAAGCCCGCCATGGATTCCATGGCTCAAGATCTCCTTTTCACGGTTCAAGTGGGGGCCTATCAAGATCAGAGAGCCGCGGAGAATCTCAAGAGCTCCCTTAAATCGAAGGGGTACTCGGTTTATACGGAGGAGGGCTCTTTTTCGGGAGGAAGCAAGATTTATCGGGTTCGTGTTGGGAAATATAAGGAGAGGGAGAAGGCTCAAATGTTGGCGATTCAGTTAGAAAAAGAGGAGCGGCTCGCAACCTTTGTAACTCTCGTAAATCCTTGATATTATCAAAAATGTCCTTTTCGCTGGAAAAAGTTCACTAAAATGTTTTTTCTCGCTTCACTCGCAAGATTTTTGACCCCTCTCAGGGAGGTAGGTCTTTGAACTCGCTCAGCATTTCTCGCCTAGCCACTGTAGGCTTCGCAAAGCAGCTACGTTCCCCGATTTCACTCTGGAGGAACACCCACGAGAAGGATAGGCTTTACGGATCGACACCGATTGTGGGCCATCCGCTTCGCTGCTTTGCGGAGCCAACAGTGGCACGGCTCGAAATGAACCGCTCGTTCAGAGACCTACCTCCCCTAACGAGTACCCCAAAAATCTTGCGAAGTTTGCTCAGAAAATATTCCAGAAAACTTTTTCTATCTCCAGTAACAGCTTTTCTTGCTTGGCCCCGCGGGTGGCATGGGGTGGGGGACCCCCAGGCGCGCCCGCCAGCAACGCTTGCAGCGTAGCTGCTGCGGGCTGGCGGACTGTGGAGCACGCCTGGGGGAAACCCCATGACAGGACCCGCGGGGCCAAGTGG
>JACQOV010000071.1 GCA_016202395.1 Deltaproteobacteria bacterium
AAATAATAAAGATAAAGAGCGTTCAGCATTTGACCATAGATGTCGTTTTGTTGAGTTTGGGAAGCCCTATTGCCGATGCGTACCGGTCTGGAATTGCGATACCCTTTCAAGTGAGGAAGTTCCTTTTCTTTCAGGTCCGTTCTTCCATCAATTCCATACGCAATTTGAGTTTGTGATTGCCTACTTTCAAAAATTCTTAGCAGAAAATGGATGAAGGCCTTGGCTTCCTCAAAATGTCCAATGCTTTTTAAAGCTTCGAGCATCATGGAGGCATCTCGGAGCCAGCAATATCGATAATCCCAATTGCGCCCCTCATCCAAAGATTCGGGAAGTGAGGTGGTTGGAGCAGCAATGATGGCCCCGGTGTCTTGAAACGTCATCAATTTAAGGGTCAGAGCGGATCGCAAGACCGCTTCTGGAGCTACCGATGGAAGACGGCAATGAACAGCCCAGCCTTCCCAATACTCTTTGGTTTTATCCAACATCTCATGAGTGTAGCCTAGGTTGGGTGGAACAATTTTTTCATGATAAGTGAGCAACAAGTATTTATCCCCATCAATCAGGACAGGTTTTTCTTCTAAGATGTCCACCAGCGGAAGATTGGAGTAGAGATAAACATCTTCGACTTCATCGTGGGCCAAAAGAAAGGGAGGACTGAGATGGATTTCTGTTTGTCCGGCCGCATAGTTTAAGTTGGGGTGGAAAGATACTTTAGCGGAAGGGTGTCCTTTTCGAGGTCGAATCAACCGATGGATTTCCGTAGGACACCGATAAATAGAACCCTCGCGATACCGGGGCATGAAATCAATGACACTAAAGGTGTTATTTCCATCGTCAAAGGTGGTTTCCAAAATGTTGGTCTGAGGAAGATAGGTTTGATGAGTCGTTCCACCCGCCACAGAACTCACACGGAAATGCCCGCCTTGAGGGTCCAAGATCGCGGCAAAGGCAGACGGACTATCAAAATTGGGAAGACAACACCAATCAATGCTCCCACTTTCATGGACTAGCGCGGCGGTTTTGCAGTTTCCTATGATGCCGTATCTCATATAAAACCTGGGCCCCTCACCCAGGCCCTCTCCCCCGCCGGGGCGGGGGAGAGGGTTAAGGGTGAGGGGATAATCTCGATATTTCAAGAACGACTATCGACGATGTCAATGACGCTTTCGATTAGACGCATGAACCGTTCCATCCATGGCTCGGGATCTTCTTTGAGAGATTTTTTATCTCCAAGTTTCAACCTCTCAATGTAGTTAAATACTTCGGAATCCAAAGAGAACCGCTGGGATAAGGATTGAGGAGTGGCTTTTTTTGAAGGCAAAGGAGAGACTCCTTGGAGTCTTAGAGCATTTCGAAACAAGATCAAAAATGTGTTACTCACTTTTATCAAAAGCTTTTGTACTTGAGCAGGTGTGTCTGCGGTAAGAAGGAAATTCTCTCGCAATTTAATCGAGTTGCTTTTGAGCTCTCTCTCGAGTTCCAGACGCAAATTATTTGTATGAATCTCCAAATTTTTTAAGGGATCTTCTCCGTAGAGCACGCGATGGTACTCTTTCATCTCAAGAAGTTCAATAGGAAAAACATCTTGGGAGCGTTCCAATCGATCCCATGTAAAAAGTAGGGGAGGAGGATTTCCTGCTTTTGTCCAAGATCGAATGATCTTTGCCGTTTTTTTGAATGAGGAAAGATCAAAACTGGCGAGGATGACCAAGATGTTGTAATCCGAATATTTTTGTTCGTATTCTCCTGAAGCCGCGGAACCGTAAAGAACCACCGATTTCAGATTGGAACCGTAGACTTCTGCTAGTTCTTGAGTAAACTTTTCAGGTAAAGATTTCATTCCTCTATTTTATACCACTCTCATTTCGATTGCCAAATCTCGAAATCACCATCTTCCGGTGGCGCCGCCACCGCCGGAGAGGCCGCCACCAAATCCTCCAAAACCCCCTCCACCACCAAACCCGCCCCCTCCCCACGTCCATCCCCCGTACATTCCTCTTCGGCGAGAAAAAGAGCGTGGGCGAAGAAAAATATTAAAGATAACAAAACCCAATAAAGCGATTAAAATAAGAATAATCTGTAGAGGGGGAGGATAAAATGGATCGGAGGATTCTATGGGTTGAGGCGGATTTAGCGAAACTCCTACATCTTGAGCAATTGTTTGGCCCATCACAGAAACCGCTCGAGAAATTCCTCCAGCATAGTCCCCTTGGCGGAAGAAAGGGACCATTTGATTGCGGATGATCTCTCCGACAACACCATCTGGAATAATTTTTTCTAGACCATAGCCTACTTCAATCC
Source organism: Deltaproteobacteria bacterium (assembly GCA_016202395.1). Taxonomy (GTDB): domain Bacteria; phylum JACQOV01; class JACQOV01; order JACQOV01; family JACQOV01; genus JACQOV01. The sequence continues at coordinate 2,302 of JACQOV010000071.1, forward strand.
GGACCTCCCGTTCTTCGAGAGCCAGCAGGATCAAAGCCCCATTGTCTTTCCCTTTTTGCCCAATTCCCCAATGTTCAAAGAGAGCGACGGCGAATCGCTCGATGCTATCCCCTTCGAGATTTTTGAGAGTGGCTACCGCAATCTCGGTGCCGGTTTGATTTTTGAGCTCTTGGAGGTAGGTGTTGAGTTGCGCCTCTGAAGAAGGATCGATCACCTCCGCGAAATCGCTCACCCACGCTTGGGGTTGAGGGAGTTGGGTGGGCTCGAGAGCTTGTACTGTTGTTACATAAACCAGTTTCAGAAGGATTGTCATTGCGAGGAGCCGAAGGCGACGAAGCAATCTCCAGGGGATTGCTTCGCTTCGCTCGCAATGACAGAAGGACTCGCAATGACAAAGAAGAATGTTCATTACACCCCTTCCTCTTCCCATCGCGGATAGAAATTGCGGGGCCAGGCATGATTCTTGAGCTCTTCCAAAACTTCCGATGGGAGTGGAGAGAGGTCTGAGACTCGGGTGTTGGGGCGCACATGCTCGGGTCTTCGCATTCCAGGAATGACCGTGGAGACGGCGGGGTGTGAAAGACAAAATTTAAGGGCGAGATCTGGAATGGTTCGAGTCTCTTCATTGAGAAAGTCTTTGAGTCTCTCGGCTCTTTCGCAGGTTTCGCGAAGTCGATCCCCTTTGAAGTAGAATCGCCGCCAATCGTTTTTAGCAAATTTTGTTTCTGGAGTGAGCTTTCCTGAAAGTCCTCCTTCGTCCAACGGCACACGAACGATCACTCCAACTCCGTGTTCTTTACAGAGATGGAGCAGATTCTTCTCAGGTGTTTGATCGAATATGTTATAGATCACTTGAACCGAATCAATTTCTCCCGATTTCACAACATCCAGCGCCGTATCCGGTTCATGGTCATTGATCGAGATTCCGAACCAACGAACTTTCCCCTCTTTTTGAAGTTTTTTCAACTCTTGGAGCCAGTCCCCTTGACCCAGCCAATCTTTCCCCCAAACATGGAGTTGTTGGATGTCGATGTAGTCGGATTTTAAGTTTTTCAAGCTTGTTTCCGTCATCTCTCGGATATGGGCGCTAGGAAAAATATCTTTGGCGTGGCTCGAATGTTTCGCGGGCCAATGATGATCTTTAGGGGGAATTTTTGTAGCGACATAAATTTTATCTCGGTACTTTCTTTCTTTGAGAACTTTTCCAATCAGCTCTTCGCTGTGTCCTTCGCCGTAAGCGTAGGCGGTATCCCAGAAGTTTATTCCGGAATCGATGGCCTCGTTAAGAGTTTTGAGAGCTTGAGCGTCATCCCGATCTCCCCATAGACTCCCCATCGACCAGGTTCCAATTCCTATTTCGGAAACTTTTATTCCTGTCTTTCCAAACCCACGATATTTCATAAGGCCTCCGTTTTATCGATCTACGGGTCCTGTCATGGGGTTTCCCCCAGATAAAACTTTAATCTAATTTAGCATGCAGATTCAACGGACCAAAACCATGGCCTAGTTTTGGATTTGTTGCTATCGCTTTGGTGACAAACTTTTTGGCAATGTTGATGGCATCCCAAATTTTCTTCCCTTGAGCCAACTCCGCCGTAATGGCTGCCGACAAAGTGCACCCTGTTCCGTGCGTATGTTTCGTTCGAATCCATCGAGCTTGAAATCGATGAAACTGTCCCTCATTGTAGAACAGATCGATGGATTGATCCCTTTCCTGAATTCCTGTAATCAGAACGGCTTTAGGCCCCAGATCTGCAATCGCTTTGGCAATGTCTGTTAAAGAAGATCTTTTTTCCCGCTTTGCTAAAATCATCGCTTCCAACAGATTCGGAGTAATCAATGTGGCATAGGGGAAAAGTTTTCTGATTAACGCTCGTTGGCCTTGAACGCTGAGTAACCGAGCCCCATGTTTGCTCACGATCACAGGATCGACAACCAGAGGGAATTCCATTTTTTTGGCATGCTTTGCAATCACTTCCACGATCGGTTTGGAGCCTAACGCCCCTGTCTTGGCCGCCTGAGGAAGAATGTCTTTAATAACGCTCTCTAATTGAGCTAGGACGAAGTCTGGTTTTAAAACCTGCACTTTCTTCACACTCTGAGTATTCTGAATCGTGAGGAGCGTAATCACACTCATTCCATACACCCCCAATTGATGGAAGGTTTTAAGATCGGCTTGAATTCCCGCTCCTCCCGACGGATCTGATCCTGCAATGGTTAACGCTACCGTTTTCATTCGGAGGATAGGCTAACAAATTGGGAGGCAAGGAACAAATCTAGAGGTGCCCTAAAGAATTTCAATCTGTTTTTTGCAGGAGGCAGCTCCTCGAAGAATTTTAATGGAGGACGGTGGAACATCAAAGAAATTGGCCAGCGCGCGAATCACAGCATCGTTGGCCTTTCCATCTTCAGGGGGAGCCGTCACCGAAACGCGATATTCCGTCTCAGAAATTTTATCGATCTTTTCTTTAGAAGCGCGCGGTTTAACCGTAATAAAGATTTTCACTGGGGCTCTTTCCCAAGTTCCTGTTTCCAAGAGAGCATCCGGGCTTTGGCTTGCCATTCCTCGGCCTCTTTAATCATCCCTTTTTCTTGAAAAAACATCGAGAGGCTAGAGTAGGCCATGACTTCGTTAGGATTGATTTCAACGGCTCTTTGAGTCACCTCAATGGCCTTATCGAGCAGCCCTTTGTGATGGCAGGCCATGCCTAAAGCTAATAAAGCGTCAACATAGCTGGGATCGATGAGGAGGGCTTTCTGGTATTCTTCGATGGCTTGATCAAAACGATCCTCGCCGAAATGATCGATTCCGGCGAGGTAATGTCGCTCTTTTTCATCCATCAAGTGCCGACTTTTTTCCTCTGTTGGACAGATTGGTGAGCCAACAGCTCCTTTTCCAGCTCCACCGCATCCAGGATTCCACGCTCCAACCAGCCATATTCTCCTTCCAGGAATTTTAGAGCGGTTTTGTATTCGAGTCGATCCTGATTCTTCCAGAGATTTTTAAATTCAGCCTGGATTCGTTGCGTCGCCAGCAGGCAAAAGAGATCGGCGAGTTCTTCCGGAGTCCTATCTTTAGGATTCTTTTCCAGCAGTGTGATGGCTCGAGCCGTAGCCGCCGACATGGCAAAGAGTTCCATGCCAACGTTGACCAATCGATTTAACGTCTGCTCCCGTTTTTCCAGACCCAGCTGATGTTGCCCCATCTTATGGAAAACGTTTCGGGCCAATCGGTGGCTCGATCTTCGGATGAAACGGAGATGTTTTCCGAGCTTTCCATATTGGTTGTAGAGAGGCCAGTAACTCCAGTGGAGCCATTGCTTGGGGTACCAGCCCGCGTAGAACGCTCCCGTTTTGAGCGCCGCCGCCGCTTTTTCCCCAGCAGAGGTTCTAGGATCAAAGATCGGCATCGCCCCTTTCATGTGAGGATCGAGGGCCTCTCGCGCCAGGAAGAGACGCAGAATCTCGCTGCTCCCTTCAAGAATCAAATTGACCCTGAAATCTCGGGCCCCTCTCTCCATGCTACACCCCATCTCTCCTCGGGCTCGCAATGAATCCCCTCGCTCGTAGCCGCGACCTCCTTGAACCTGAATGGTTTCGTGGATCGTATTCCAACACGTTTCAGAGCCGTACACTTTGCATGCCGCAGCTTCAAGTCGGATATCGGCTCCGCCTCGATCGACACTTTGAGTGGTGTAATAAACCATCGATTCGATGGCAAAGGTGTCCGCAGCCATTTTTGCAAGCTTCAATGCGATCGTCTCGTGCCGTCCAATCGGTTGTCCCCATTGAACACGTTTATTAGCCCAGTCACGACCGATGTTGAGGCATTGTTTCATTGTTCCCGCTGCAGCGGCCGGGAGTGAAAGGCGCCCTGTGTTCAAGGTAATGAGCGCAAGTTTCAAACCGTTTCCAAGCCCCCAGATGATGTTTTCTTTGGGGACTTTTACATTGTTGAAACGGAGCAGGCCATTTTGGATTCCGTTCAATCCCATGAAGCGACAACGATGAACCGTCTCGAAACCAGGAGCGTTTCCTTCCACAATGAACGCCGTAATCTGAGTTTTCTCTTTTCCATGGACCATCTTTGGAGGCGTTTTGGCCATGACCACCATAATATTAGCCACGGGGCCGTTGGTGCACCAAAGCTTCTCGCCATTAATGATGTAATGATTCCCGTCTTCCGTTGGAACGGCTGTAGTGGACATCTTGGCGGGATCCGATCCCACAGCAGGTTCTGTCAACGCGAATGCAGAGATCTCTCCTTTGGCAAGGCGTGGCAAAAACTTTTTCTTTTGTTCCTCTGTTCCAAACATCTTGAGCGGTGTGGGCACACCAATGCTTTGGTGAGCCGAAAGCCACGCGCATGTGGTGCCGCAGTAGCTTCCAACGAGCATCAGCGCTCGGCAATAGTTGGTCACCGAAAGTCCTAGGCCTCCATATTCTTTGGGAATCTTCATCCCCCAGGCCCCCAGTTTTGCAAGTCCATCTATCACATGCTTGGGAAATTCCCCTGTTCGGTCAATTTCATCGGGGTCGACATTTTTTTTGAGAAAATCTTCGAGTTTTTCGCAGAACTCGTCCCCAATCTTTTTATCTTCGGGATCTTGCTCGGGATAGGGGAGCACGAGATTGGTGTTGAAACGCCCCATAAAAATCTCTCCCATAAAGCTGGGGGCGGTCCATTCCTTTTCACGAGCCTCTTCGGCCACGTCCATGGCCGCTTCTTTTTCTTTGTTAAGATCGACACTTTTAAGATTTGGATTTGCCATTTGAGTTTTCCTCCCTATAGTTAACATATATTCGATTTTTTCGCCGATTGCAAGCATTTTCTGAATGGTGATTCATTTTTTTCGGAGGGAGGGCTCGTTGCGGTTCGGAGCCTCCGGTCGCACCCTTCCGCGGCTCGTCCTGCGGGAAACCTTCCGGTATAACCGGCTTTCCTCGCCGTCTCGCCGCGGTGGGTCCCGCTCCCTCTCGGCACGAATCGCAACGAGCCCTCCCTCCTCGGCTAGGCGTGGGGTAGGTTTCCCCCTAAGCTCCTTCCTAAACCTGTCCCAATCTCCGTCCCATTGACATGAGATGAGGGAAGGGGTAGTAATTTTGGCGTGAAATCGGAAGAGATTCAAAAAATGTTGGGGGCTGCCTTTCCAGGAGCAGAGATTACGGTGGAGGATACTACGGGCACGGGGAATCATTTTCAACTTATTGTAATTGCATCGGAATTTGGTGGAAAAAGCCGTGTAGAGAGACATCAGATGGTTTATCGCGCTTTGGGAGAGGCCATGCAAGGGCCGATTCATGCGCTTTCGTTAAAAACCTATGCCCCTCGGGAAGTGGAAGAGGGAGTTAAATCCCCCCTCACCTCTTTCCTCTCCCCTTTGGGGAGAGGATGAAGGTGAGGGGCTTAAGGAGGTACCATGGCAGAAGATATCCTAAACAAGATTGACCAAGATGTGAAATCCCACAGAATTCTTGTTTATATGAAAGGGACGCCGGAAGAGCCGATGTGCGGCTTTTCGGCACAAACCGTTGAGATCCTAAAAAAACTCGGGGTTTCTTTTGAGGCCCGAAACGTTTTAGCCGACGAAGATCTCCGCCAGGCGATCAAGACCTATTCTAATTGGCCCACCATCCCTCAAGTTTATATCAACGGGAAGTTCATCGGGGGTTGTGATATTTTGACGGAGCTCTATGAGGTAGGGGAACTCCAGAAACTGGTGGGGTGAAAAGCCTCCTGCCCTTCAATCAAAATTACTTTTAAAATTAGAGAGTTAGGCTTTTTGGGTGTGTAGGTTTGTTTACAGTGGGGTGTAATTTTTTTTAACACCCAAAAGCTCTGTAAGATCATTAAGATACGGCTTCTTTAAAAGAAAGTTGTTAAATTTTGTTAACGGTTGGAATGTAGGCTCGCGGGGGGGTCTTTTTAAAATTATCTTTTAAAAACATAAAGTTATAAGTTTTATCTCGAAAAAAGTGGTGATTGGCATGGGGTTTGCAAGTAACATTGAGGTGAAGAAGTCGGTCCATGGTTTGAAAAGTTTGGGGGAATTCGATGTTTAAAAGGTTTTCATTTATCATCCTTTTTTTAGGAGCAGGCCTTTATGTTTCCGGTTGCGCTCGGGAAGGGCGCTTTTCACTTCCTGAAGAGACGGAAGCTGCGCCGGGCGAGCCTCCTCAACCAGAAGAGCCTTCAGAACCCCAAGCCCCGCCGCAAGACACCGATCAAGATGGGGTTCCTGATAGTCAGGATAACTGTCCTTTTATCTCCAACAACGATCAAACCGATTCCGATGAAGATGGTTTGGGTGATGCCTGCGATGCCTGTCCCGATGATCCTGAAAATGATCTGGATCAAGATGGAGTTTGTGGGGATTCCGATGTTTGCCCCGATGGCGATGATACTTTAGATACCGATGAAGATGGAATCCCGAATGGTTGCGATGTTTGTGAAGTGGATGATTTAGATGATTCCGATAAGGATGGTATCTGCGATAGCGCCGATATCTGCCCCGATGGCGATGACACCGTGGACACCGATGGGGATGGAGATCCCGATGATTGTGATCCTTGTCCTTTCGATGAGAACAATGATTCCGATGGGGATGGTGTTTGCGATACCGATGATATTTGCGAGTTGGGGGACGATGGTGTGGACGTCGATGGAGATGGCATCCCCAACGCTTGTGATGTTTGCATCGTGGATGACCGAGATGATTCCGATGGGGATGGAATGTGTGATAGCGTTGATATCTGTCCCGGAGGGGATGACGCTGTAGATGCTGATGAAGATGGGATCCCTGATTTTTGCGATCTTTGTCCCATCGATCCTAACAATGATCTCGATAGCGATGGGATCTGCGATAGCCAGGATCCCTGTCCTTTAGATAATCCCAACGATGCGGATGGGGATGGTGTTTGCGATACCGATGATATTTGTCCTGATGGAGATGATGCTATCGATGGCGACGGGGATGGTGTTCCTGATGCCTGCGATAGTTGCATGGGTCAACCGAATCCCGATCAGGCCGATTCCGATCAAGACGGTTTAGGCGACCTTTGCGATAACTGTCCTTGGGTTTCGAATTGGAGCAAACCGGATCCTCAAAGAGATACCGACGGCGATGGTGTGGGGGATGCCTGTGATTTGTGTTCAGGCAACGATGCCTCCGGAGATTCCGATGGGGATGGCATTTGTGATGATTCCGATAATTGCCCCTTTGTCTCCAATTGGAGCAAGCCCGATCCTCAAAGGGATAGTGATGGCGACGGAGCGGGCAACGCCTGTGATCCATGCCCAGACGATCCGACCGACACATGCAATGAGCCGGCAGAAGAGGGTTGTAAATCCGATGGAAAGGGGACAAACCTGGGAGCTGCGGCAAGCGTCAAAATCATCGGAGAATCTCCTTCGGATAACGCAGGTCACTCTGCCTCTATCGTTGGCGATGTGAACGGCGATGGGTACGACGACATCCTTGTCGGCGCTCCTTTCAATGATAATGCGGGAGGGACCGACAGTGGAGCTGCCTATCTTGTCTTTGGCCCTGCCAGTAATCTCGTTGATTTATCCTCTCACCCGAAAGGGGTTGTGAAGTTCATCGGTGATGCAGATGAAGTCCATGCCGGTGGGTCTGTGACTGCTGTCGGAGATGTCAACGACGATGGAATCGACGACCTTTTAGTTGGCGTTCCTGAAAATGAGGGCCGAAAAGGTTCGGTTTACCTATTTTTTGGGCGTTACTTCTCTCGAAATAGCGATTTTGTGGAGGTTTCTCTTGCGGAAAAGGCCGACGTTCAATTTGTGGGTGAGTACGAGCAGAATCACGATGGCGATGGCCTCGATGGGGATCAAGCGGGGACCTCTATTGCGGGGGTGGGAGATCTCAACAACGATGGCTTCGATGACTTTGTGATTGGCGCTCCTGGCTATGACTTCGATCGGGAGACTTTCCCGGGAAGATATCCTAACACCGGCCGAGCTTACCTCATTCTTGGAAGAGAAGCCGACGAGGCATGGCCTACCGACCTTGCCGGCGCGGACGAGATATTTACGGGGGGTAGCGGTGTTCCAGAGAGTGAAATCGGTTCTGCTGTTGCCGCGACAAAAGATCTCTTCGGCGATGGAGGGAGTGGTTTGATTCTTGGAACGCAAGACCGATTGAGGGCGCATTTGCAATTTGGTTTTAGTGGTGGCGAATTTTTTGCTTCCGATGATCCCAACGTTTCTCAAACGGATGTGACCCTGATGGCGGACATGGAGGAGGGTTCCTCGTTTGCGTTATCGGTGGCGGGGGTAGGGGATTTCAATGGAAATGCACTGGGGGCCATTCTTTTTGGGATCCCGGAGCTCTCCATGAGTGAAGAGGCGGCTAGTGAATCCGGCATTGTCCTTTTACTCGAAGACGTTGCGGAGAATCTGGACCCCAGCGATTATCCTCAATTCTTGAATTATGAGACCGCGGGGCTCGATGTGATTTTTCTGGGAGAGGAGGAGAGCAAGAATTATCCCAGTTACGGTCGATTAGGGCATTCCTTAACCGGTGTGGGAGATGTCAATGGCGACACCTACAACGATATCTTAATCGGGGCTCCGTGTAGCGATGAGGAGGTCGGCTCCTGTGAAGGGGCGGCATACCTGGTCTTTGGGCGCAACCGTTCCGACTCTTGGTGGGGCGCCTTTCAAAAATGTGTCAATGAGGCCGATGTAAAGTACATCGGAGAAAACCCCGGAGACCGAGCGGGTTGGGTTGTGGCGGGAGAGGGAGATGTCAATCAGGGTGGAATCCCGGATCTTTTAATTGCAGCCCCCAATTATGCTTTGGGGAAAGGGGCTGTTTATCTTATTGCAGACGATACTTGTCCCGATGTGGATCACGATGAAATTTGCGATGGGGATGATGGAGGTCCCGCTTGCCCGGAGGGGACTATTCCCGTGGATAGCGATCAAGATGGCAACCCCGATGCTTGCTGCGCGGATGCCAACTCCAACGGGATTTGTGATTCTGAGGAGCCTTTTCATCCTCGATGGATCTGCCCGGATGGTTCCCCGGCGGAGATCAACGATCTTGGAATCCCTTCCTGTGGCGAGTGCGAGAATCCGATAGGTAACATTTGTATTCCTTGTCTTGAGATCGAAGGGGGGATCGATCTCTGCCCTGAAGATTGCAAAGATGAAAACAACGATGGCGTTTGCGATTGGAACTGGAGATGCCTTGACGGCTCTCCGGCTCCAATGGATGAGCATGGTCTTCCGGTTTGTAAAGATAATTGTTTGAAAGCGGAGAGCAATTTTGTCCCAGAGCCTGCCGGACGGATAGAGCCTAAACCTAATTTGGGTGATTTTTTCTGCCCCGTCGGTTCGTGTCCCGACACCGATCTGGACACCGTTTGTGATACCGATGACAATTGTGTCTCTGATTCCAACGAAGATCAAAGCGATCGAGATGGCGATGGGATCGGGGATGTGTGCGATCATTGTCCGAATGCGTACGATCCGGATGAGAACGACAGCGATGGCGATGGAATTTACGATGCCTGTGACGCTTGCCCGAATGATCCTAATAATGACTCCGACGGTGATGGAGTTTGTGATCCCGCGGACAATTGTGTGCTAGACCCAAACCCGGATCAGGCTGATGGTGACGCGGATGGAAGAGGAGATGCCTGCGATCGTTGTCCCGCTGATTATAATCCTGATGAGGAGGATTCGGATGGCGATGGAGTCCCAGATGCCTGTGATGATTGTCCCACTACACCCAATTCCGATCAGGCGGACACGGATGGAGATGGCGTAGGAGATGTTTGCGAGATAGGTCTTCCATGTCCTGATAGTGACGGGGATGGGGTATGTGATGAAGATGATATTTGCTCGGGTGGGGATGATCATGCGGATCGCGATGGTGATGGAACACCCGATTTCTGTGATATCTGTCCAGGGACGGTGGGTGATCACTGCTATATTCAGGTAGATGTGGGTTATTATCACAGTTGTGCGATTCGAGCCCCCGATTATAAGGTGGAGTGTTTTGGTGCTGAGCTCTATAACGAAACCTTTCCTCCATCCGATGAATTTTCCCAAGTGAGCGCGGGTTGGTATTTCACCTGTGGTGTTCGGCGCGAAGATCAGCAAGTTGTTTGTTGGGGGAATAATGACAGCGGACAACTTAATGCCCCTGCAGGCACATATCTTCAGGTCAGTTCAGGCGGAAGACCTCCCTCTCAAGGAGCGCACAGTTGTGCGATAAGAACCAATGACACGGTGGTTTGTTGGGGGAGTAACGGCTATGGCCAAGCGACGCCCCCCAGTGGAAGATTTAAACAAGTGAGTGCGGGGGAGACCAATACCTGTGGTCTACGCACCAATGGCACCATTGCCTGTTGGGGCGATAATAGTGATGGTCGGTCGACCCCCCCCTCCGGCACTTTTGAAAAGATTGGCATAGGACGGGATCATGGATGTGGTTTAATGGAGGAGGACGGGCATATAGAATGTTGGGGAGATGATGATAATCCTTCTCGGCTACACGATTTTTCCAGACCCATGATCGATATTGCCGAGGGTTCTGATCTCACCTGTGCCATTTACGACGAATATTCGCCTTATCCGGCATGGACCAATGTCATTGTTTGTTGGGATGATCCGGGGCAAGTAGTATGCGACATGGAGGATTACGAAAATATTCCAGATGGGACCTTTAGCCAAGTTTCGGTCGGCACTAATCTGGCTTGCGCGATCGATACCACCGGGGCCTTGTATTGTTGGGGATGTGGCTACGATCTTCCCCGGCAGAAATACCCGGAGTGAAGTCGGGGTCAGACCCAACTATCTAACTACTTTTCTTTATATAATAAGTATTGACAAATTATATAATAAGAGTATCCTTATTATTCAGGAGGATGTTTTTTATGGCCAAGGTGATGATTTCGCTCCCCGGAGCGATGCTAAGAATCGTTGATCGCATTGCCAAACAGGAAGGACGTAATCGCAGCGAGCTTATTCGCGAGGCCCTTCGTTCGCAGTATTTTGAGCGAGATCGAAGTTCTGTGCGGCCTGAAAGAGCCCGGAAGGCATACCAATGGATTGTGGCTAATCCTATACCTCGTGGCAAAATGAGCTCTGTTGATTTAATTCGGAAGATGAGGGATGAACGTTGGGCGAAATAAATTATGTTGTGGACACTTCGGTTATTGTAAAGTGGTTTGTTGATGAAGAGGGGAGGGAAGAAGCTCTCCAGTTATTGAACCGATTTTTCCAAAGAGACATCGATCTCGTTATTCCCATTCTGGCTTTTTATGAGTTAGGAAATGTTTTGAAATTACGCACGGATGTGTCGTTGGGGAGTAAAACTTCCTTATTAAGAGAATTTTTTGAGTTGGGAGTTGCAGTAGCCCCCTTTGGTGAAGAGATCGCCACAAGGACTTTGGAGAGAGCGATTGAATACAATCTTAGTTATTATGATGCAACATTCCTCGTGGCCGCTGAAGAAGTGGGAGCCACCCTCATTACCGCAGATAAGCGTTTTTACAATAAAGTCCAACGATGTCCTCAAATTCGATTTTTAGGAGAATTAGAATTTTAATTGACAGTTAACTTTGGGGTCGGTACTATCCCTCCG
>JACQOV010000067.1 GCA_016202395.1 Deltaproteobacteria bacterium
ATTCCGATCCGAAAACCGTCAGCGGATATTACGACATATTGGAAGATACTCTGCTTGGAATTCGACTTCCCGCTTATCATACGTCCATTCGGAAGCAGCAAAAAAAGTCTTCAAAATTTTATCTCTTTGACACAGGCATTGCACGAGCTTTGGCCGGACAGGTCGATTACGATTTGGTTCCGCGGAGCTTTGAATATGGGCAATTGTTTGAGGCGTTTGTTGTCAATGAGCTTTATCGCCAGCTAACCTACCAGGGCAGGCAATTTAAATTTTCTTACTTGCGGGTCAAGGAAGATCTGGAGATCGATTTGATTATAGAGCGCGGAAAACTCGCTCCGACACTGGTAGAGATCAAATCCGCAAATAAGGTAGACGAGCGTCACGCCAAGGGGCTCATGACACTGGGCGATGATTTTAAATCATCCAAACAATATTTAATTTCAAACGATCAGGATATAAAGCGTTTTTCAAATGTTTTGGCCTGTCCATGGGCTGAAGCGACAGGTCGTATTTTAAATGACGCTTGAGGACCCGATCGGTATGGCCAATTTAGAGTATCATAGAAAATAGTCTCGACTTTTTTGCAGGTAGGTGTAAAATAGTCGCCAACTTCTGTGGGAGGGTTTACCTGTGAAGAACCGGACAATATCCTTAGAAACTTTGCTTCAAGAAGGGCGGAAATTTCCGCCGTCGGATCCATTTCGCAGACAGGCCAATATTCAGGATCCTGATATTTACCAAAAGGCGGCGGCGGATCCGGAAGGATACTGGGCGAGGTGGGCTCGAGAGCTCGATTGGATGAAGCCATGGGATCAGGTGCTCGAATGGAATCCACCCTTTGCCAAATGGTTTGTGGGGGGAAAGATCAATGCCTCGGTGAATTGCGTCGATCGACATCTCTCCCAACGTCAAAATAAAGTGGCGATCCTTTGGGAAGGAGAGACCGGAGACACCCGCAGATTTACCTATGGCGAGCTCTCAGAGCAGGTGAATCGATTCGCCAACGTTCTGAAAAAACGAGGGATCCAACGAGGAGATCGGGTGGCGATTTATCTTCCGATGATCCCTGAAATTGTCATCGCTTGTTTAGCCTGTTCCAGGATTGGAGCGGTGCACAGCGTCGTTTTCGGAGGTTTTAGCGCCGATTCGCTTCGGGATCGGATTCTCGATGCTCACGCCGAACTTTTGGTTACCGCCGATTTCGGTTGGCGTCGCGGGAAAAGGCTTTTTCTAAAACAGTCGGCCGACGGGGCTTTAACTCAAACCCCTTCGATCGAGAATGTGGTGGTTGTGGCTCGGGAAGGCACCCCTTCCAAAGAGTGTCCTATGAAGGGGGGGCGTGATCACTGGTGGCACGATGAGATGGGAAAGGTTGAGGCTTCGTGCCCGCCCGAAGCGATCGATGCGGAGGAGATGCTTTTCACCCTTTACACCTCTGGCACCACGGGAAAGCCGAAAGGGATTGTTCACACCACCGGTGGCTATCTCACAGGTGTTTATGCCACGACGAAATGGGTTTTTGATCTGAAAGAAAACGACGTCTTTTGGTGCACGGCCGACATCGGTTGGGTCACAGGGCATAGTTACGTGATCTACGGTCCTCTTGCCAATGGGGCCACGGTTGTCATTTACGAAGGAGCCCCCGATTGGCCTGAAAAAGATCGATTCTGGAAGATCATCGAAAAATACAAAGTCACGATTTTCTATACCGCTCCGACCGCCATTCGGGCCTTTATGAAATGGGGAGCGCAGTGGGTGGATCGGGCCGATCTCTCGTCGCTTCGACTCTTGGGGTCGGTCGGTGAGCCGATCAACCCCGAGGCTTGGATCTGGTATCATCATTATATTGGCAAAGAAAAATGTCCTATTGTGGACACCTGGTGGCAAACCGAAACGGGTTGCATTCTAATGACTCCTCTTCCAGGAATTACCACGACAAAGCCGGGCTCCGCGACAAAACCGTTTCCGGGAATTGCTGCGGAGGTCTTGAATGATTCCGGAGAACGAGTGGAGGTGGGTGGAGGCTACGTTGCTATTACGAAGCCTTGGCCCTCCATGCTTCGAACCCTATTCAACGATGACGAACGGTATGTGAAGCAGTATTGGTCGAAGTGGAAAGGGATCTATTTTGCCGGAGATGGCGTAAAACGAGATGAGGATGGCGATTTTTGGTTCTTAGGCCGTGTCGATGATGTTCTGAAACTCGCGGGGCATCGGATTGGGACCATGGAGGTTGAAAGCGCGTTTGTCGATCATCCTGCTGTGGCCGAAAGCGCTGTTGTCGGAAGGCCGCACGATATCAAAGGAGAGGCAATCGTTGCCTTTGTCACTCTGAGAGAGCCCGCAAAGCCTTCCCCGGAGCTTATCGAAGAGCTCAAAGAGCATGTTGTTAAAAAGATTGGCTCGATTGCAAGGCCTGAGGAGATCCTCTTTACCGTCGATCTTCCGAAGACTCGCTCTGGGAAGATTATGCGAAGGTTGCTTCGGGATATCGCCGTGGGGAAAGCCCTTGGCGACACCACCACTCTTGCCGATCCCTCTGTTGTCGAGGGATTGAAGAGACAATACGAATCGATTGAAGCCGGATAACGCAATTTTTTGTTGATTTATTCGGAGAATCTGAATAAAATCCAGAACTGGTCTCATAAAGGGTGACGAAAGCGAAATTTTGGATTTTGAGGCGAGACAAGGAGGATGAGCAAAAAGCCCGGAAACGTACTTGGAAAGTACGTTGAGGACTTTTTGCGAAGTCCGACAAAGTCGCAGCCCAAAAGCCAAAATTGCAGCCGGGAACATTTATGAGACCAGTTCTAGTCATCATCTCATCATGATGAAGGGAGGCGCAATGTCCATCCGCGAATTCATGAAAGAAAATTATCGACATTTCAATGCAGCCACCACCTTGGATGCCTCGGAGGCATGGGTGCGACACCTCGATAAAGGGGGAAAGATGCTGTTGGCGATGGCGGGGGCGATGAGCACGGGTGAAATCGGGATCTCCCTTGCGGAGATGATTCGGCAAGAAAAGATTCACGCGGTATCAACGACGGGAGCGAATTTAGAGGAGGATGTTTTTAATCTCGTGGCGCACGATCATTATCGACGGATCCCTCGGTATCGGGATCTGAGCCCCAAAGAGGAGTTGGATCTGTGCAAAAAAGGGCTCAATCGCGTGACCGATACCTGTATCCCTGAAGAGGAGGCGATGCGTCGGATTGAGAAAAAGCTGCTTCGTGTGTGGAAGAAGGCGGCCGAAGAGAACAAGAGTTATTTTCCTTACGAATACTTTTATCAACTTCTTCAGAACGGCGATTTGAAGGAGTTTTATCAGATCGACCCAAAACACTCCTGGGTTCTGGCAGCCTCAGAAAAAGGAATTCCGATTTATACGCCCGGATGGGAAGATTCCACCTTAGGAAATGTTTTTGTTTCGAATGTCATTAAAGGGAACGTTAAAAATTATCATGCGGTGAAAAGCGGTTTGGAGCAGATGGCTCATCTCGTGGGCTGGTATCGCGAGCATGTAAAGAAAAGCTCCATCGGTTTTTTCCAGATCGGCGGAGGGATCGCTGGAGATTTTCCGATTTGTGTGGTGCCACTCATCATGCAAGATCTACGGCAAGAGTGTCCTCTGTGGGGTTATTTTGCTCAGATCAGCGACAGCACCACTTCTTATGGATCGTATAGCGGCGCCGTCCCCAACGAAAAAATTACCTGGTGCAAAATCGACATCGATACCCCGAGCTTTGTGATTGAGTCGGATGCCTCCCTGGTGGCCCCGCTCATTTTCAATTACGTGCTCGGGAATTAAGCGGGCCCTTGTAATTCTTGGGGCGTTGATGTATTTCAAGGACAAGGAGACGAGGAGGATTTTATGGGATTTTCGCTGATTCCCAGAGAGAAGGTTTTTTTTGATCTTTTTGAGAGAGCTTCCCACACCTTGACCGAGGCTTCCGCTCTGCTGGTTCAAACCATGGAGAATTTTAATCAGGTGGCCGAAAGCGCTCGGCGAATGGAGCGGTTAGAGCACAATGCTGATCAGATCACTCACGAGATCATGGCCCGCCTCAACCGAACCTTTATTACCCCTTTTGATCGTGAAGATATCCATCGCCTGGCCTCCGCTTTGGATGATGTGGTCGATTTCATCGAAGCAACGACGGAGCGGTTCATCTTATTTAAGGTGGACTCCATCACCCCTCACGCTCAAGAACTTTCCAAAGTGATTCATCAACAGGCCCAAGAAATTGATCGGGTGATGCCGAAGCTTCGCCGTCTCGATCACGGCAATGTCATGCCCCATTGCATCGAGATCAATCGTTTGGAGAATGTGGCAGATCGCATTGTTCGAGCGGCTCTTGCGGAGCTATTTCAGAATAAGAATGGGGCGAATTCGATCGAGGTCATCAAATGGAAAGAGCTTTACGATCTGCTCGAGTCGGCGACAGACAAGGGAGAGGAAGTGGCGGTGGTCATTGAATCGATCGTCCTCAAGAACGCCTAACTCATGGAAATTAGTTTATCCCTGTTAATCGTTTTAATCCTCATTTTGGCGGCGGAGTTCGTCAATGGCTGGAACGATTCCGCCAATGCCATTGCCACCGTGGTTTCCACGCGAGTTCTCTCTCCCCTTGTCGCTGTGGGGATGGCTTGCCTTTTTAACATCCTTGGCGCGTTGTCGGGGACGGCGGTTGCCGCCACGATTGGAAAAGGGATTATCAATCCTGAGATCGTGAATCTCTCCACAGTCGCGGCAGGGGTGCTATCGGTCGTTCTTTGGGGGGGATTCGCCTCCTGGATTGGTCTCCCGATTAGTATCAGCCATTCCCTGATCGGAGGGCTTGCGGGGGCTGCTTTAGGGACCGGTGGGATCGATGCTTTGCAATGGTCAGGGTTCAGAAAGGTCTTTTTAGGGATTGGGTTTTCCACGTTTTTGGGATTTTTGGGAGGGTTGGTATTGATGGCTTTGATCTATCGTCTCTTTGCGGCATTCTTGCCCGGAACCATTCGTCGTGTTTTTGGAAAACTCCAGCTTCTCTCGGCGGCGTTTATGGCCTTTAGCCATGGCTCCAATGACGGGCAAAAATTTATTGGTGTTTTTTCTCTTGCTCTACTTTTGGGAGGTGTGTATTCAGAGTTCCAGGTGCCCCTCTGGGTGATTCTTCTGTGCGCCGTAACGATGGGGGCCGGCACCTCTATCGGTGGAATGCGGGTGATCAAAACGATGGGACTTGGCCTTACCAAACTGGAGCCGGTTCATGGATTTGCGGCAGAAACCGGAGCGGCTCTCACCATTGAGGTGGCTTCTCGTCTGGGGATTCCACTCAGCACCACTCATACGATTGCAACATCGATTATGGGGGTTGGAGCGACAAAACGTTTCTCCGCGGTGCGTTGGGGAGTAACCCGCGATATTGTCACGGCCTGGTTTCTAACCTTTCCCTTGTGTGCCATCATCGGTTGGCTTGTCATCCAACTCCTGCAACTCTTTTCATAGAGTTTAAGTATCTGCTTAAATACACTTGACAAGGCTGTTTCTAAGTTTTATACTTAAGTCGTTGCTTAAATGAGGAGTCTTAAGCCTATGGAATGCGTGCGGCCGAAAGACGGGAGTAAGCTCCTGATTCGTAAGGTAAAAAAGGAGTTTGAGTTTACACCCAACCTTGACGAACTCAGCGATTTAATGGAGGTTTCCGGAAATCCCAGTCGCTTAAAGATTCTAGCCCTGCTCTACCGTTACCAAGAGGCCTGTGTCTGTGACATTGCCGATGTTTTGGAGCTGACCGTTCCTGCTATCTCCCAGCATCTAGGGAAACTCAAGTCCCACAGCTTGATCGATTCTCGCCGCGAGGCCCAAACCATTTATTACTTTTTAACAAACCATCCTTTCAACAAGCGGCTAACGACCGTCTTTGCCGGTTTGGGAGAGTGGTGAGGAGGTATGCCATGAGTCAACGTTTCTCGAAGATCGCAGCCGGCCTTGCTACCTTCACAGCATTTTTTGGTTCTTGCTGTGCTTTGCCCCTGCTGTTGGTGAGCTTAGGAGTAGGAGGCATGGCCTTTGCGAACACCTTGGCCCTTTACCGGCCCTATTTTGTCGGCGCGACGATTTTGCTTTTAGCCGTTGCGTTTTATCTGGTGTACGGTCGGCGACAGGAGTGTAGCGATGACAAAGCCTGCGAACCCAAGGCAATTCGTCGGACCAAGATCCTGCTTTGGATCACAACGGGGCTCGCGTTTTTATTTTTCATAGGGCCTGGATTAATCGCGCGATTATTTTTATCTTAGGATATAACATAGGAGGAATCGATCATGAAAATAGGAATCATCAGCTTCGGTGTTTTTTTAATGACGTGGGGGTTCTTGCAAGCAGAGCCTCAGACGATCGAGATGGATATTGAGGGGATGACTTGTAGCGCCTGCTCAGCGATCATCAAAAAGAAACTTTCTCCGCTGTGCTCCGAAGTTTCCGTGGATCACAAAAGCGGCCATGGGAGTTGCACCTATGAATCTGAGAAAGTGACCCAGGATCAAATTCTGGATGTTGTCAGCAGCGCTGGTTACAAAGCGACTCTTGAGGAGCCGGAGCCTGCCCAATAAGGGTTCTAGCCGGGGAGGAAAATTTGAAGATACCATACCTCAAACTCTGGATTCAGGTCGTGAGGGGGCTTATTGCTTTAGCGCTCGGGATGGCCCCGATGGTAAATGCTGCGGAACCCCTGGCTCAGAAGACCGTCCTTATTCATCTCAAGACAGGGTTAGATTTGGATGATGCGCAGCTCTGTGTGGCTTACAACCAGATCTGGGCTGCCGCTGAAACGGGCCAGCGTGTCCAGGTTTTGGTGGATGCCAGTGCGGTGAAGACTTACAAAAAAGGATGGTTGGGTGGAAACGAGTTGGAAGACTATGAGATCCCCGAGGATTTGAGAAGGATCTTGTCGAAGGAGTTTCATCTGCCTCTCGAGAAGATCCCAAGGACTTACGGCGAGTACCTTCGGATGCTTCATGCTGAGGGGGTTGAGTTTTTCATCAACTCGGAGATGCTCGTGACCTATGGCATCGAGAAAGAATATGGCAAGGTTGAGAACCTGGCCGTCGATTTCTTTAAGCCGGTTGGGATCCAGGAGGCCTTGAGGTTAGTCACCAACGCCGATATCTATTTGGTTTATTGATCTCTCCGAGGAAGGAGAAAGAACGTGAAAGATTGGATCTGGGTTATTTTGGCTGCCGCGGTTCTTCTCATTTGTTGCCTTGTGCCTTTCTTGAAAGCCGCTGAGCCACCGCAGGTGCCACCCTCGTTGCCCCAAGCGGCAGGGGAGAAGATCACGGTTCATATCGAGGGGTTGAGTTGTCCCCTTTGTGTTTTTGGCGTTAGTAAGCATCTGAAAAAGATCGAAGGGGTTGAGGGGGTCGATGTTTCCTTAAAAGAGGGGACTGCGGTGCTCCAGATGGATCCTTCGGCGGAGATCACCGATGAAGAGATCCAACGTGCTGTCGAGAAGGCCGGCTTTCGGGTTTCAAAGATTGAAAGAGGCCCATGAGGCTTTTGTTTCGACAGCTCCTTTTTCTTGGGTTTGCAGCTTCTTTTCTGCACGCAGGGCCGATCAGTTTCAACACCGCCATGCCAGTCCATGAAGGAGGAATTGTTGTTCGGCAACAAGCCGTTTGGGTCCAGATGCATCAGGACCCCTCCTCACTCGATCGAGAGATGGATGTTTTCCTCTTCCCCTTCACCCTCGTTTACGGAGCCACCTCCAACCTGGCCGTGATGGGGAACTTTCCCTATCTCGACAAAGAGCTGGGGATGGGCTCCGGCGGTGTGGTTCGTGAAAACTCCGGTTGGGGGGATCTTACCACTGTGGCTCGCTACGAGATCTTTGAAAGAAACCGCCTAGGTCAAACTGTGCGAGGAGCGCTGTTTGCAGGGCTCGAGTGGCCCACTGGAAAAGACGATGAAATCGATTCCCTCGGCTTGCTGCCGCCTGATCTTCAGGTCGGCTCTGGCTCCTTCGATCTCATTGTGGGGACCGTCTGGACGGCACAGTGGCTCTCATTTCAGATCGACGCCGACCTCCTTTACACAAGAAACAACGAGGCCAACAATTTTAAATTCGGTGATGTTGTTCGGGAAGATCTTTCTTTCCAGTATCGACTGTGGCCTCGAGGGCTGAGTCCTCATGGCGTTCCCTCGTATGTGTATGGTGTTTTAGAAGCGAATAGCCTCTATCAATTTCAAAACGAAATCAGTGATGTTGGTGATGAGGATTCTGGAGGGTATCAGCTCTTTTTAACGCCTGGAGTACAGTGGGTCTCCCGGAGAACGGTTTTAGACCTTGCGGTCCAGTTGCCTACTATTCAAAACCTCCATGGCGACGCCTTAAAAACGGATTTTCAACTCGTTGCTGGATTCCAAATCTTATTTTGAGATGACGGGGACATCTCGTATTATAACGGGGACTCTATAATGGGGTCCGCTCCAAGTAGTAAATGCTTGAACGGGACCCCGAGTCATTTTTTCTCGTTGAGGCTCCAGTTGTACGGGATGAAGGAGAGACGATAACCCTCTTTCTCCAACAGTTCCCGTTCTTCTTTCGGCAGATACGGCTCGATGAAATTTTCCAAACTCCCAGATTTTCTTACAAAATCCTCTGGATGACAGCGGCGTTGTAGGCGTTAGTCCAGAAGACCATTTTTTGCTCACCGGACCAACTCGCGTAATCGGGAGTTGTTACCTTCTCCAACTCCTGAATGAATTCCCTCAACTTTCCAGAGGTTACCTGAAGCGCGCGATAGTCGACAATCTCCGCAGTGACCACAGGGGAGAGGGCCTCCTTCCAAAGGCGGTACTGGTGATCGAATGCCAGCACCGCCGGGGCGCGTAAGGTCAGCAGGGAAAAAATAACAACAGCAAGCCGCCGAGACTTCATAGGGTTCATGTTTTTCACTTAAGCTGCGCAGGACCTACAGCTACTATTTGCAGAGGCGGAATAAACAAGCCCCACCACAATGACGACCATGAAAAGAGGATTGTTAGCCTTATGGGCACCCTTGTCTTTTGCATTGACATTTCAAAAATAGATGCTAAAATTGCAGTATGATTGCAAGGGAAATCGAGAGTTGGCTTAGAGAGGTTGCCGAGCGACCCCAGGTTATTCACCTTTTTGGCCTTCGGCAAACCGGTAAAACCACCCTTATGGAGGCCTTTCGAAGCCAGGACTACCCTGATTCTCTTTATTACCCTCTCTATGACCTTGTGACTTTGAGGCGGTATGAAGGTCAACCGGATCGGTGGGTTTTGGAGTTAGAGGAGGCATTGAAGCAAAAATCGGGGGAGCGGCTTCAGGTTTTTGTGGACGAGGTGCAAAAAATCCCTGCCTTTTTTCAGGCCATCCAGGGGCTTTACGAGCGGTACAAAGGGAAGATCAAATTTTGGATCTGGGGGTCTTCTGCCAGGCCTCTGAAACGTCAGAGGGCTGAAACATTGGCGGGGCGAAGTTTATCGAAGGTTTTGTGGCCCCTCTCTCAATCAGAGATCTTGCAGAAGCAGAGTCGTCTTCCGTGTCTCTTCGATCCCCATCAGTTGAAACGAGAATTACAACTCGAAGAGCCCAGAGATTACAACCGCTTTTTATCTCGCGTGCTACAACAAACGATGCTTCCAGAACCTCATCTTTTGGAGAGACTCTCGGAGGCTCAAGACCTCCTTCAGGCCTATCAAGCCACTTATCTCGAAAACGAGATCCGTCGAGAGAATCTGGTCGGGGATATTGGGGTATTCGAGCAATTCTTGGCGTTGGCGGCTAGTGAGGATACCTCGGTCGTGAACTATTCCTCTAAAGCCAAGGTTTTAGGGATCAGCCCTCATACCGTCAGAACTTATTATGGGATCTTGGAAGACACCTTTGTTTGTACTCCGATTCCGGCATATAGCCGGTCGCTGCGTGTGCAAATCAGTAAAAGCCCCAAAATTTACTTTATCGATACTGGTTTCGCCCGATTTATATCTGGGGAAAGAGGGTCGCCTCCTGAGGGCAGTCCCTCTTTCGGCAGTCTTGTGGAAGGGTTTGTCATGAATGAAATCATCAAACAAGTTGAATACAACAGTTTGCCATGGAGGTTGTCGTATTTGAGAACCAAAACGGGATTGGAGGTCGATGTGATTCTCTCGCAAGGTTCCCAAAAGGTTGCCGCTGAGATCAAATCCACTCATCGCGTGACGCCCCAAGATTGGAAGCCAATCCAGATGCTGATGGATCTCGATCCCGATATCCAGCATGGGATTATTTTTTCGCGACAATCGGCTCCTTTGGAGTTAGCTCCAAGAATCTATAACTTTCCGATCTGGAATCTATAGGCCCTTTAATTCTGACTTAGCTGATAAACCTTCAATCGCAGATTAGAATCGGTTGCCCCCTGGCCATCCGTCTCCCCTTCGCCGTAAACGACATAGATTTTATCCCCGACAATGACCAGTGAGGGATGCTTCCCCTCTGTCTCTCCGCTGTTGATCTCGACTTCTGCAAGCTCTTCGAGATCGGAATCGAACACTTTCAGATGGAGGATGCCTCCCCCCTCTTGAGGAGCCTCACTCTGATCGCCGATCTGGGGATCGTTGGTGACATTGTAGGCCACATAGAATTTTCCATCCGCGTATTTAAAACCGGTGGGATAGAACTCCACATTGGGATCATCGGTAATGATCTTTTCAAACTCAGTGGAAGTCCAATCCGCATTGTACTTTAGAACTACGAGATCGTTGTTAGTGTCGTCATTCGCAGCAGGACCCACAGGGGGTCCGGAGATGTGCACCGTTGTGACAAAATAAAAGAGATTGTCCAAAAAGAGGGCGCTATTCACATTTCCAAGCCCGACGTCGAGCCCTGTCGAGATTTCAAAAGTATTTCCGGTGGCATTGAGATCCAGATCAAACTCTCGCGCGCGGTATTGAGGCACGTCCACTTCGTGACCGGTTTTTGTGATGACATAGATGAGATCATCGACAACAACAATCTCGGGGTCGTCGAGCGCCTCAATCCCTTTGGCCGGCTCTCCCGCCGTCGCTACCAGCGTGGTCGCCAGTGTTTCAAACGACGCGTCGTATTTTGAGAGGAAGAGATTTCGTCCGTCGCTGAAAGCCTTTTCGTAGGCGGCGTAGACGAACGTTCCGTCATCGTCAACTCGAATGTCGGTGACCCCGCCGTCGTCATCGAGGGTCACGAGAGTTTTTTCAATTCCTGTAGAATTTAAGGAGCTATCCAGAACCTTCAAGCGAAAACTTCCGTTGGTGACAGAGGTGTCGCGGTAAATAATCGGGAATTGATCATTAAAGTAGAGAATTTCAGGGCGCGCCCCTCCTTCTTCTTCAGAGGTGGTGATGTTCTCTAAGGATTGAATGAGGGAGAGGCTCCAGCTGCTGCTCGATCCTCCGTCTGTGGGATTCCCAGGATCCGCCGTAGAAGGTGAATCTGACGACCCTCCACATCCCGCTAATTCAAGAAGAACGCACAGGAGCACAAAATATCTCATTGGGGTATCCATGGCCCTCTTAAAAATAACACTTCCCTTGAAGAAGGCAAAGGTATTGTACTGGACGGGTACATCGGTAACACTTTATGATGTTGGTAATGGAAGGCGATGGGGGTTTGATATCCCAGGGCCTGATGGGGTCGATGGAAGTTATATTCAAT
>JACQOV010000066.1 GCA_016202395.1 Deltaproteobacteria bacterium
AAAGCCACAAAATTTCAAGACCTTATAAATTCCAACCCTTTTGGATTGTGTTTGGCACATTTCTTGCATTAAAATTCGACAGGAGGGAAAAATGGAAACATCCAAAATAATTTCTATCGTGGGGGTCGGCGCACTCTTACTGCTCCTCATCAGCGGTTTCATTCTGAAGGAAGGGCAGGCGCAAGAGGAGTTTAATCCGCTTAGGTTTTGGGCAAGGAGCGGAAACAATATTTACAACACCAATGCAGGAAATGTGGGAATAGGGATAGCTAATCCCGAACATCGGCTGGTCGTTTCCGGAGACGACCTCGTCGCTGGATTTTACTCTGCCACTGAAAACGCACGGATTGTTTTAAATCCAACTCGAGAGGATGGAAGTGGGTTAATCGTTATGGGAAGTGAAGGAGGGGGCTTTAACATCTCCATCAGCAACAGCGATGGCATATCGAAGGATGCTTTTACCGTCGATCCTCAGGGAAATGTGGGGATTAGGACGTCGAAACCCCAAGCCCCTTTGGATGTGTACGGTGGGACAATGAGAATTGGATTACCCGCTCCTCAGTCTATCCAGGTCTCCGTCATGTCAGGTGGATCATTAAATGGAACCTACTACTACAAGATAGTGGCCCTTGATTCGGAAGGGATGGGAGGAGCTTCGTCTAAAGAGCTGAAAGTTGACACGGATAAGAGTTCGGCTGTCTTTACCTGGGATCCTGTGGATAAGGCTTCTGTGTATCGTGTGTATCGGGGGGATGGTGATGAAGACGGTATGGAAGATCAATCGGGTTCTCCGAAAGGTTATTTTGAGACTACTCAAAATAGTTTTATCGATGATGGTAACGGTGCGTTAATAGCAGGGGGTCTTCCTAACCCAGGAATTATCTCTGTAGAAGGGGGGCGGGTGACCTTTGATGCAGCTACAGGTGGTATTAGTTGGCGCGATTACACCAGTGGAGAGTTAGCAGGAGGGATTACGATAACCTCAGTAGGGGAACTCTCTTTATCTACTGGATTCGGTGCCGGCCGGGGAGATTTTATTTTTGAAGATCCTATAAAAGGGGCGCATGCAGTTAAAATCCGCCTTCAAAATTCTAACCGTGAGGCGCCCCCCAGTTTAGGTTTCTTGGACGTGGACAACAATGTCCCAGCGGATGGTGTAATTGAAGCGAAAAATCTAATTTTTGCTACTCGTGATGGGGAAGTGGCGCGAATTACCTCCGAAGGAGTCGTTCAAGCGAAGGCATTTGAAACGGGAGATATCATTATGAAGAAAAATAATGAAAAACTCTGGAGGATGTTTGAGGATGAAAATGGCATCTACCTAGAGAGTCTCAAAACGGGTAAGATTTTTAAGATCGTATTAGAGGAGACTTAAGCGCGTGCGCAATTGCATTTTAATGTCGAAAAAGGAGGGAAAATCATGACACAAGGCAAAAAGATAACTCTGGTTAGCGGAATGGCTATCTTCTTATTTCTCATCGGAGGATTAGTCTTCGGGAAAGAGCAGCTGATTGAGAGACCTTTCGGATTATGGACAAAAAGTGGGAACAATATCTATAACACCAATTCAGGAAATGTAGGGATAGGAATAACCAATCCCGACCATCGATTGGTTGTTTCAGGAGATGATTTAATCGCTGGATTTTATTCCACCGCCCAAAATGCGCGTATCGTATTGAATCCAACCCGAGAGGATGGTAATGGAACGATTATTATGGGTAGCGAAGGCGGCAGTTTTGTCATTTCTGTGAGTGAAGATGGGATTCAAAAAGATGCTCTGACGATCAATCCCCAATCGGGTTTAACGATCAACAACACAATTACCGCAAGAGAGCTTATTGTCACTCAAGAAGGCTGGCCGGATTTCGTGTTTGAAGAGGGGTATCCTCTTGAACCATTGAATGACTTGAAAGCGTATATTGAGGAACAGGGGCATCTCCCAAACATCCCCTCTGCCAAAGAGATAGAGTCTGAGGGAATCAGCGTTGGAGCTATGCAATCTAAGTTACTGCAAAAAATTGAGGAATTGACACTTTACCTAATCGACCAACACGAGGAACTCTCAAGCCAAGAGCAAGCGTCGGCTCAATTGAAAAGCGAGAATGAAGCTCTCAGGCAGCGTGTCCTTGCTTTAGAATTGGGAAAAAAATAGATCGGAGGAGGCCCCAATGCCCTACAAGAAGATTGCCAAGCCATTTAATCGACTTTTGTTTCTGCTTTTAACGATCTTGCTCCTTACAATCACGATTCAAGCGGCCACTTCCATGGATACCGATGTAAAAACCGTCCCCTTATTTACTCCACTGAGCTTAAGAGACTCTTCCCTTTCAGCCCGGCAAAGGCAATGGATTGAAGATATAGAGCAATGGCCGATGGTAAAGCGCATAGAGATCGTAAGGATTAACTTCGATGCTCTTAATGATGACTTAGTCCTGATCAATCTTTTCAGTGAGAAGGAATGGATAGCTACTAAAGAAAAGGTTGAGGAAAGAAAAAAAGGCGAGTTCACTTGGCATGGGAAAATATTTGAAGAGGGAAGCCAAGTGATTTTGACGAGGCGTGGTGAAAATCTTATAGGAAGCATCTGGATCGAAAATGAGTTCTATGCCCTCAAACCACTAGGGCAAGGGGTTGCGGCTATCCTTGAAATAGATTCAGAAAAGTTCCTTAAAGATTTTGAAGATTATTCTCCTGAGCAAGAGGATTCTCGCATGTCATCTCAACTGGCTGGAGATGACGGAAGCGAGATGCGAGTCCTCATTGCCTATACAAACGCGGCTGTAGGGCGTCTAGCTGATATCACTTTGGAAAGTCAGCAGTTAATCGATTACAGCAATAGTACTTACTCCAACAGTGCCGTTAAGCCCCGATTGAGACTCGCTTATGTGACGAGGGCGGATTACACCGAATCCGATTCCTTTTCTACAGATTTGGATCGCCTGGCAAACCCAAGTGACGGTTACATGGATGTGATCCATGATCTGAGAGACGGCTCTGGCGGCGACTTTGTCGTACTGATTATTAATGATCCTCATCCAGAATATTGCGGTATTGCAAAGGATATCTATGCCGAGGAGCATCAAGCTTTTGCCGTCGTTGATTATCGATGTCTCCTCAACAACACATTTTCTCACGAAATCGGTCACCTCCAAGGAGCGCGACATGATGAATACGTTGATCCTTCTGACGCACCCTTCGCCTATGGACATGGGTACAGCCATCCGGACCGCTCGATCCCTGCGGATAGCTGGAGAACCGTAATGTCCTACCCTGACGCCTGTACAGCCGCGGGAACCACCTGCACGTGGCTCCCCTATTGGTCTAATCCGGATATCACTTATCGAGGAAATCCCATGGGCACCGAGTCAACGAACAATAACGCCCGCGTGTTGAATGAAACAGCCCCAACCATGGCCAACTTCCGTGTGCTTCCTAACGATATCTATTGGACCGTCTATGCCTATTTTGATGGACAAGAGTCTGTTCTTGCCGCGAAAAATTCTGTGACTATCGATGGTGGCATAGGCCTTGTCTTCAGTGGCGCAAAGGCTACGATTGAAGCCCCCACGGTAACTCTCAAGGGAGAATTTAAGGCGGAGAACGGCTCAGAATTCCACGCTCATGCAGGTTATTAACACAGGGGGCTGAAAGCTCGAATACAGGGCCAGGCTTTACATATTATGAATTATGATATATGATTTAAACTATGAGAATGACGTTTAATATCATGGATACGATCGCGAAAGAATTCTTGGCTCTAGTGCCTAACCGGCAAAGGTCTCGGCTTGTTTCGGAGTTGATCCAGCAGGCCTTAGAACACAAAAAAGAGAACATTATTGAAGCCTGCAAAAAGGCCAATAAGGACGGGGAATCCACCCGATTGATTGAGGAGTGGCAGGGCTTCGACGAACCCGCGGATGGAGATTGGAGTTGAGCAAAAACTTTCCACACCGAGGAGACATCTGGTGGGTCGCTTTGGATCCGGCCTTAGGAGCGGAGATTAAGAAAACGCGCCCCTGTTTGATCCTCTCTATGGATGAGGTCAATCAATACCGAAGGACCGTCCTGGCAGTTCCTTTATCGTCGTCCGCTAAAGAGAATCCGCCCCTTACCGTCAAAATCAGATGCCAAGGGAAAACAGGGATTGCTATTGTGGATCAACTCAGAGCCATATCCAAAGAAAGGCTCCGAAGTTTCATTGAAGAAGCAGATCCTGCGGAGATCGAGAGAGTGACAGAAGCCTTGGCAACAATCGTTGAGGCTTAACTTGAATCCTGTCCAAAAACCATCCCTGAAGGAATAGGGTGGCCGCGGAGGAAATCTTTGGCGGACATGCGACGGCCCCCTTCGAGCTGAAGTTCTTCAATGGCAACGACTCCATCGGGGGTGGCCACATGCAAAAGATCTCCGGCTGTAGAGAGGACGACACCCGGTCCTCCTCTGGGGACACAATGCTTATTTTGGTTCGAAATAAGTATCGTGTCCCCAAATTTAGCCTTCCAAATCTTGCATAGCTTCCCTTCAAATGGGGTGTAAGCTCCGGGCCATGGGTTGAACGCGCGAACTTTCCGAATAATCTTTTCAGTCGACTCTGACCAATCGATCTTTCCGTCCCCTTTTTTAAGGAGAGGGATGATCACCGCCTTAGAAGAGTCCTGCGGAACGGGAACAAGTTTTCCCATTTTTAACAACTGGATCGTTTCTATCAACATCTGGGCTCCAAGTTTCGAAAGACGCTCTTCCAGTGTGGATGTGGTGTCATTAGGAAATATCGCCTCTTCTTTCTGCATCAAAATATCCCCCGCGTCCATCTGCTCGTTGAGTTTCATGATCGTGACACCGGTTTTGGCATCTCCATTCAAAATAGCCCACGGGATGGGGGCGGCGCCGCGATACTTGGGAAGCAAAGAGGGATGGATATTGATGCAACCGAAGCGGGCAAGATCTAGAATCTCCTTGGGAAGGATCATTCCGTAGGCAGCCACCACGATCAGATCGGGTTTCAGCTTTTTTAAAGACTCCAAAAATTCTAAATTCTTCCGGATTTTTTCAGGCTGAAAAACAGGGATGCGATCTCTCTCTGCAACCACCTTTACCGGCGGGGACTGAATCTTTTGGCCTCTCCCCTTGGGCCGATCCGGTTGAGTGACAACAGCGATAACGGAATCGCCCGAGGCCCCTAAAGCCTCTAAGGCGGGAACGGCGAACTGCGGTGTTCCCATGAAGACAACTCTTAGCATATAGCGAATAGCACAGAGGATGGGGTCAGCGTTACTTAAAAACTTAAAACTGACCCCATCCTCT
>JACQOV010000070.1 GCA_016202395.1 Deltaproteobacteria bacterium
AGTTCAGAAATCGAGCGATCGAGCCGTAGAGGGGTCAAAAATCTTGCGAGTGAAGCGAGGAAAAACATTCCCGTGAACTTTTCCCACCGATCAGTCCAAAATTTCTTGCGTGCAAGACCCCCATTGTCATCCCACTCTCCGTTCGATTATAGTACCGCCAAGATGAGGGTTTCGCTCTTTGTCACCTGCATTGTTGACCAACTTTACCCCGCTGTCGGGAAAGCCACTGTCGAATTATTGGAAAAACTCGATGTTAGAGTCGACTACAACCCTGAGCAAACGTGTTGCGGACAACCGGCGTTCAATACCGGCTACACGGAGATTGCGGCCTCTATCGCAAAACGGAACCTTGAAATCCTTGCCGGCGCGGATTACGTGGTGGTCCCCTCCGGATCGTGCGCCAGTCAATTTCGGATCTTTTACCCGGAGCTCTTCGGCCGCTCCGAAAAGGCGCAAAAACTCGCCGCAAAAACCTTTGAGCTGAGCGAATTCCTCGTGAAAGTTCTAAAAGTGAAGGGCCTCCCTTCTCGATTCAATGGAGTGGTCGCCTATCATGACTCATGCCATGCCCTTCGAGAACTTGGGATTCGAGAAGAGCCCCGAGAATTGCTGGGCATGGTAAAGGGTTTGAAGCTCATGGATCTCCCTTCGAACACCTGCTGTGGATTTGGGGGGACATTTTCAGTGAAATTCCCTGAGCTTTCGTGCGCGATGGCCGACGATAAGATTGCGACCCTCGAATCGATGAAAGCCGACGTGGTGACCTCGACTGACATGGGATGTCTCATGCACCTGGAAGGAAGACTCCGGGCCCAAGGGAGCCGAATCCAAGCCCTGCATCTCGCGCAAATTCTGGTGGGAATGAAATGATGTCTTTCCAAGAAAATTCTCAAAGAGCTTTAAACAATCCCAATCTTCAAGCGGCTCATCAAAGAGCCACCGCTCATTATTTCAAGGCTCGTGAGCGATCCACTCAAGGGCTCGATCTGGAAACCTTGCGCGAGGACTGTCGCAAGATTCGCCAAGACTCACTCGATCACCTCGATCGCTATCTCCTCCAGTTTGAAGAAGCGTTCCAAAAAGGGGGAGGAATCGTTCTTTGGGCTCAAGACGCCGAGCAAGCCAGAGAACTCGTCCTTCAAATCTGCAGAGAACACGGGGTGCGAAAAGTCGTTAAAGGGAAATCGATGGTGACCGAGGAGATTGAACTCAACGCTTTCCTCGAAAAGAACGGGATTGGGGCGATGGAGACCGATCTGGGAGAGTACATCGTTCAATTGGCAGGGGAAAAGCCCTCGCACCTCACCGCCCCCGCCATTCACAAAACGCGAGAGCAAATTGCAACCCTCTTTCACGAAAAATTGGGAGCTCCTCCAGGGCTGAATCCCGAACAACTGGTGGAAGTGGCTCGGGTAAGATTGCGCGATCAGTTTTTCAAAGCCGAGGCGGGGATTACAGGAGCCAACTTTCTGATCGCAGAGACGGGCGCCCTTATTTTGGTGGAGAATGAAGGAAACATCGGGATGAGCACCACCACACCTCCTATCCACATCGCGGTGGTGGGGATGGAAAAGGTGATCCCAAGAACACAAGATCTCGCTCTACTCCTTCGCGTCTTGGCCCGAAGCGCCACCGGTCAAAAGATGACAAGCTACGTTTCACTGATTCAACATGCGAGCGAGCACTGTGTGAAACGGTTCGTGATTCTGCTCGACAACGGCCGATCGCAGATGCTTGCGGATCCCAAGATGCAGGCCGCGCTGCGATGCATCCACTGTGGAGCCTGTTTGAACGTTTGCCCCATCTATCAAAGAGCGGGGGGACACAGCTACAACTCGATCTATCCCGGACCGATCGGAGCGATTTGGAGCCCGCTTCTCTTCGACACGCCCGAGGCGCAAGAGCTCCCCTTCGCTTCATCGCTTTGCGGAGCCTGCGCAGAGGTCTGCCCTGTGAAGATTCCGATGCCTCACCTGTTCTTGGAGCTTCGACGTCGATGGGCTCAGAAAAGGACCGGTTTGAATCTTCATCTTGAGAATGTTGAAAAAACTATTTTTTCAAGTTGGGCCTTCCTCGCTAAATCGCCGTTCCTATACCGAGCCGCATTAGAAACCGTGGCCACAGCCCAAAAATGGTTTCCTTGGAGCGGATCGATTTTGAAACGATTCCCAATTCTATCTCGATGGGCAGAGAAAAGAGGGATGCCCCAGTTCTCATCTCCATCGTTTACCGAGTGGTGGAAAAAACGTGAACTCTAAACAGAAAATTTTGGAAAGAATTCGCAAGGGGATACTCCAAGAAAACCAACTGGAGCTTCCCACAAGGGCTTTTAAGGATCCGACGCGCGGATGGGATCTTGAGAAGCGGCTGCATCGCTTTCAAGATGAACTTTCACAGCTACGCGGCGAGTCTTTTGTGGTGCGCTCTGCAGAAGAGCTTCGTCATCCCATGAAGGCGATCGTCCAACAAGCGCCACCCGGTCCGATCCTGCTGGCAGAATCTGTGGGTATGGAATCGATCCATATTCGAGAATGGATTTGCGACCAAGATTCCGAGCATTTTGTCATCACCCGGAAAACAATCCAGAAAAAGGATGGGATCAAGGCGGCGCTGGGTATCACGGAGGCTGATTGTGGAATCGCTGAAACGGGGACTTTAATTTTCAAGTCTAGCCCTTCCTCCCCTTTGGTTTTCTCGCTCTGGCCTCGAACCCATATCGCGATCCTATCCGCGAAACGACTCTACGGATCTTTGGAACAGGCTTTGACCGCAGATCCCCAAATCTCTCAGGGGCACACGGTGATGGTGACCGGCCCAAGCCGCACCGCCGATATTGAAAAAACGCTGGTGCTGGGGATGCATGCCCCCCAAAAACTTTACGTCTTTATCCTGCTGGATTAAAATGGATGTCACCACCGAAATTGAGAAACTCCTTCAATCCATGATTGAGCAACAGGAGAGAAAGGTCCTAGAACTGGCGCGGCGGATCTATCCGCAAGCCACCTCCGACGACATCTGGAGCCCGCAGGATGCGCCCGCACTACTTAACAACCCCACTTTTAATTACGAACAAGGAATCCTCACTGGATTCGTTGGTATTCAATCGGCCTATCGAGTCCTTCTCAAAAAACAGACCCAAAAAGTCAATTCTTGACGAGAGAAAACCATTATGTTACATACAATTGTTCTACTGGAGGGAACTGGAGGAAAGATGTACGCTGTCGTAAAAACAGGTGGAAAGCAGTTCAAGGTTTCAGAAAACGATCTTGTTCAGGTTGAACAGATCCCCGGCAATTCTGGCGACAAGGTGGAGCTTGCAGAGGTGTTACTCCTGGGTGAGGGGGAAGACGCGCAAATTGGAACCCCTCTCGTACAGGGAGCCAAGGTTCTAGCAGAGATCGTTCGGCAAGAGCGCGGGGAGAAGTTGATCGTGTTTAAAAAAAGGCGACGGAAGAAGTATCGCCGACAAACAGGACATCGACAAAACTTAACCTTGTTAAAAATTCACTCAATACAAGCTTGATAAGCTTGAAGGAGGACAAACGCAAGAAATAATCGTTAGACGAGGCATCTCGACCGAGACCGAGTGAGGCGTACTTGGTTAGTACGCCGCAACGAGTGTCGAGGGAGAGTAACGAAGTATAACGTTATTTATTGCGTTTGTAATAAATATGGCTCATAAGAAAGGACAAGGATCCACCCGCAACGGACGCGACTCCGCAGGTCAACGACGCGGGGTAAAAACTTTTGGTGGGGAAAGAATAACGGCCGGAACTATCATTATTCGTCAACGAGGGACACAAATCACCCCGGGACTGAATGTGGGGATCGGTCGAGATTGGACGCTTTACGCCAAATGTGATGGGATTGTGCAATTCCAATCGTACGGGGATGGGCGCTCCCGTGTCCACATCCAACCTGTTCAAACGCAATAAATGTCATTCTGATCTTAGGGTGCGTTCGCACTATGAAATTTATTGATGAAGCCACCATCTCAGTCCAAGCCGGCGACGGAGGGCGCGGTTGCGTCAGTTTCCGCCGCGAAGCCCGCGTCCCGATGGGAGGACCCGACGGAGGGGATGGCGGCGACGGTGGA
Source organism: Deltaproteobacteria bacterium (assembly GCA_016202395.1). Taxonomy (GTDB): domain Bacteria; phylum JACQOV01; class JACQOV01; order JACQOV01; family JACQOV01; genus JACQOV01. The sequence goes on from JACQOV010000070.1 coordinate 4,097, forward strand.
AGTGTTCTTCTCATCGCAGACCCACAACTCACCACCTTAATCGATCTCCAATACCGGCATCGCTACCCCGCAGAGCATGGAGAGCATGGACGAGGAAAAGATCAGTTTGGTCGCAAAGGACAAGACACCTTGATTCATCTCCCCATGGGGACGATGGTCTATGATGCTACAAATCAGGAGATCCTCTGCGATCTCAAAGAAGCGGGCCAACGATTCATCGCCGCTCAAGGGGGACGAGGCGGACATGGAAACAAACGGTTCGCTACTTCCACCAACCAGGCTCCACGAACCGCTCAGCCTGGAGAGAAAGGGGAAGCGCGCGATCTAAAGCTCACCCTCAAGCTCCTTGCCAACGTGGGGCTCGTCGGATTCCCCAATGCAGGAAAGTCCACTTTAATTTCGAAGATCTCTCGAGCTCGACCCAAGATTGCGGACTACCCTTTTACCACTTTGATTCCTCATTTAGGCACGGTAAAATATCATGATCAGAGCTTTGTGGTGGCCGACATTCCGGGACTCATCGAAGGGGCTCACAAGGGAATTGGATTGGGGGACCGATTCCTAAAACACATTGAGAGGACAGCCCTCCTGGTGTTCCTCATCGATCTCTCCCCTTCCGCGGAGGCAAGCCCTTCCGATCAGTGGAAGATCTTAAAGAAGGAGCTCCAATCGTACGATATCTCTTTGACAAAAAAACACTCCTGGGTTGTGGGGAATAAAATCGACCTCCCGGAAGCGACGGCGCCATGGAGGTCCATCCAGAAGAAACTCGGCAAACAACGGACACTTGCGATTTCGGCCCTAACAGGCGAAAATGTAGATTCTTTGGTGGCGGCCCTCGCTAAAGAGATAAAAGAGATGAGGAAAGAGGCGTAAATGCGAGATGTCGATAGAAAACAGATTGTGAACCGAGCTCGGCGAGTGATCGTCAAGGTGGGGAGCAGTGTGCTCATCGATTCCTCTCGAGGACTCCAAACCGGCAGTTTTAACAACCTTGCCAAACAGATTGGGGCGCTTCGAGATAAAGGCCGCCAAGTGATTTTGGTCTCCTCCGGCGCGATCGCCGCCGGGATCGCAAAAATGGGCTTAAGCCATCGTCCTCATGATATTTCGCAAAAGCAGGCGCTGGCTGCCATCGGCCAAAGCCGCCTGATGCAACTCTACGAACATGCCTTTGAACGATACGGAACGAAGGTGGCCCAAGTTCTCCTTACCCATGACGATCTGGCCCATCGAAGGCGTTTTCTCAATGCCCGAGACACCCTTCACGCTTTGCTTTCGTATAAAGCGCTCCCCATCATCAATGAAAATGACACCGTCGCCGTGCATGAGATCCAGTTCGGCGACAACGATCGCCTCGCCGCTTTAATCACGCACCTGCTGGAGGCCGATCTTTTGATCTTGCTCACCAACGTGGACGGCTTGCTGGGACCCGATTCGAGGCCAATCCCTTGTGTGGAACGGATCGATGATTCGATTAAAAAAGGGGCGCGCGATGACAAGAGTCCTTTCGGCCTGGGAGGAATGAAGGCCAAATTGGAGGCGGCGCAGATCGCCACATCATTTGGGGTTCCAACGATCATTGCTAACGGCTTCACACCTCACATCTTGGAACGTCTCTTCGAGGGGGAATCTTTAGGGACTTTGTTCCTGCCACACTCAAAGAAGCTTCAGGCCCGCAAGCACTGGATTGCCCATACGCTGCGCTCCAAAGGAGGGGTCGTAGTTGACTCCGGAGCCGAAGCCGCGGTCCTGAATGGGAAGAAGAGCCTTCTCCCCTCGGGGATCGTTGCCATCCGTGGCCATTTCGATCGAGGGGAGATGATCGACATCTTGAATGAAAAGGGGGAGACCCTTGCCAAAGGGCTTACAGGCTACGCTTCAGAAGAGCTTGAAAAGATCCAGGGGCTTAAAAGCTCGCAAATCGAGTCGGTTTTAGGGTATAAATATGGGGATGAAGCGATCCATCGAGACAATTTGGTGATTTCAGAATGACAGATCGTATTCAAAAACAGATCGAGGCGATGGCGAAGGCGGCCCGAAAGGCCTCTCAAATTTTAGGGAGCCTTTCGACCGCCAACAAAAACAAAGCCCTTTTGCGAATGGCAGAGGCCCTTCGAGACAAGTCGGAGAGGGTTCTCCAAGAAAATGTGAAAGATGTGGGGGCCGCTAAGAAAAACGGACTCTCCAAAGCGATGGTCGATCGCCTCACCCTCACTCCTCAACAGATTGAGGCGATGATCTCCAGTTTAAGAGAGGTGGCCACCCTCCCCGATCCTGTGGGAGAGATCACCCGCATGTGGAAACGCCCTAACGGTTTGATGGTGGGTCGTCAAAGGATTCCTCTGGGAGTGATCGCCATCATTTACGAATCACGCCCGAACGTCACGGTGGAAGCGGCGAGCCTCTGCCTCAAATCGGGGAACGCCGTTCTTCTGCGCGGGGGATCGGAAGCGATTCATTCAAATCGAATTCTGGGGAGCCTTTTTCAAGAATCTTGCGCAGCGGAAGGGGTTCCCAAAGAGGCCATCCAGGTTGTTTCCACAACCGATCGAGACGCAATTGATGCCCTGTTGAAACTCGAAGAAGAGATCGATCTGGTGATCCCTCGTGGCGGCGAAGGACTCATTCGGAGCGTTGTTGAAAAATCGCGAATCCCTGTGATCAAGCATTACAAAGGGGTTTGCCATGTCTACGTCGAGGCAGAGGCCAATCTCGATATGGCCGAGAAAATCTGCTTTAACGCCAAGGTTCAACGCCCAGGGGTGTGCAACGCCATGGAGACGCTCCTTGTCGATAAAGCCATTGCGAAAGAATTTTTGCCTCGGATGGCAAAGGCCTACGAAAAAGCGGGCGTGGAACTTCGAGGATGCCCTGAAACGGTAAAAATACTGCCTGGCATGAAGAAAGCCACAGATGAAGATTATTCTGCGGAGTATTTGGATCTTATTCTTGCCATTCGTGTGGTGAAAGGGTTGGATGAAGCGATCGATCACATCCGCACGTATGGCTCGATGCACACTGAATCGATCGTGACCCAAAGCTATGAGAAGGCGCAGCGATTCTTAAGAGAGGTGAACTCCTCCACGGTTTTGGTAAACGCCTCCACGCGATTCAGCGACGGCTTTCAACTGGGGCTCGGGGCCGAGATCGGAATTAGCACGAGTAAAATCCATGCCTTTGGGCCGATGGGGCTTGAAGAGCTCACCACCCAAAAATTTATTGTGTACGGAAATGGCCAAATCAGAGAATAAACGGATGAAAATTGGTTTATTTGGTGGAACGTTTAATCCTCCTCATTTAGGTCATCTTCGATCGGTCGAAGAGGTGCGCGCCCAATTCCAATTGGACAAGATCGTCTTCATCCCCGCAGGGCATCCCCCTCACAAATCGGAGGAAAACGTTGTCTCCGCGGAAGACCGCTACGAGATGCTTCGGCTCACCCTTGAAGAGGACCCTCATTTCGAGATCTCGGATATCGAGATGGAAAGCTCCAAATCTTCTTACACCATGGACACCCTACGAAAAATTTTAAAGATTTACCCGCGAGATGAATTCTTCTTCATCGTTGGCCTTGAGACTTTTCAAGAGATCCCCACCTGGAAGGATTATAAAAAACTCTTCTCTCTCACTCACTTTATTGTGATGATTAAAGACCCCCTCCCCTCGCCGGAGTCGATCCTTCCGGTTGCGATTGCGGAGGAATTCTGCTACTCTAAAGACGGCAAAGGAGGTTTTCGGCACCGATCCGAAAAGTGGGTTTACTTATCACACATCACCCGTCTGGACATCTCATCCACAAAGATCAGGGAGTTGATTGGGCGAGGGGAGGCGGTTCGATACCTCGTCCCCAAAACGGTCGAACGCTACATTCGATTGAAGGGGTTGTACCGATAAACGCGCGACAAAAGGCTCTTCTGTGCCGCAAAATTGCTGAAGATAGAAAAGGGATTAATCCCCTCATCCTTGATTTGCGCCGCTATGGAACCCTCACGGACTTTTTTGTTATTGTCAGTGGCGCCTCGGATCGGCAGGTTTCGGCTTTGGTTGAAGAGATGCAAAAAGCGCTGGGCCAAAAAGACCTTCACCCCCATGGGATTGAAGGAGTTCAGGCCGCCCGATGGATTCTCCTGGATTATGACGATGTGGTCGTTCATATCTTTCAAGAAGCGGATCGGGCCTTCTATGACCTCGAAGGGCTTTGGAGCAATGCTCCCCGGGTGTGAAGGAAATTTTTATATGAAAAGCTTTATCATTCTAGTAACAGTCCTATTTTTGAGCTTGGGTTCGGCCCAAGCCGATATTCTGTATTTTCATCCCGACCACCTGGGTTCGCTCGCTGTGATGACAGATTCCTTTGGCAATGTTCAACAAATCGAACACTACACCCCTTTTGGTGAAATTTTTAGCACTTTGCACTCTACACTTAACACTTCACACTTTCAATTTACAGGCCAAGAGAACGATCGTGAATCCGATCTTTATGACTACGGCGCTCGGTATTATGATTCCATCTTGAGTCAATTCATAAGCCCCGACCCCGTGATTGAGAACCCAACTTATACCTACACCCATAACAATCCCATCCGATGGATCGACCCCGACGGAAGACAATCTTCTGCCCCTCCCCTCTATAATTCAGATTTGGAGGCCTTTCAATCTTATATAACATCAAATCAACCACGGTCCTTCACATATCATCTCCGTGGCTCTGAAGAACGAAAAGAAAGGGTGTTTACCTTCCGCGATGTTGTGAGCCGTGGTCCATTCGACCCAAGTGGTATCCAATACGAAGCTAACATTGTAGAGCTGCCAGGAGAAAAAGAATCTTCGTTCCAAGAAGGCTACGTTCGACTCTTCTCTCCATACTACAATGTTATTAAAGCTTTCTCTCCTTACTTCCAACAGGTGCAAGGTTTTGTTGATCAACACAAGGAACCGATTGAAGGAACCCCTTTATTTTTTCTGTCAGATCGGTTCAAGGGTTTCCTCGTGACCTCATCCGGAACCAAGTTCCCTATTACCCTATCCACAAGTTTACAACAGATGGGTCGATTGGAGGGCTATCCCTTAGATTCCCCCTTTGCTGAAGAGAACATTATAGAGGTGGCTTTCTACGAAGATGATAAAAAAATCGACTCATTGGACATGAGGAACCATTATATAACGCCTGGGGAATTCCATCGCTTCCTTGTGGGCAATTACACGGACTTTGTAAATTCCTATATGCGCCAGCGTCCACTAAGAGAGATCCCTGCCCACAAATAAAATCCCTTTCGGAAGCTCTTCACCTCCTCCAACCTTGTTCTGGTCAAAACGTAAAAGGTATGCTAATCTAATAGCATGAAGGATTCCGTACGAAAAAAAGTGGTTCGAAAAATGGTAGAAGCCTTAAAAGATCACTACCACCCTGACCGAGTTATCTTATTTGGTTCCGTGGCAACCGGTTCCCCTCGAACCGATAGCGATATTGATCTTCTCATTATTAAAAAAACAAAGAAATCTTTCTTCCAGCGCCTTGCAGAAGTCCGGCAAGTGGTATCGGAACAACGACGAGGTTATCCTTTTGATCCCATCGTGCTGACTCCTCTAGAGCTCCAAAAACGTTTAGCTAAGGGAGATCAGTTCTTCAGAAATGTCCTTTTAGAAGGCCAAGTCCTCTATGAGCAATAGTCAAGAGTTTTCCTACCCTCTGGATTGGTTGAAAAAAGCAAACGAAGACTTTCGAAGAGTGAGCCGAAGGCTCAAAGAAGGTGACGTGGAGGATGCTGCTTTTCACCTTCAGCAAGCCATCGAAAAAGCGCTGAAAGCAATTCTTTTATCCAGCAAATGGACTCTAAAAAAAATCCATGACTTGGAAGCTCTTTTAGAGGACCTAGTGAAATTTGAACCTTCATTCGAAAAGTTCCGATCACTCACTCAGAAAGTGACAGGTTATTATCTGGTGGAAAGATATCCTGGTTTTGAAGAAGGACCCGCTGCAGAAGAAGTGGAAACAGACTTCCAAGAAGCGAAGGCCCTCATGAAAGAAATCCGAAAGAAGGTAAAGAATCATTAATGAAGCCTTTGGTGTTGATTGTGCTGGATGGATGGGGGATTCGGAGCGAGAAAAAAGGGAATGCGATCGCTCAAGCAAAACTCCCTTTCTGGAATGAGGCTCTTCGGAAATTTCCTCACACGGAGCTTAAAGCCTCGGAAGAGGCCGTGGGATTGCCCCCCGGCCAGATGGGCAATTCCGAGGTGGGGCATCTGAACTTAGGCGCGGGACGGATCGTTTATCAAGACCTCCTGCGGATTAACCGTGCCATCCAGGATAAAAGTTTCTTCAAAAATCCCGTATTCGTTCAAGCTTGTCAAACGACCGTTAAAAATAATTCGGCGTTGCATTTAATGGGGCTGGTATCCGATGGCGGGGTTCACAGCCATCAAGAGCATCTCTATGCCCTTCTTCGCCTTGCAAAAGAGCAGAAGGTAAAAAACGTTTTCATTCATGCCATCCTCGATGGCCGAGACGTCCCTCCCAAAAGCGCGCTAGGCTATCTCCAAGCGCTCGAAAATCTCCTCCAAAAAGAGAAGACTGGCCAAAACGGCCAAAACGGAAAGATCGCTACGGTGAGTGGCCGCTACTACACCATGGATCGAGATAAACGGTGGGAACGGACAGAGCTTGGGTTCCAAGCGATTGTGCACGGCCAGGGAACCCCTGCCTCCTCGGCGGTTGAAGCCATTGAGCAGGCCTATGCTCAGGGAGAGACCGATGAGTTCGTAAAACCTCGCGTGATTCACTCTCAGCCCGCCAGCGAAAAAGACACCTTTATTTTTTTCAATTTTCGCCCTGACCGAGCTCGTCAGATCACTCGAGCCATCACCGATTCCGGCAAACCGGCTTATTTTGGCTGCATGACCCTCTATGACAAAACTTTCACACTTCCCATCGCTTTTCCTCCGGAATCTCTGAGGAATCTTTTTGGAGAACTTGTTTCTAAAAAAGGAATCCAACAACTCCGAACGGCGGAGACTGAAAAATATGCCCACGTCACCTATTTTTTTAATGGCCGTGAAGAAAAACCGTTTCCTGGCGAAGAGCGGATCTTAATTCCATCCACTCAAGAAGTTCCCACCTACGATAAAAAACCGGAGATGAGCGCCGCACAAGTGACAGAAACCGTCCTCAAAGCCCTAGACCAAAAAAAATTCGGATTTATTCTAGTCAACTTTGCCAACCCGGACATGGTGGGTCACACCGGAGTGATGGAAGCAGCGATCCGAGCCATCGAAACGGTAGACCACTGCTTAGCCAAAATCGCGGACAAGATTTTGGCGCTGGATGGAACTCTTCTCATCACGGCCGATCATGGGAATGTCGAACAGATGACCAATGATGAAACCGGACAGCCTCACACCGCTCACACCACTTTTCCTGTTCCTCTCGTCCTCATTTCGAAAGATACAAAATCGATTCGGTTAAAACCAGGCATTCTCGCTGACGTTGCCCCTACCCTGCTCGCTCTCCTCGGCTGGCCCCAACCCTCGGACATGACCGGCCATCCCCTTTTAACTTATCCTTGCATTTAGTCTAACTATATGCAATAATGATTGCATATGGTAGACAGGCCCTTTTGGAAAGAGAGGATACTAGAAAAGGTACGAAGACGCCCTGTGGTGTGGCTTTCCGGGGTGCGTCGGGTCGGGAAAACCGCATTGACTCAGCAACTTCCAGCGAGATACTTTGATTGTGAACTCCCCTCCATTCGAAAAGAGGTTGAAGGGGAGGCATTCCTAAAAGAATGCGGAAAAGGACTTATTGTTCTGGATGAGATTCACCGTCTTCAAAACCCAACGCAGATCTTAAAAATCGCTGCAGATCACTACCCTCAAGTGAAGATCGTTGCTACAGGCTCCTCCACTTTGGAGGCTTCTAAGAAATTTCGGGATACTCTTACGGGAAGGAAATACTCGGTCTGGTTAACTCCTATGAATTCGCTAGACGGGGTCTATTTTGGGATCAGAGATATTCAAACACGGCTCCGGTTAGGAGGACTCCCCCCTTTTATTTTGTCGGGGGCTTTCGATGAACCAGCCTATCAAGAGTGGATCGATTCCTTTTGGGCTAAAGACATCCAGGAGCTCTTTCGAGTAGAGCGACGCTACTCCTTTATCAAATTTGTAGAGCTACTAATGCAGCAAAGCGGTGGAATCTTTGAAGCCACTCGATTTAGCGGACCTTGTGAAGTCAGCCATACGACCATTACTAATTATCTCTCCGTTCTGGAAGCCACTCACTTGGCGCATATTATCCGTCCCTACTCCACGCGTCGATCGGGGGAGATTATCGCCAGTCCTAAAGTTTATGGGTTTGATACCGGCTTCATAACCCTTTTTAAGGGTTGGGGAGAACTTAGAAATGAAGATTACGGATTGTTATGGGAGCACTATGTATTAAATGAATTACACTCCCTCTTAGAACCACGAGAGATCCACTACTGGAGAGACAAAGCAGGGCATGAAATGGATTGGGTCATCAAAATAAGAGGAAAGGATCCGATCGCTATCGAATGCAAATGGAAGGAGGAATCGTGGGGATGGTCTTCACTCTTGAGCTTTCGCCACCGTCACCCTCAAGGAGAAAATTATCTTATTTCGGCCGACAACAACCAAGCGAGAACCATCGAAAAGGAAGGGATACTCTTACATAAAATCAATATCCAAGGACTGAGAGAAATTTTCCAAAAGAATGATGACGTTTGACCCTCCTTAAACTCCATGTTATGGTTGTCGGAATGAAAACAGCTCTAAAAACAGGGACCTTAGTCCTAGCCCTCCTTCTGGCGTCCGGCTGCGCCACCCTTTCTAAAAAAGAACGAGGAGAAGAAAGTCCCAAGGAATCGAAGCCAGCTCCAACAAAATCTTCCTCAAAACTCTCCGGCGAGGCACAGGCTTACCACAACTATCTCCTGGGCTATCTCTACGATGCCGAGGGGGACACGGATACGGCGATCTTGAAGCTCCAACAAGCGAGCGAAGCGGATCCCGACTCGATCTGGCTTCACATCCAACTGGCTCGGCTCGAGATCGAACGTGAAAACCTCGATCCGGCGGTTGCGGAATGTCAGAAAGCCCTTCAAATCGACCCCACCGATTTGGAAACTCATATTCTGTTGGGAAACATCTACGCCTCTCAAGGGAAGATTGAGGAAGCGATGACGATCTATGAGGAAGCGGTTCAACAACATCCTCACACCGTCGACCCCTACCTCTATCTTGCTATCTTGCACACCAATCAAGGAGAGTACGACAAAGCCGTTGAGATTTTGCAAAAACTCAATGTCATGGAACCCCACTCGGCGATTGGTTACTACCATCTCGGAAAAGTTTATCTTCAACAAAAGAAATACGACACGGCGATTGAATTCTACCAAAAGGCCCTCGAGCGGGATCCGGGCTATCCGTTGGCCCTGCTGGAATTGGCCAGAACCTATGAACTGATGGAGAAGTGGACAGAGGCCATCGAACGGTATCAGAAATATCTCTCTTCCTATCCCGATAATCTTTTGGTCCGAGATCGACTCATTCAGATCTACATTCAGCAGAATAATCTAGACCCAGCGGCTGAAGAGTTGGAGGGCTTAAAAGCGCTCGATCCTGGCAACTTTGATCTCCGAATTAAATTGGGACTGATCTATCTCGAACAAAAGAAGTACGAGATCGCCATTCAAGAGTTTCAACAGATCCTTGCGGTGTTCCCTGATCTTTATCGCGTCCGCTACTATTTGGGTTTGGCCTATGCTGAGCAAAAAGAATTGGATAAAGCCGAGTCCGAATTTGCGAAGATCCCAAAAAGCGATCTCCTCTACGCCGATGGACAAACACAGCTGGCCATGGAACTCGAAAGGAAGGGGGATTTCCAGCAGGCTCTAGCCATTTTAGAGGGAGCGCTTCAGGAACAACCGGATCATGTGAACCTTATTGGCACTTATTCCAATGTCCAACGGCGATCCGGAAATATAGAAGGGGCCATTAAAACTCTGGAGGAGGCCATTCCGCGTTTTCCGGATGCAGCGAAGCTCCGTTACCAACTGGCCATCAGCCTCGATGAAGCCAATCGATTGGAGGAAGCGATCCAGATCATGCGGGAGATGCTAGAAAAAGATCCCAATGATGCGGATGCGCTAAATTTCATCGGGTACACCTATGCGGAACGAAACATGAACCTTGACGAAGCGGAATCGATGGTTCAAAAAGCCTTGGAGATCCGCCCCAAAGACGGCTACATCGTCGATAGCCTCGCGTGGGTTTACTTTCGAAAAGGAGAGATCCAAAAAGCGCTCGAACAGATCGAAAAGGCCATCGAATTGACTCCGGATGATCCAACCGTTTTGGAGCATCTGGGAGATATCCAATTAAAACTCCGAAACAAAAAGAAGGCCTTAGAGGCTTACAAAAAGGCGCTCGAAACAGGCCCGAGTGTGAAGGAACGGGAAGAGATCGAGCAGAAGGTTCAAAAACTCGAGCCGAAAAAGACAACCTCCCCGTGAGATTGCGACGTCGCTTCAAAACTTTCGCGGCAGTAATTTCCCTTGGGGTGATTTTACTCACGGGATGCCAGTCTCTCCAAACTCGTTTGGACCCCTCCCCCTCCCTACTTCTAGAAAAAGAGAAAATCCAAACTTTCCAAAGCCAACTCCAGATCCTTTTAAAGACGCCGGGAAGCCGCATCCCTCTTCAGGGGTGGCTCTACCTTAAAAAACCGGCCTCTTTTCGGATTGAACTCTTCGATCGCTTTGGAACATTGGTGTGGCTTCTTCGAACCAACGGAGAAGAATATTTTTACTACTCTTCTCAAGATAACACCACCGAGCGAGGCCGTTGGTCCGAGATAGAAGAGAGATCGGGAGCTCCTGTCCCCATATTCCCTCAAGAGCTCACTCGAATTCTGTTAACAGAACCTCTGCCTGAAGGCTCCGGCTACTTTTTCAAGCAACATCGAAAAAAACCAGAGGTCGTGGTAGAAAAGAGGGATGCTTCACGAAAACGGATATGGGTTGTCCATTTTCTCAACTTTGCTGAAGTCGAGGGGACGATTTTGGCGGACCAAATGGAGCTAGACTTTCCTTCCGAAAAATTGTCGCTCCAGATTTCTTACCGGAATTTTTCTCCGAATCCTTTGCTCAATGCGGATTTATTCGAGGAGAAAGATGGCTAAAGCTCTACTTGTGATCCTGAGCGGTATCTTCGGCTGCGCGCAAGGAGAAAGTGTCCCACCTGTGGTGCACAGTCCTGCTCCGGCCTACGGGGATACGATCCTGACAGGCTCGATTGGGGATGCGAGCAATCTTCTTCCGATGCTCGCCTCTGACAGCGCCTCTTTCGACATTGCAAGCCTTGTCTATAACGGACTCGTGAAGTACGACAAAAATTTGGAGCTCACGGGAGATCTTGCCGAAAGATGGGAGGTTTCCTTGGATCAACTCACGATCCGCTTTTACCTGCGCAAAGGAGTGAAATGGCACGATGGTGTGGAGTTTACGGCTGAAGATATTTTATTTGGCTACCAAAAACTGATCGATCCCCATACGCTAACCGCCTACTCCGAAGATTACAAACAGGTAAAAGCGGCTCGGGTCATCGACCGTTACACCTTTGAAGTTACTTACAAAAGGCCTTTTGCCCCCGCTCTTGCCAGTTGGGGAATGTTACCTATAATCCCCAAGCACCTGTTGGAAGGGAAAGAGATCAACCAATCGGAGCTTTCACGCCATCCCATTGGAACCGGGCCTTATCGTTTTAAGCGATGGGTCACCAATGACCACATCTGGCTCACCTCGAGCCCCGATTATTTTGAAGGACGCCCTTACATCGATGGTTACATCTATCGAATTATCCCCGATCAAGCAACGATGTTTTTGGAGCTCCGGACCCAAGGGATTGATTGGATGGGGCTTACTCCCCTCCAATACCAACGACAAACCGACACCGCTTGGTTTAAAAAAGAGTTCAACAAATACAGCTATATCGGCGCCGGTTACACCTATTTGGGCTACAATCTTCGAGACAAACGTTTTCAAGACAAACGGGTTCGGCAGGCCATTTCGTACGCCATCGACAAAAATAAGGTGGTGCGCGGAGTCCTCCATGGCTTAGGCGTCGCAGCCACCGGCCCTTACAAACCGGACACCTGGGCCTACAACCCGAATGTAAAGCCGTACCCTTACGATCCTGAAAAAGCGAAGCAACTTTTAGCCGAGGCCGGTTGGAAAGACACAGATCACGATGAGATTTTGGACAAAGAAGGCCAGCCGTTCGAATTTGTTATCATGACGAATCAGGGGAACGCTCAACGGCAGCTCACATTGGAGATTATTCAGAGAGAACTTCGCAAATTAGGGATTTTGGTGAAGCCTCGAGTCGTCGAATGGTCAACATTCATCAACGAATTTATCGACAAACGAAATTTTGAGGCGATTATTTTGGGATGGAGTTTAAGCCCCGATCCCGATCAATTTGACATCTGGCATTCCAGCAAAACGGGGCTTCGAGAGTTTAATTTTATTTCGTACAACAACCCTGAAGTTGATGAATTGCTAGAAAAAGGACGATCGGTCTTTGATCCCAAGGAGCGGAAAAAATATTACGATCGGCTGCAAGAGATTCTAGCCGAAGAACAACCGTACACCTTTTTGTACGTGCCGTATGCTCTCCCCGCTATTCATCGCCGCTTTTACGGTGTGGAGCCAGCGCCCGCTGGAATCTCTCACAATTTTCATAAATGGTACGTCCCCGCCGAATTACAGCGCCGCACCCACCTCAATCAAATGGCTCCGTGACTTGATAATACTTATAATGGTATATTCAGATAAAATGGCTCCATTACCTTAAAAAAGATCGGAATCGAGAACACCTTGGGGAAGTCGAATAAATTATTGTAAAGTACAGTTACCATTTGGAAATAAAATTTACTATGGCAACCTACATCTTGAAACGGCTGATAGGGATGGGGCCGATGTTGATTGGGATCACGTTGATCTCTTTTGTGGTGATTCATCTCGCTCCGGGCGAACCGACCGACATGCAGACTCAACTCAACCCCAAAGCCTCCGCGGAGGCTTACCAAAGGCTGCGAGAACATTACGGATTAAACGACCCTATTCACATCCAATATTGGAATTGGCTTAAACGGATTGCTAAATTAGATCTTGGCAATTCGTTTCGCCAAGACGGACGCCCTGTCATCGACAAAATCAAAGAGGCTTTACCGATCACAATTCTTCTCAATGTTCTCTCGCTCTTCTTAATTCTTCTCGTCTCGATTCCGATTGGAGTTCTGGCCGCCACACGCCAGTACTCTCTGTTCGACAAGCTCACCACGGTGGTGGTCTATATTGGGTTTGCCGTCCCCACTTTCTGGCTTGCGCTTCTCATGATGATTCTGTTTGGGCTGGAACTCGGTTGGCTTCCCATCTCAGGGCTACACTCGTTTGGCTATGAACTTTTCTCCCCGGCTCAAAAATTTTCGGATCTCGCAAAGCATCTCGCCTTGCCAGTTTTTGTCGCCGCTTTTGGCGGGCTTGCGGGACTTTCACGCTATATGCGACTCAACCTTTTGGAGGTGATCCGACAAGACTATATTCTCACAGCGCGAGCCAAAGGGCTCTCTGAAAACAAAGTGATCTACAAACACGCTCTCCGAAACGCGCTTCTCCCGGTGATCACTATTTTAGGGCTCTCGATTCCAGGATTGATCGGCGGCGGAGTTATTTTTGAAAGTATCTTCTCCATCCCCGGGATGGGGCGACTTTTTTATGAAAGTGTGATGGCCAGGGATTACCCCGTGGTGATGGGGATTCTTGTCATTGGAGGAGTATTAACGCTTCTGGGAAATTTAATTGCGGATGCGAGTTATGCGTTGGCCGATCCGCGGATTCGACACGGAAAATGACAAATATGACAGAAATCGGCGGTTTCAAAGCTTTCTGGCGGCGACTTCGAAAGAACCGGCTGGCGATGACAGGATCGGGGATCGTCCTTCTTCTCGTCCTTGCCGCCCTACTCGCCCCCTGGATTGCCCCCTACGATCCTACGGAAATCGATATCGATCAGATCATGATGCCTCCCACTCTCCAACATCCTTTGGGAACCGACATGCTGGGACGAGATGTTTTAAGTCGAATGATCTACGGCTCTCGAGTCTCCCTTCAAGTGAGTTTTATTGCAGTGGGAATTGCCCTGATGATTGGGGTGATCTTTGGCTCTTTGGCGGGATACTACGGTGGCAAAACTGACACCGTTGTGATGCGATTCGTCGATCTCATGCTCTGCTTCCCCAGTTTCTTCTTAATCCTAAGCGTCATCGCTTTTCTGGAACCCTCCCTTCTCAACATTATGATCGTGATTGGACTCACGAGTTGGATGGGAATGGCGCGATTGGTTCGAGCCGAATTCCTCTCGCTCAAAGAGCGCGAGTTTGTGCTGGCTGCCAAAGCTCAAGGGATTCCGGACCGGCGGATCATCGTGCGACATCTTTTGCCCAATGCAATTGCTCCTGCGGTAGTTTCTGCTATCCTAGGGATCGGAGCGGCGATTTTAACAGAGTCGGCCTTAAGTTTTCTGGGGCTGGGGGTTCAGCCTCCCATCCCAAGTTGGGGAAATATTTTAACGGCTGGAAAAGATAACATCGAGATCGCCTGGTGGCTCTCCCTGTTTCCAGGGCTTGCGATACTGATTACGATTTTAGGCTATAATCTTTTGGGCGAGGGGGCTCGTGACGCGCTGGACCCAAGGTTGAAGTTGTAAAATGTCGTTACTCCAAATTAAAAATCTTTCGGTTCAATTCGACACTCCTCAAGGGATTTTGAAGGCCGTTGATGATGTCAGTTTTGAGCTGGACAAAGGAGAGACGCTTGGACTGGTGGGAGAGTCGGGCTGTGGAAAGACCGTTACTTCTCTCTCGATTCTTCGTCTCATCCCCTCTCCCCCAGGTCGAATCACGCAAGGCTCCATCCTTTTTGACGGGAAAGATCTCCTGAAACTCCCCGAAAAAGAGATGCGCAAGATCCGTGGCAGTGAGATCGCCATGATCTTCCAAGAACCGATGACAGCGCTTAATCCCGTTTTTACGATCGGAAACCAGATTATGGAAACGATCCGGACCCATCGCAAAGTAACTCAGGCCCAGGCTCGAGATCAAGCGGAAGAACTTTTAAAAGTAGTGGGTATTCCCGAACCCAAGCGCCGATTGAAAAGTTATCCTCACGAACTCAGTGGTGGGATGCGACAACGGGCCATGATTGCGATCGCTCTGAGCTGCAATCCGAAAATCTTGATCGCCGATGAACCCACTACAGCTTTGGATGTGACGATCCAAGCTCAAATCTTGGAGCTCCTTCAAAAACTGCAAGAAGAATTTCACATGTCCATCCTCCTGATTACGCATGATTTAGGGATCGTGGCAGAAAGGGTTCGGGATGTCGCCATTATGTATGCCGGAAAGATTGTGGAGCAAACCTCGACGAAACGACTTTTTGAAAATCCCCTTCATCCTTACACACGCGGGCTTCTCGGCTCAATTCCGCAATTCGATCCCGCTCGATCGCAGAAGAGACTCAAAAACATTCCCGGCGTGGTTCCGGATCTCCGAATGCCCCCGCCCGGATGCCTTTTCTCCGATCGTTGTTTCATGAAAGTTTCACATTGTGAGCAAGAGATTCCTCCGCTAGAAGAGAAAGAAGCGGGCCATGGGGTTCGATGTTTTGAGGTGTAAAAATGCTCGATATCCGAAATCTCCGAAAGACATTTCTATTGCGATCCAACTTTTTTGAGAGGCCAAGCGAGCTTGTTGCCGTCAACAACGTCTCTCTCTCCCTTCAAAAGGGGGAGATTCTAGGGCTTGTGGGGGAGAGTGGCTCCGGCAAATCGACGCTAGCTCGTTTGATTTTGAGACTTCTAGAACCGGATGGGGGTGAAATCGATTACCAAGGCCAAGATATTTTGAAACTCAGTCAAAAAGCGTTTCGCCCTTTTCGGAAAGAGATCCAGATCGTCTTCCAAGACCCGTACGCCTCGCTGAACCCTCGCATGACGGTCGGTGAGATCGTTGGGGAAGGGCCCAAAGTGCACAAGATGGCTCGCGGAAAAGAGCTCAAAGATCGCGTGGCGGAACTTCTTCAGCAGGTGGGGCTTCGGCCTGAGGCCGCACAACGTTACCCTCATGAATTCAGTGGAGGTCAACGACAGCGGATTGGCATTGCAAGAGCGCTGTCGGTAAATCCTAAAATCTTGATTGCCGATGAGCCGGTTTCTGCCTTGGATGTTTCCATCCAAGCCCAAATCTTAAATCTTCTTTTGGACCTTCAAGAAAAATTAGATCTTACGATGCTTTTTATCGCCCATGATCTGCGGGTTGTTGAATTCGTGTGTGACCGTGTGGCCGTGATGTATCGTGGCGAGATTGTTGAATTGGAAACCGCAGAACAGATCTATAAAAGTCCACAGCATCCCTATACTCAGAAACTTCTCTCCGCCATCCCCAAACTTCCAAAATGATGGAAATAAAAAAGGGGCGATGACTCGCCCCTTTTCGTTTGGTTCTTACTTCAAAGAACGCTTGAGCTTAGTACATTCCGCCGCCTGGAGGCATCGCCGGAGCCGCCATCTCTTTCTCTGGCTTTGGCACTTCGGTAACAGCCGCTTCCGTTGTCAGTAACAACGAAGCGATGCTGGATGCGTTTTGAAGAGCGGTACGGACCACCTTGGTGGGATCGATGACCCCTGCCTTGATGAGATCTTCATACTGCTCGGTCTCCGCATTGAAGCCAAAAGAGGGATTGGCGTCATTGGTAACCTTTTCAACGACGATGGATCCTTCGTATCCCGCGTTCTGGACAATCTGACGGATCGGCTCCTCGAGAGCGCGACGAAGGATTTGAATGCCAGCCTTCTCGTCGTCGTTAGAGGGCTTCACCCGATCGACCACTTTGATGCAACGCAGAAGCGCCACACCACCGCCAGGAACGATCCCTTCTTCAACTGCAGCGCGTGTTGCATGGAGCGCATCCTCGACGCGAGCCTTCTTCTCTTTCATCTCGGTCTCGGTCGCAGCCCCCACGTTGATCACCGCCACACCCCCTGCAAGCTTGGCCAATCGCTCTTGCAGTTTCTCTTTGTCGTAATCGGAGGTGGTCTCTTCGATCTGAGCGCGGATCTGTTTGATCCGTCCTTCGATCTCAGCTCTCTTGCCAGCTCCGTCGATAATCGTGGTGTTGTCCTTGTCAATGGTGACTCTCTTGGCCTGACCGAGGTCCTTGAGCGTGATGCTCTCGAGTTTGATCCCCAGGTCTTCCATGATGGCGCGGCCACCGGTGAGAGTCCCAATGTCTTCCAGCATCGCTTTGCGACGATCGCCAAATCCAGGAGCCTTCACCGCAGACACATGCAATGTCCCACGAATCTTGTTCACCACCAACGTGGCAAGAGCCTCCCCTTCCACATCCTCTGCGAGAATGAGCAACGGCTTGCCCGCGCGAGCGATCTGCTCCAACAAAGGCAAGAGCTCTTTCATGTTGCTGATCTTCTTTTCGTGGATTAGGATGTAAGGTTCACTCAAGACACATTCCATTCTCTCAGGGTCGGTGACAAAGTAAGGAGAGAGATAACCTCGGTCGAATTGCATCCCTTCCACTACCTCGAGCGTTGTCTCCATCCCTTTGGCCTCTTCAACCGTGATAACCCCTTCTTTTCCCACCTTCTCCATCGCTTGCGCAATGATTTGACCAATCATGGAGTCGTTATTGGCAGAGATGGTCCCCACCTGAGCGATCTCCTTCTGATCTTTGGTGGTCTTGGAGAGCTTCTTGAGCTCCTTGATGACCTCTTCCACTGCCTTCTCGATTCCACGCTTGATCCCCATGGGATTGTGGCCTGCCGCAACCAGTTTGGATCCTTCGCGATAGATCGCTTGGGCCAAAACGGTGGCTGTGGTTGTTCCATCTCCAGCAATATCGCTGGTCTTGCTGGCGACCTCTTTAACCATTTGGGCTCCCATGTTCTCGAGCTTGTCCTCGAGTTCGATCTCCTTGGCAACGGTGACACCGTCTTTGGTGATCGTTGGAGAGCCAAAGGATTTGTCCAATACCACGTTACGCCCCTTGGGACCTAACGTTACTTTTACCGCATTGGCCAACGCGTTCACCCCTTTCAACAGGGATTCGCGGGCCTTTTGTTCATAAGCAATTTGTTTCGCAGCCATTTTTTATTCCTCCTTCCTTATTTTTCAATGATTCCTAAGATCTCTTCTTCACGAAGGATGAGATGATCCTCCCCTTCAATCTTCACATCCGCCCCTGCGTATTTTGCGAACAGGACCCGATCTCCAACCTTAACATCTAAGGGGAGAACCTTCCCATTCTCTTGAACCTTTCCTTTCCCTACAGCAACTACCTTCCCTTCCATGGGCTTCTCTTTGGCCGTGTCAGGGATGATAATGCCGCCTTTGGTTTTTTCTTCTTCTTCAAGCCGCTTGATAAGAATTCTATCTTGAAGTGGTCTAATTTTCATGGCAAGCATATCTCCTTTCTATTTAGAATCAATAAGTTACACTAACTCTTCCATTATTAGCACTCATCTAGGTCGAGTGCTAACAAAACGAATATATCACCGTTTTTTAAAAAATCAAGGGGTCAAAAGGAATTTATTTTATCTTTTTGGCTTCGTCAGCGTGGAATTTGGCGTAGAGGGTTTGCCATTCGGCATTAGCGGGGCTCCAATGGGGACGGAAAGCGCGAATGCACTGGCGAACCGCTTGACTCATTCTGTGAATCTGTTCAGGACTTAATCGCATAACTTCATTCTACACAGTTCGGCCACGATGGCGCAAGGTTCGAACCCGTTTTTCAGCACGGTGTTGCATGCGGTTCAGAAATCGTCTATATTGGTTTTTTCAGTGCCCTTAGCAATGAGGAGACATTATGAAGGGTAGAATTAGCTTGCTTGGAGTGAGTGGTTTGCTTTTAGCCGTTCTATTCTTTGCATTGGGTGGGTGCGGATCGAGTAGCACTGAGAATAGCACTGATAGTACAAGCGGCACCGCTCGTTTTTTCAATGGTCCCACACCTGCCGGTGGTTCGGCCGGTGCTTTAAGTATAAACGATGCCACTCTGGTAGCCAGTGCCAGTGCGGCGACGACTCCCAGCGATGGAAACTGGCTCCTTTCACCGGATCAGATGATCCTGACGCTCACCTCGATCGATTTAATACCGGATTCTGGCTCCAGTTCGGGTACTCTTTCCGATTCGACGTGCACCATCACGTATGACAGAAGCCAGGTTGGTCTGGCAGAATTGGTGGATTGCCCCTTTACGGTAGACCCGGGAACTTACACATCGATCATTCTGTATTTCAATGCGACTTACCAAGTTTTGATCGATGACTCCACCAACGGATTTTATACCACATCGTCTGGCATAACGACGGGTACAGCGCCGTCCGAAGGGGCACAATATTTGACAGTGACGACCACCAGCTCCGGAAGTACGTTTGGAAACACCAGTTATCTGGCCTCACCTTTAACGGTAGCGGAAGGAGACACGGTAACGGTGAGTATTGTCATCAGCGGTCTTCAATTCTTTCGTGTGAGTGTCAGTGGTGGCACTGTTGGCCTCGGCTCTTCTGGCTCAAGCGACCCATTCCGTCCCGACATGACGGCCTCCGTCACCGCTCCTGCCAGCCTTGGTTTTTATGTTGCTCCCGAGATTGGTACGGCCCTTAGTTATAACAGCACTACTGCAGGAGTGACTGGAATCGCATCCGTCAGCACGTACTATTCGTCAGCGACCACCCCCACATTTCTTGTTCTTGGACTGAATGGCGAGCCCACGGGCTGTAGCCCTATCGGCGTTTCAGGCGCCATCAACGGCCCTCCCAATGGTAATACCTTGGGCGGGTACTTGGGATTGGATTCGAATGGTGTTTTAGGCTGGGCCCTTCCCACCGATAATACGTGGACTACCTATGCAACAGAGTTCAGTATGCCCCAATTAACGACGCTCAATGAGACAACACAACTCAATTGCAAAGAAATATCGACGGATCCAGCTCCATCAGGAAATACCTTTGCGTCGGGTGCGCCAGACATAATCTCCCCCGATTACTCGATAGACATGATGCTTGTGGCTCAATAAAATTAGGCCTCCATCGCAAATTCCTTGCAGGCAGTTCGAAAATCGTCCGCTAGTTCATCCACCACGCCACGAATTCCTGGCCCGTGCGTTTTTGTGTGTGGGGGTTGGCGGTGTCTGTTTGAAAATACCCGAACCAAACTCGTTAGGCTCGGCGAGTGGAAACAAGAAGCCATTCCCATAATGGCTGAAAATGTAGGGCCATCCCATCTTTTTCCATTTCGCGTTTTTCATCCCATGTCAGCACCGTCAGCTTAGGAACTTTTCCGCCAGAGACGGATACCCCCTTGGCGGACAATTCGTTGCTTGTTTCAACCAATGCTTTTATTTCTCGTTCCTCCGCATCCGGATTTTTGGCATCGTAACAGACTTGAATTAGTTCCACGACCTCTATTCCTTTTTTCACAATAAAATCGACTTCGCGGTCGTTGCGAGTCTTATAATAGAATAGCTCGAGATTGGGTTTAGCTCCGCGCTTAACAAGCTCGATGAAAACCAAATTTTCCATAAGCTTACCCCTGTTGGGCGAATGCTGAATCGCTTTTGCGCTTATGAATCCATTATCAACAACATACACTTTCTTGGGAGATTTTATCCGCTGTGCCGACTTTACCGAATAACGGAGCAAAGAGAAAACTAAATAAGCTTCCTCCAAATACTTCGTGTATTTTTCCGTAGTGGTGATGCTCTTGAAACCCAGTATGTCCTGCAATTTGCGCAGACTATATAGGCTGGCAAAGTTATTTATTAAATACGATCCCAAATTTCCTATCTGCGCCGAAAATTTAACCTTATGTCGTTTGACTACATCTTTAAAAAGCAGGGAGTCGTAGAGAACTTCCAGATAGTCTTTGGGATCAATCTTATTTACCGCCACTTCCGGGAAACCGCCATTTAACAAGTATTCTTCCATGAACTTCAAGACCTCGCCGCGCCTTTGGGGCAAGGAACCGTATTCAGAATCTACAACAAAATTTTTTGCCCGCAGGAATTCGCTGAAATCAAACGGCAGTATTTCTATAGGCATGTGCCTGCCGGTGAGATGCGTGGCAAGTTCTTTGGAAAGCAGTCTGGCGTTGGAGCCGGTGATCACCAGGTTATAACCCTCACGGTGCAAACGATTGGCGAACAGCTCCCAGTTCGGCAAATTCTGAATTTCATCAAATAGAATAGTTTTTATGTTGCCGTAGGCTGCATGCAGCGTTTTCATCAGCTCATCCGTGGCTATGCCACCCACACTCGCCAAAACTTCATCATCAAAATTGAAGTACATGAACGGCCGATCCTTCAAAAGCATCAGCGAGAAAACGGACTTACCGGCTCGCCTGGGTCCTAAAACTACTTTTATCAAATTCGAATCAAGCCATTTTTTGCCGAAATGGTCTTTCGTTCTTGCCACATATTGAAGTTGAAGCGACAGCAGATGTTCTTTTTCCATTTTTTGCTTTAAAACTACGTCGTTAAGCATATATTCTTTCTATAGTGGTCAAAAGAGACACATTCTGACCACTATACTGAGTATACAGGTCAAAAGGGAAAAAGCAAGCAGACCAAAATAAAACGGTTAGCCATTTAGGAACAGGAGCGCATTACAGCATTCTATTCAACGGGGTGATTTTTGCATAGTTTTATTTTATCTTTTTGGCTTCGTCAGCGTGGAATTTGGCGTAGAGGGTTTGCCATTCGGCATTAGCGGGGCTTAAATGAGGACGAAAAGCACGGATCCGTTGATGTACGGCTTGATCAACCTTTTCTTCCCGTTCCAATTGTTCTGAAAGGACATTTCTAATCTGTTGTAGCACTACCTTCTCACTGGCCAGCAGCTCCGCCTCTTTGGACTGAGTGATTGCGCGCACAATCTTTTGTGAAAGATGAACAACCCTCTCTGGACTCATCGACATCAGAGAACCATCCCCTTCTCTTCAGCCAACTTGGCTTTAATTTTGTGAAACATCTTTCCCCAATCGGCCCCCTCTTGATCCAGAAGCTGCGCATTCTTTTGGAGAAGGGCCTCTACCTCTTTTTCAAGCTCTGTCTCCGCCGTTTGATCGGCCTCAAGAACCTTTGCAACACGATCCACAAGTTTCTCTTCTGCAACAGAGGATCGAATCCCCTTCCCTTCCACTAAAGCATGAATCACGGCTTTGCTAATCCTATGAATCTGTTCCCGGCTCAGATGCATTTTAAAACCCACAAAATCACCCTCGTTAATTTAAACAGTAACACCCTTTAAAAGGTCCCATCCTTTAGATAATACATATCTTAGCCAATATCCGGCTGTAAGAGAAGTGACAATTGCAATTAGCACAAGAACCGCAAAAAATGTTTCATTAATAATACCAAGGTCAAATGCGACCGTGGCAAGGACAATGCCGGGTCCTCCTCTTGCATTCATGGTAAGACCCAGATTAAAACTTGAAAGCCAACTTTGATGTGCCAACTTGGCAGCGATCATTGTCCCAAGAGTCTTTACGGTCACCGCAAAAAGCAAGAAGATTAAAAAGAAAGATAGATCAAAATGATGAACCAAATCAAGTTTCAGACCGACCACCGCAAAATATATGGGAATAAAGAAGCCCAAACCGATTTCCTTTACATGTGTCTTCACACTCGCAATTTTTTCATTGGCAGTTGTGCCGACTACAATTCCGGCTAGAAATGCGCCGAAAATAATGTTTACATTTAAAAAGCTCGCAACCACAGCGAACAAAAAACACACAAACAACACATATCCAGTGGCAGAAGATTTTATCAGGAGATTGAGGCGCGATTTATTTACCCATTCAAAAAGCCTTGGCAATACTAATACAAACGCGCTAAGTGATGTGACATAACCGTCTAATCTTTTGTGGAGACCATGAATGCGTCGTTGTCCGAACAGTTGTCCAAATAATATCCAGGCTTTCAAACCAGCGATTAGTGGTTGCCTCGTAGCGAACACGTCGCCAGATCCGCTCCTGGCAGTTCAGCCCCGGTTGATAGGGGGGCAGATAATTCAAGTAAAGCCTTCGATGGGTCTTCAAGAATTGGAGAACAGGCTCTCCCCGATGCCAACGGGCCCTGTCCACATACAAAAATATCCGATAACCTCGGAGCTTTTTGTAAAGAGATTTCAAGACTTCCAGGAATCCTTCCCGATTGCCTTCGGCTGTCCGGATAAAGCCATACCGACCCAAAAGCGGCGCTACCCATCCCGATACGTTGAGCCGCTTGGCGTGTTGGCTGGTCGTGGGGATTCTCAAGCGAACCCCTTTCTTGGCCCAACCTCTGCCAAGCCTGGAATGAAGCGTGAAACCCGTCTCGTCTTGAAAGACAACAGTTTCACGAGGCCCCAGATTTTGGAGTTTTTTTTAAAACTCTCTGGAATTGGCGTGCCTGAGAGCTTTTGGCTTGGAGGTAAACATGGCCGGCCCGTTTCAGTTGGTAACCCAACTGGTGCATCCACATCTGGGCCTGACGGACTTTCAAAGAGATTCCGAAGCGCCGTTTTAAGTGAACCGCAAGCGTCGGTCCGTCCCACTGGATTCGCGGAAGGCCGAACTTGTTCGGAGATTGTTCCAGGTGCTCGGTTAGCTCCCAACGGACCTTTTCGGTCAAACGAGCCGGTCGTCCAGGACGAAGTTTAGGTTCCAGAGCTTTCAGGCCAGTTTCGTTGACGCCATGAATCCATCGGTTTAAGCTCATCCGATGTAACCCTAAAACCTCCGTTATCCATACAGGCCTTTGGCCCTCCAGGAAAAGCAGTAAGGCCGCAATCTTTATCCCGGTCCAAGCCCCCGGAATATGTTCCGCAAATGCTGCCAAGCGTTCCCGGGTGGCGTCGGGGTGCGACAACTCTAAGGTGGTGTGTCTCATGAATACAAGGTATCATAACAGTATCAATATGTCACTTCATTTAATGCGTTTGTATTAGTATAATCATCCCAAACTATTATTTGATCATAAACATCAGGGGAACTGTAAGACTGAGAAGAACGGGGCTGGCGAGCGATTTGAACCTCATCACCACCCGTGCTCAAATCATAAAGATAAACCGCGTCAAAACCGTCCCTTTTATCAACCCAAACGACATAGTTTCCATAGACGGCAGGGGGCTCTTGATCAAAATCGTCTGTTGTAATAGCGATGGAGCTTTCAGGATTTACTATGAGCGCGAAGCTATAATCCAACCACTCGGTATTATTAATAAGCACGTCGAGTTCTAATTCCACTTGATGAATATAGGGTGCGGAAGGGGAGATCTCTAAAATAATAGGTTCATCGGCAACAAAAACGTCTGGCTCTGTTTTAGTAAATGCAATGGGTTGCGTATTATTAACGCTTACATCGCGCCCGCTAGATGACACGGCTGTAGACAATCGATTAATGTATTCGATGCCCCGGGTATCGGCCAATAATATCAACGACAGTTCTATTATTTCGCCTCCTTCGGGAATATAATCTCCATCTCCAAAGTGCGTATCATCTATCGTATAAGAATGCGTAAATAATACTTGCGGCTTGATAAATTGTCTAAAATTGGAAACAGTGCTCACTGTGTTGTTTAACGTCTTCCAGTTCTCAGAGGGGCCTTGTGTCCCTTCCCAATCGTTCTCATCGACCCCCATATGATCGTAAAAGGTGAGACCGGAATCAAAGGTTACATGAGGATTGGACCATAAAGGTATTCGCTCACACAAGTCGTCACTAGAACAACCGGTATCCTTGGTAGTCTTAGCCATGATCGTTCTCCACTCAAAATCGGGGGTAACATAGCCATAACTATAAGGGAAAGGACCTTGTTCTGGTAAACCTGGCAGTTTCGCATGAGGAACCTCCTTCATATTTTGCTGATTTTGAGTGGGAACCTTTGATGCTATGTTTCCATGAAGATCATGCTTGATCTTCGAAGCCGCATCCGGATCTGCGTACCAGTCATGTCGAGCCCCCATATTATGCCCCATTTCATGGGCAAAACTATAATTCCCCGTAGCACAATCTATAGTGACTACATTAAAAGCATAGGCCTCGAACTCACTCGAGACCTCCTCCATCAGATAGGCCTGGCCACAAACTCCATCTCCAAGGTTGCTAACCCAAAGACTTACGATATCGGCACCATATTCATTCCGAACGGTATGGATTTCATCTAAAAAACCGTCCGATGGATCCGCTAATCTTTCACGATCTGTTCCAGAACTCCCACTTTCTATGTAATCCACCTTCCCGGCATAAATGAGCCGAACTCGTTGTTGGATTTGGCTGTCTTCATAGGATTGGTTCGTTTCATTAACAGTGAGTTCTATCTCGGACTCGATATCCCTCCATGCCGCATCAGCGGCATCTTGGGTATAGAAAACCACCACATCGATGATTGGTTCTTCTGCTTCTAAGATATAATTTGAAGGGCCAGCCGCCGAACTCCTAGCCCTCTTAAATTCCCCAGAGCTGATTTGGCAATTCTCATCGTCTGGATAAGCCTTCTGATTGATCTCTTTCACAACATGAAAGATATTATCTCCAATTTTATTTAAATTCTCATCACTCTTGACAGATCGAATCTGGAATAATTTTCCTCCCCGATTGATATTCGCTGTGATGCTCCTTTTTTCTTTGTTGATAACAAAGATGCCGTAGTTATACTGAGTTCCCTCAGCCCGCCCAATCCAGACACAATGAGTTGCAGAATCACATCTTTCTTGTTTCTTTATTAACTGTAGAGAAACGTCATCAAAAAGCCGCACCTCCATTAAATCAGGGCCTTTTAACTCTTTTCCTGGTTCCAGATTGAACAGATCCATTTTGGGGGTTACGAATCTAAAACGTTTCACTGCTGGGTCTTCACTTAATTTCTTTGCAAAAGGCTCAACGAGATTAGTAGGAACTTCGATGTTGTCGAACAATGGCCCTCTCTTCGAATTTTCTTGCAAAAGAAGACCAAAAGACAAAGCAACAGCGATGCAGGCTACAAACAAGACGGGCCTAATAAATTGGGGTTTCGCTTTCGATTTTGTTTTCACCACGAATTCCTATTTGTTTCCCAGCAGAAGGGAAAAATCATTGGATTCCCCATTGAGTGACAAGATATCTAAGGCTCCATCATGATTCACATCTCCTAAAATAATTCTCATTGGCTCTTTCCCAACATCGTAACGGACAGGATCTTTAAATTCTCCTTCCCCTAATCCCAATAACACCGAAACGTCATTAGAACCCGCGTTGGTAGTTAGGATATCGAGCAAGCCGTCTCCGTTGACATCTCCTATGGCAACGTCGTCGGGATCATCCCCCACCTTAAACTCACGAGCCTGTCCAAAATCTCCATTAAAAAGAATGGAGACGCTATCGTCGGCCGGCTGGGTCATCACAATGTCCAAAAAATTGCCTCCATCCCCATCGAAGTCCCCAACTTCAATGGTCTCCAAAGGTTTTTCAGAGGAAACAATCATCGGAGAATTGAAAAGATCGGTTGGGCTTCCAGTCCCCAATAAAATCGAAATATTGATGGAACCGCTATTCCCAGTTAAGATATCTAAAAAACTATCCTTGTTTACATCAACGAGTAAAATGGAAACCGGATTGACTCCCCCTTCTCCAATCGAGAAAAGAGAGGGAGATTCGAAGGTGAGATCTCCATTCCCTAAAAATACACTGACATTATCGGAACGAAGATTTGTTGTGACGACATCTAAATTCCCATCTTTATCGATGTCCCCCAATGCTAGGCGATGATTATAATCCCCGCCGGTGGGATAAGAGTTTTTCATCTGAAAATTCCCTTTTCCATCTCCCTGGAAAAGGATAATCTCATCCGCGCCTAGATCGGAGGTGACCGCATCTAAATGGTGATCACTATTAAAATCTCCTAGAGCTACAAAAACGAGATCCAACTCATCAGTGATATACCGACCTGCTGCATTGAATTTGCTATTTACAGAATCCCAAAGGAATACTTCCATCCCATCCCGAGAATATGAAGTAATGGCTACCACGTCCAAATCACCATCGTGATCTAAATCCCCTGTGGCAATGGACTCCGCATCTTCTCCAATAGAGTAGCGAGGACCTGCAATCGGCTGATTCTTACCCGAATTCTGATCATAGATTAAAGGGGTTATTTTATCTGCGGTGCTGTTAACTACCCCAAGATCAATATTTCCATTACTTTCAGTGCGCGAATCCAGATCCCCCGCAGCTACGGAAGTAATTCCTGCGCCTAGATCATAAATGGAAATAGGGGTGTGCCAAATGATGGAACCCAGACTACCCAGGAGACGGGTTAAAGAGGAACTAAAGGAAACGTATCCGCCTGTAAACGCATCGAGAGCCCCATCTTTATCCTGATCAGCTAGAATGATGAAATCAGCATATCCAGAAACAGACTGATCATAAACGCGCTGAAATGTCCCTGTGTTATTTCCACGAAGATTCGTTAAAGTTCTAGATCCTGAATTAGCCGTAACAATATCCAAATCCCCATCTTGTTCTAAATCCCCTAAGGCTACCGACGCAGGGCCATTATCAACGCCAAAGCGAGCCCCTCCAGGAAAAATTCCATCCCCTTCATTTAAAAAGACGGAAATATCATTAGAAATTTTATTCGCAGTAACGATATCCAGAGAACCGTCATCGTTGAGATCCCCCAAAGCAATGGAAACAGGAGTATCTCCAGTAATGTACGAAACCGCGGAATCAAACACTCCGGAACGGCTTATGAGAACAGAAACGGTATCGGAACTAGAGTCGGCGGTCACAACATCTACAAAGTCGTCTTCATTCAAATCCCCCAAAGCTATCGATAAAGGGGTTCCACCCACATTATAAGAACCTGAATTCGTAAAGCCTCCAAAGCTATCCCCCAGAAGTAGCGTGATATCATTAGAACCTTTGTTGGTAGTAACGATGTCTAGATTCCCATCTCGATTCATATCCTCTGTAGCCACTGCACTCGGCTCACTTCCGGTAGCAAAAGTGGTTTGGGCTTCGAATCTTCCATCTCCGTTTCCCAACAAAATCGAAACATCATTAGAACCTTGATTAATCACTGCTGCATCAAGATTCCCGTCTTTATTAAAATCATCAAAAATTGCCATCTTAGGAATAGAACCGGTCTCATAAGAACCTTTTGGAAAAGTTCCATTTCCAATTCCATTCAAGTCATCGCAGAAATCCCCTTTTCCATCAAAATCACGATCGATCTGACCCGCATTGGAGATAGTAGGGCAATTGTCCTTTGAATCTAAAAGGCCATCCCGATCGGTATCCTTGAGGAAACGAACATCGTCGGGAACAACTTTATCTAACCAACTACGGAGATTTAAATCTTCCTTAAGAGTAATCCCAAAAGATAAAAGAATAGCGATACTGGCGATAACAAATACAATCTGTCTCTTCATAATGCGCCTCCTCTGTGGCTCACGTTCTTTATTGCCTACTTACCGGGTGGCCATGATAACACCAAAAGAGATGATGACCAAAGCGACGGAGAGGCCGATCAAGGCCCCCACAACGATCTGTTCAGTTGTAAATCGTTTAAGAAGGTCCTTTAGCCCCTTTGCCTTCCGCATAGAATTTGCTTTTTTCATCCTTTTCTTCATGTTTCCTCCTGTCCGTTTCGTTTCTAGCCCCTTTGTTATGCAAATTCCATGCCAAAAAGGATAAATCATAACTCATTGATATTATTAGATGATTTAAAACACATCGATTTGGACTTTGAAGAAAGTGAGTCAATAGGATACAATTTAGCCAGAAATGATGAAAAATTGTTATAGCGAGGCCTGCGAGTATTTGGTGGGGGGGGTCAATAGCCCCGTGAGGGCATTCCGCGCGATGGGACGAGAGCCTATCTTTGTCGCACGGGCCAAAGGCCCTTACGTCTGGGACACCGAAAGCCGAAGATACATCGATCTTATCGGCTCGTGGGGCCCGATGATTCTGGGGCATGCTCATCCTAAAATCACTCAAGCCCTCCGGAAGGCAGCCGAAAAAGGGACAAGTTACGGTCTGCCCACTTGGAAAGAGGTAGAACTCGCCCAAGAAATTCGGAGGCGTTTTCCATCGATGGAGCGGATCCGGATGACCTCTTCGGGAACCGAGGCCACGATGAGCGCCATCCGTCTGGCACGAGGTTTTACAAAACGGGAGCGCATCATCAAATTTGAAGGCTCTTATCACGGCCACGTCGATTCTCTCTTAGTGCGGGCAGGATCGGGGGCCGCCACCTTAG
Source organism: Deltaproteobacteria bacterium (assembly GCA_016202395.1). Taxonomy (GTDB): domain Bacteria; phylum JACQOV01; class JACQOV01; order JACQOV01; family JACQOV01; genus JACQOV01. The sequence continues at coordinate 33,470 of JACQOV010000070.1, forward strand.
GGACGCCCGATAGCGCTGGCGTTCCCCCAAGTTTCGTTGCGACCACACTTTCACTCCCTTACAACAACGCTGAAGCTTTCAAAAAGGTCATGAACGAACAAGGGGAAACGATTGCAGTAGTCATTGTGGAACCTGTAGCCGGGAATATGGGGGTGATCCCTCCTTTCCTTGAGTTTCTAAAAATTTTACGAACGGAAACAGAACGTCATAAAACCCTTTTAATCTTTGACGAAGTCATGACCGGCTTTCGTGTGGCCTGGGGTGGAGCCCAAGAGTTGTTTGGGATTCAACCGGATCTCACCTGTTTGGGAAAAATTGTGGGGGGCGGTCTTCCTGTTGGAGCTTTTGGCGGGAGAAAAGAGATTATGGAACTCCTGGCTCCGCTGGGCCCCGTTTATCAAGCGGGAACACTCTCAGGAAACCCTCTGGCAGTGGCAGCTGGGCTTGCCACACTTCAGGAATTGCGCCGACCCACCTACAAAATTCTCGAAAAAAGAGGGGCTTTTCTACAAAAAGGGATTGAGAAAAAGGCTCAAGAGGCGGGAATTCCGGTGATTTGCCAAAGGGTCGGCTCGATGCTCACCGTTTTCTTTAGCGAGAAACCGATCCACAATTACGAAGAGGTTCAACAAACGGAGACCCAACGCTTTGCCCGTTTCTTTAACGCCCTTCTCGATCGCGGGGTTTTAATCCCTCCTTCGGCGTTTGAGGCCTGGTTTCTGTCGCTAGCGCATACAGAATCGATTTTAAAAAACGTGGTTGAAGCGATTGGAGAAAGTTTCCAAGAGATCACTCAAAACCTTTAATCGATTTTCGCAGCGTTTTCTTTTCGGCCTGAAATCGCTTGTCGGCCAAGAGTTTTTCTTTGGCCCGCTTGGAGCGCCTCCGTTTCTGGCGTCGAATCTTGGCAATCCTTTGCTGCTCCGCACTCCAAGCTCCAAGGATCTTCTCCTCAATTTTATCGAGGAGTAACCGTCGGGCTAAGAATCGATTTAACGCCTGGGAGCGTTCCTGTTGGCATTTCACCTGAATCCCGGTGGGACGATGGAGCAAAACGACACAGCTGGAGGTTTTATTGACCTTTTGTCCCCCCGCCCCTGAAGATCGAACGAAACTCTCCTCCACATCCTCTTCTCGAACCCCCAAACGCTCCATCTTTTCGGCTAATAGCTTGGCCTTTGCCGGAGAAACAGGAAAATCCATTACTCAATTTTACAGGATTTGATCCCCAAATGCGAGCGCTTATTGACTTCGTGCGTCAAAAATGGTACTTGAGACAGCGGTGAAACCAAAAGAGCCCCCGAAAAAGCCTCGAGAATGGCTTGAGTGGGGAATTTATTTTACACTGGGAACAGAGGTGGCTCTTTGTGTGATCGTGGGGCTTTTTCTGGGATACGGTTTAGATCGATGGTTAGGAACATCCCCGCTTTTCATTATGGTTCTGGCCCTCGGGGGGCTGAGCGCAGGAATTTACAATCTAGTCCGAAATCTTAAACGCTATGACGGATCTCAAAACTCAGGCAAATCCGAAACTCACTCGCATTGAGCGATGGGGTTTTCTTTGGCTACTCGTTCTTTGCGCGGGGAGCCTGGTGTGGAGATCCACGCCCCTCCTCTTGGGCATCCTCTTGGGAGGGTTTTTGATCCTCATCAACTTTCATTTTCTTCAATCGATCCTTCGAAAATTGTTCAATCAGGAGCAACCTTCTTCCGCAAAATGGATCTTCTTGCTCCTGGGGAAATTTCTGGGTTTGATTGGAATCCTGGTTTGGCTGATCGCTTCGTTAAAAGTGGATGTAATCGGTTTAGGCATCGGAATCACCACACTGTTTTTAGCCCTTTTCTCGGAATCGATCCAAAGTCTTTTGAAGAAAGGATCTCCGCATGGAGCATAGCGCAACCTTTTTCTCTTTGATCCCGATTTTAAAAAACATTCCTGTCCAGATCGTAGCCGGAGGGTTGGTAACCGTATTGCTCTTTTTAGTGGCCACAAAGATCTTCCGAGAACTCCAAAATCCTGAAAATTATGTGATTCCCCACGCTCAACTGGGGATTGTCGGTTTTTTTGAATTAATCGTCGAGGGCGCTTTGGGAGTGCTGGAAGGGATTTTAGGCAAAGAGGCCAAATATTATCTCCCCTTGGTGGGAACAGTCTTTATTCTAATCCTTTTCTCGAATCTTATCGGCTTAATCCCTGGATTCTATTCTCCCACAACCAATCTAAACACCACGATTGCATGGGCCTCTATTATCTTTATTCTCTACAATTATTATGGTTTTCGCGCTCATGGGGTTGCCTACCTCAAACACTTCGCGGGCCCTGTTCTGTGGCTAGCCCCTCTCATGCTCGTGATTGAAATCATTAGTCATCTCGTTCGCCCAGTATCGCTCTCCCTTCGACTTTTTCTCAACATGACCGGAGACCATTTCGTCCTAGGAATTTTCTCAAACCTCACACACCTTGTGATCCCAGCCATTTTTATGGCGCTTGGGGTTTTTGTTTCGCTCATTCAAGCTTTCGTTTTCGCCATGTTATCAACAATCTATATTGCATTATCAACGGCCCATGAACACTAATCCAAAGAAGGAGGAGAAAATAAAATGATAAGGAAGTGGTTTTTAAGATTGGCGGCATTAGGAACGCTCGCTAGCTCGCTGGCTCCAGGAATGGCTCTTGCGGTCGAAGGAGAGGAACCGGCAACAGACGCTGCAATGGCAAGCGCTGCCACAGCAGAAACGTCATCCTCCGTATCAAGTTTAGGGATTGCATTGGCAGGAGGAATTGGAATTGGGATCGCGGCTTTTGGAGGCGCTTTAGGTCAGGGAAGAACAATGGCGGCCGCCCTGGAAGGGATTGCGCGCAACCCCGAGGCGTCTGGAAAAATCCAAACCCCTATGATCATCGGTCTGGCGCTCATCGAATCGCTGGTCATTTATGCCTTGCTGATTGCCCTGATGCTCGTAGGCAAGATATAGCTGTTCTTTTCACAGTGGCTGCAGGAGTTTACAGAGCCTATCCGGACGGTCTGTCATGATCCCATCGACGCCGTCCGAGATGAGCTTTTTCATCTCTTCTACAGCATTGGCCACGTATGGATAAACTTTCCATCGAGCTTTATGAGCTTGCTCCACCCGTTGAGAGGTAACCGATGTCCACTCGGGATGGATTGAGATCGGGCCAATCGCCTTTGCAAACTGGAAAGCCTGTTCCCAATAATTCCCGGTTAATAAAATTGCCAAAGGGATTTTCTTCTCTTGCTTGCGAAATTCTAGAAGAAGAGGCCACTGGAAGGAAGAGAGAATGCATCGCGCCTGCGGATAAGTTTGAAGAACCTTTAGCGCCGAGGCAATCAAGAGAGAAGGATCGGAGTGGTTCGCTTTGAGCTCCAAGTTCAAAGCAACGCGACCCCCGAAGCGCTCTAAAACCTGTTGAAGTGTGGGGATCCGCTCTTGAGAAAACCGAGGATCAAACCAACTCCCCACATCGAACCGTTGAAGATCCTCAAGGGAAGCGCTTTCAATAGAAATATCTTTTCCCGCAGTGCGGAGTAAGTTGCTGTCATGACAAATAACAACCTTTCCATCGCGCGTGACATGCAAATCCATCTCAATCATGTCAGCCCCCTGCTGAATTGCCAATTCAAAAGCAGCCATCGTGTTCTCCGGAGCGTGCGCGGAGGCCCCACGATGAGCGATATTGAGAATCTTCTTCTTCATGATAGGAATAAAGACCTCACAAATTCCTCTGATGAAAATGGGATTAACGCTTCTAGAGTTTCTCCAATTCCAACGAAATAAACAGGGATCTGAAAAGACTGCGCCACGGCAATCAGGCTTCCCCCTTTTGCGGAGCCATCGAGTTTTGTAATCACCAGGCCTGAAACTGAGAGGGCCTTTTGAAACTGTCGAACCTGCTCTACCGTATTGATGCCCAGTGTCCCATCTAAAACCAACCACGTCTCATGAGGGGCTTGAGGCAACGCCTTGGCGCTGACCCTTTGAATTTTCTTGAGCTGATCCATCAATGGCGCTTCGGTATGAAGCCTCCCCGCGGAATCGATCAAAACCACATCCATTCCCTTCGCCTTTGCCGATTCAATGGCCTGAAAAGCGATCGAGGCAGGATCCGCCCCCTCCTGCCCCATAACGCAGGGAATCTGTAATCGATCCGCCCAGGTTTTGAGTTGGCCCGTAGCCCCTGCGCGAAAGGTGTCGGCCGCCGCCAGCAACACACTTCTCCCCTCTTTTTGAAACCCGTGAGCGACTTTAGCGATCGTCGTCGTCTTCCCAACCCCATTGACTCCAACAAACAAGATGACAAAAGGCTTTTCTCGAACCGAAACAGCCCGCTCTAACTTTTTGAGATCCGATCGAATTGCTTCCCGAAGTTTCTCTAAGAGAGGACCCCGATGATTCTGCTCCTGAAGACGCGATAGAAGTTGTTCTGTCACCTGAGGCCCCACATCGACCGCTAACAATGCTTCCCTTACCGATTCTAAGGTTGTTCCTTTGCCTTTAGATACCACCCCCTTGAAAATTTCGCGCGTTTTACTTAAGGCAAGAGAGACCGAGACCTTCTCAGAAGACTTTCGTTTCCTCCGAAGAAGGAGAAACGCTCCGACCCCAACGGCAACAATTAGGATAGCTCCAACCGCAATCAACATCGCGTGTGGAGTTTACCATTTCAATCATAGAAGACAAGCACCTGTACTGGACGGGTACATCGGTAACACTTTATGATGTTGGTAATGGAAGGCGATGGGGGTTTGATATCCCAGGGCCTGATGGGGTCGATGGAAGTTATATTC
>JACQOV010000072.1 GCA_016202395.1 Deltaproteobacteria bacterium
GCGGGGTGGTAGTTCAGTCGGTTAGAACGCCGGCCTGTCACGTCGGAGGTCGCGGGTTCAAGTCCCGTCCACCCCGTATTTAAACCCGTATTTAAATATGTACAATGTTCTTGTTATTGATGATTCTCAACTTCTTCGGAGTAATCTTGTAAGGATCCTTTCCGACACAGGTCTCCTCCATCAAGTTTATGAGGCCCAGGATGGGGAAGAGGGGCTTCGATATCTTCGAACGCAAAAAATCGATTTAGTTCTGACAGATTTGGCTATGCCCAAAGCCAATGGTTTTGTTTTTTTAGAATCCAAGGAGAAAGACCCGAAGATTCGAAATATTCCTGTCATCATCATTACGGGAAGCGTTGAGATCGAAACCAAGGTTCTAGGGTTTGAGTCGGGGGCGGTGGACTATATCACGAAGCCGTTCGAGCCGGCAGAGCTGATTGGTCGGGTGAAGGCTCAACTCAAAATCAAAAGTTTACAGGACGAGCTGCGGGAGGCCAATCAGCGTTTAGAGATACTTTCAACGATTGATGAACTCACGCAAGTTTATAATCGCCGGCATTTCATAGCCCTCTTTGACAAGGAGCTTAAAAGGGCTCAACGGTACCTGCTTCCCCTCTGTTGCATTATGGGGGATATCGATTACTTTAAAAAGGTTAACGATCAATACGGTCATATTGCGGGAGATCAGGTGCTAGTCTCCATAACGCAAACCCTTAAGAGCACGTTGCGAGAGGTCGATATTTTGGGGCGTTATGGCGGGGAGGAGATGATTTTTTTGCTTCCCGAGACCGACCTGAAACAGGGTTTGGAGGTTGCAGAGAGGATACGCCAAAGCGTGGAGGCCACTTCCGTACCGATCCGCCCTGACAAAGAGGTAAAGATCACTTTGAGTTTGGGAGTGGCTGCGTTTCCGAATGCCGAGATCAAAGGCATTGATGATTTTATTCGCCGAGCGGATGAGGCGCTGTATCGAGCGAAGGAGAAGGGCCGCAACCGCGTCGAAAGTTAACCTCCTGTCATTGCGAGCGACCCCGCTTTGGCGGGGGAGCGAAGCAATCTCCTTGCAAGGGGATTGCTTCGCCCTTCGGGCTCGCAATGACAGATCCAACTTAGCTCCTCCCTTTTTGCCTTAGCTTCGTAAGTCGCTCCGCCATCGTTTTTTCGTATCCTTGCTCCGAAAGAGGGTAATATCTCCTGTCCGCTAACGCTTCTGGAAGATAATTCTCTTCAACATAATGCTCGGAATGGTCATGGGGATATTGATATCCTTTTCCGTAACCGATCTCTTTCATGAGAGTGGTGACAGGGTTTCGGAGCTTGAGCGGTGTGGGCAAAGCCCCTTTCTCTGTAACATCTTTTTTGGCCTCTTTGTAGGCGGCATACGAGGCATTACTCTTGGGAGCCAGCGCCAGATAGGTGGCCGTTTGAGCCAAAGGGATCCATCCTTCCGCTTGTCCCACAAAATCGTAAGCTTGCATTCCAGCCACCGCTACTTGAAGCGCTTGGGGATCCGCATTGCCGACATCTTCGGAGGCAAAAATCACCATCCGACGCGCAATAAACAAGGGGTCTTCCCCCGCCTCGTACATCCGGGCCAAATAATAGATTGTGGCGTCGGGATCGCTCCCTCTCATACTTTTTATAAAAGCGGAGATCACATTGTAATGCTCTTCCCCTTTCTTGTCGTAGAGGAGGTTGGGCTGTTGGACCGCCTCTTCGGCTTGCTGAATCCCAATCTTTACGGTTCCCACTTTTTTAGAAGCCGCTGAGACGGCCACCTCTAAAGCATTTAGGGCAACACGGGCGTCTCCATGAGCCCAGAGACTCAAATGATCTAAGGCCTCCTTGGAGATCTCGATTTTGATCCGACCCAACCCTCGCTCGGGATCTTCAACGGCTCTCCTCAGCAAGGACTGAATTTCCTCCTCAGAAAGAGGGTGGAAGGTGAGAACTTTACATCGAGAGAGAAGCGCCGAGATCACCTCAAAGGAAGGATTTTCGGTTGTGGCTCCGATGAGTGTGATCGTCCCGTTTTCAATATGAGGGAGAAAGGCATCTTGCTGAGCTTTGTTGAACCGGAGGATTTCGTCGACAAAAAGAAGAGTCGCGCGACCGTAGAGCCGAAATTGATTCTTGGCTTCGTCAATCACTTCTCGAATCTCTTTCACACCAGAGAGAACCGCCGAGAAACTCATGAGGTGAGCTTTTTTCGATTGCGAAAGGATGCGAGCCAAAGTCGTTTTTCCGCAACCGGGGGGGCCCCAAAGGATAAGAGAGGGGAGCTTTTCTGTTTTAAAAAGGGTGTGAAGAAAGTGACCCGGAGCGGTGAGATGCGTTTGCCCCACAAATTCCTCTAGGGTTCGTGGTCGCATCCGGTCGGCCAGCGGCGCCTGCCTTTCGCGTCTCTTTTCCCCTTGTGCCTCAAAAAGCTCCATCCTGCAAAAAGCATAACACTCCGATTGAATGGAGTCTATAAGAGAACCTCTGTTTGCGAGGAACGGGAAGTTATGTTAGGATTTCCCCTACTTATGAAGCGGATTGGACTGATTCTTAAGAGGGAAAAGAAAGAGGCTGTGGCTTTGGCTCGAACCGTTTTGGATTGGGCCCAAAAGAACAGAATTGAGGTTTTCTTGGAGCCGGAGGGGGCTCAAACCGCAGGAGTCCCAAAACTTGCCACTCCCCCCGACGAGCTCAAAAAGAGGATCGATCTGATGGTGGTTTTGGGAGGAGATGGGACCTTACTCGCGGCAGTCCGAATGCTTTTGGGTTCCAGTGTCCCTATTCTGGGTGTGAACCTTGGCGGGTTGGGTTTTCTAACGGCGGTTTCGACCGATGGCTTTCTAAATTGTTTGGAGCTGACTTTGCAAGGGAAGTCTAAGATCGAAAATCGGATGATGCTCACTGCCGTTGTGTTCAGGGGAGGAAAAAAGATCGCCGAGAATTATGCGCTGAACGATGCGGTGATCCACACGGGGCAACTGGCTCGAATGATTGAACTAGAGGTTCGTATCCAATCCGATAAAGTGACTCACCTCATGGCCGATGGTCTGATCTTTGCGACCCCCACCGGTTCAACGGCCTACAATCTCTCTGCGGGAGGGCCAATTGTTTATCCGACGGAAGAGGTCATCGTGATGACCCCGATTTGTCCTCATATCCTGTCGAACCGTCCCATTATTTTCCCTGCAGATACGGAAATTGAGGTGAAGATAGGGGAGATGGGGGAGAGAAGGCTTTTAACGCTGGATGGCCAAACAGGGGTTTCTTTAGAGCCGGGGGATCTTGTTCAAGTGAAGAAGTCTGTTCATCGAACGCGACTGATCATGCCTCCAGATAAAACTTATTACGAGATTTTAAGGACAAAACTCAGCTGGGCCGAACGGTGAATTTACCTGGAAAATATCCTTTTCGTTCGCGCACAAAATTTTGGACCCCTCTAAGCTCGGCTCGCTCGATTTCTGAACTCGCCCCTTTGGGGCTCAAACAGCAGAAATCGGCCCTTTCCCGCCTTTGGCGGGACCCCGCCAAAGGCGGTTGGCGGGCTCGCTCACTCTCGCTAAGAGGGGTGCCCCAAAATTTTGTGAAGCTCTCTCAAAGGATATTTTCCAGATTCATTTCGCAACCATGCTAAAAAAACTGCGTGTTCGGAATTTGGCGATTATTGAGGATGTGACGCTCGATCTTGAAGAGGGATTTACCGTCTTTACGGGAGAGACCGGAGCAGGAAAATCCATTCTTCTCAATGCCTTACTCTTGCTTCGAGGGGCTCGAGCCGACAGCGATCTCATTCGTAAAGGGGCGACTGAAGCCACAGCGGAGGGGATTTTTCAACTTCCTTCAAGTCATCCTATCCTTAAAACTCTTCTAGAAAAAGGGATTCCTCTAGAATCGGAGCTCCTTCTTAAGAGAACCCTCAACACCTCGGGTCGAAGTCAGGCATGGATCAACGGTGAGATCGCTACCCTGTCGATGCTCCAAGAGGTCGGTGGCCAACTGATTGAGATCTGCGGTCAACAAGAACATCAGACCCTCCTTCAGGAATCAAATCATCTAGAACTTTTGGATCTCTACGGAGGATTGGAGCGCGATCGGGAGCTTTTTGAGAAGATCTTTCAAGAATGGCAAGAGGCGCTGCGGACATTGGAGGTAGGGCAGGGGAAAGAAAAAGAGCTCCAGGAGCATCTGGAGCTTTACCGGTTTCAGCTTTTGGAGATCGAGCGGCTTGGGGTTCAGCGCGGTGAGGATGAAAGGTTGGAAGAGGAGAGGAACCGTCTTCGTCACGGAGCGGCATTGCGAGAGGCGGTGGCCTCCTCGGAGGGGGTCCTCTACTCCAACACAGGATCTGTGATTGAGCAGGTGGGGCAAGTCCTTCGGTGGCTCGAATCTGCCAGTCGAATCGATCTGAAACTCGCGGAATCCTTGGAGATGGTGAAGGCGGCTCGGATCTCCGTGGAAGAGGCCGCGCGTGAACTTGAGCGTTACCTGGAAACAATCGATATGGACCCCGAACGCCTCGACAAAGTAGAATCGCGTCTCTATGACCTGGAGCAGGCCAAGAGAAAATATGGAGGAACGCTGGATGCAGTTTTGGACCATCAGTCTCGGCTTCAGTCGGAACTCCAGGCCTGGGAAAGTAGAGGGGAACGTCTCGAGGCTCTTAAAGAAAAGGTCGTCGAGTTAGAGGTCGGCGCTCAGGGGCAAGCGGAGGTCCTTTCAATCCGGCGTCGGAAGGCTGCCTCTGAACTGGCCAAAGGGGTTGGGAAGGAGCTCCAAGAACTTGCCATGTCCTCTGCGGAGTTTTCTGTAGCTCAGGAAAGAGGGGATCTTCGAGCCAAGGGGTGGGATCGGGTCACCTTTTATTTGGCGGCCAATCGTGGAGAAAACGCAAGACCTTTGGCCAAAGTAGCCTCTGGCGGAGAGCTTTCCAGGATCATGCTGGCCTTGAAAACCGTTTTCCTTAAAAATCCAGCGGTGACAACCGTTGTTTTTGATGAGATTGATAGCGGCATTGGAGGGGCTGTGGCGGAGGGGGTTGGGAAGAAGCTCTCTCGTCTGGCGCGCTATCAGCAGGTTCTTTGCATCACCCATCAGGCTCAGATCGCAAGTCAAGCAATGTCCCATTTCGTTATTAAAAAGAAAGAGATGCAACATCGTACCCAGGTTCAGGTGGAGTCACTTTCGGAGGGGGAAAGAGTGGGAGAAATCTCTCGCATGCTCGGTGGAGTTCAGATTACCTCGAAGGTGCGCGCTCACGCACGCGAGCTCCTTGGTTAAAGTTCTGTTTTACCCCTTCAAATCTTTTTTGTTGACATCGTTTCCCAAGTTTGCTTTAATGACCCCGCGTCGAGATTTGAGCACTCTTCAAGTGGGAGAATTTAGAAGTGGCACGGCGGCTTTTTACGATTTTTGTCCTTAATGAAAAGGGGTCGAAGTTTTGGCGGTTTGCCATCACGCGTCCTCTCTTCCTTGGCTCCGTTTTTCTGGGAGGCCTCGCTCTGGGGGCTTTCCTTTACCTCAACTATTCTTACCTCCACGATAAAACTGAGCTCATTGCGTTAAAAAAGATTCATGCCGATTCATTGGTCGCTTTGAGCGAGATGAAGAATGTCTATAACCGTGTCGATCTTTTGGAGAAAGGTTTAGGACAGGTGCGGCAACTGGAGAGTCGGCTTCGGACGTTGGCTCGATTGGAGAAGATTCAGGAGACTTCCCCACTCTCCGGCGTTGGAGGTCCTGCTCCGTATGAGGATTTTGATCTCGAGGGGAGTCCCAAAGAGGTTGTGGATTCTCTCAACGGTTGGATGCGGGAGATGGACACCGAATTGGCGCGACAGAAGGGGAGCTTGGAGGATCTTCAGGAAAAGTTCAACGACAAGGTTTTTCTTCTTTCAGCGACCCCTCGAAGATGGCCCACACGAGGGTGGGTCACCTCCGGCTTTGGTTATCGCGTCTCTCCCTTTACAGGATCTCCGCAGATGCATGAAGGGGTCGATATCTCGGCTCGTATGGGGGCCCCTGTTTATGCTCCGGCTCCAGGTTATGTCGTTTCTGCCGGTTTCCATGGTAGCCTCGGTCGCTCCGTCACCATTGACCATGGTTACGGTTACGTGACTCGTTATGGTCATCTTTCTTCAACCTCTGTCAAGACAGGCGATCGTGTCGAGAGGGGACAGCCGATTGGCACTGTTGGGAATACCGGTCGCAGCACCGGCCCCCATCTTCACTACGAGGTCCTTCTCCACAGCGTCCCTGTCAACCCCGCCACCTTCGCTCTGAATTGAGGCGCCCTTAGGCCCACAGCGACGCCATCCTCACTTTGTATAATTGTGTTTCTACGATAGAATTGGTACACTCACTCCTAATTTTATGTTGGGTTTAGGGGCATTAGCGAAAAAAATCTTTGGGAGCCGAAATGAGCGATATTTAAAAGAGCTCCAGCCGGTGGTCGCTCAGATTCATTCGTTCGAACCTTCCCTCTCCGCTCTTACCGACGATCAGCTCCGTTCAAAAACTGGGGAATTGAAGAGTTGCCTCGAAAAAGGGGAAACTCTCGAGCAACTCCTTCCTGAAGCTTTTGCCGTCGTTCGAGAGGCGGGAAAACGAGCGATAGGGCTGCGCCATTTCGATGCCCAACTCCTGGGTGGCATGGTCCTTCATCAGGGAAAAATCGCCGAGATGAAGACCGGTGAAGGAAAAACGCTGGTTGCCACATTGCCCGCTTATCTGAATGCCCTCACTGGGAAGGGAGTTCATATCGTCACGGTCAATGACTATCTTGCTCGCCGGGATGCGGAGTGGATGGGGAAGATCTACGAAGCTCTGGGGCTTTCTGTCGGTGTAGTGGTGCATGGACTCACCGATGTTCAGCGAAAAGCGGCTTACAATGCCGATATCACCTATGGTCAGAACAACGAATTCGGCTTTGATTATCTGCGCGACAACATGAAATATCGCGCTGAAGATTTTGTTCAGCGGGATCTTCATTACGCGATTGTCGACGAGGTCGACAGCATCTTAATCGATGAGGCCCGCACCCCGTTGATCATCTCAGGTCCTGCGGAGGAGTCCACCGACAAGTACTATCGGATCAACCAGATTATTCCTCGGCTCGACAAAGACAAAGATTACACCGTCGATGAGAAGGCCCGGACCGTGATCCTTTCAGAAGAAGGGACTCCGCATTTAGAACAACTCCTGGGGGTGGACAATCTCTACGATCCTCGCAATATTGAGGTTCTCCACCATGTGAATCAGGCGCTGCGTGCTCACAGTCTCTTCAAAGTCGACGTGGACTACGTGGTGAAGGATGGGCAAGTGATTATTGTTGATGAGTTCACAGGGCGCCTGATGCCAGGGCGGCGTTGGAGTGATGGATTGCAC
>JACQOV010000081.1 GCA_016202395.1 Deltaproteobacteria bacterium
ACTCGATGGATCTTCCATAACGAGATCTCCTGTCGATAAATCTGTCGGTAGAGAACCTGGAGCTTCTTCTTTCCATACCGAAGATGCTCCTTACGTAAAGCCACCACCCGAGATTCCTCTACTAAAGTCACGGCCCACCGACGAACCCTTCGGGGCCTTCGAGATCTCGAATCTAAAGACTCCAGATGCCAACGATCGTAACGATTCTTCCACTGGTAGAAAGTCTTGCGCGAGATCCCAAAGTACCGACAGGTCTGGCTCGCCGTGTGCCCTCGCTCGTAATAATCCATCCACCTTAACCGCTGTCGGGCTCCTAAAGATAACTCAACGGGAACCGAGACCAGCTTCCCAGCCTTTGCAGGCATGACATAAGTGAGGCTCATCATAGCCCCACTATACCTCCCTCTACCCCATCTTCCCATCGATACTCCCACTGTTACCGATGTATCTCAACCTCTTCAGGGCCTCTCCCCGAGCCTATCCATTGTTCTTTCGCAGGCGGATGCTGCGTGGGGTGATTTCCACTTGCTCATCCTCTTTGATGAATTCAATGGCCCGCTCGAGGGTTATCGGAAAAGCGGGGGTCAGAATAATATTTTCGTCTTTTGCGGCAGCGCGCATGTTGCTGAGCTTCTTTTCTTTGCAAGGATTCACATCTAGATCGCGCTCCCGATTGTGTTCCCCAATAATCATCCCTTTGTAAACGGGGCATCCGGGCTCAATAAAAAGTCTTCCGCGCGGCTCCAGGTGGTAAAGGGCGTAAGCCACAGCCTCCCCTTGCCGATCGGAAACGAGCGCCCCACTCTTGCGTCCTGTGAAGGCGCCGCGGCAAGGTTCATAGCCCATCAGGTAAGAATTCATGAGCCCCATCCCTTTGGTATCGGTCAAAAATTGATTCCGATAACCGATGAGCCCGCGGCTTGGGATCGAAAACTCCAGACGAATGCGGCCAGAACCATGGTTGATCATGTTGATCATTCTTCCTTGACGCAGAGCCAGTTTTTCAGTGATGATTCCCATGAACTCTTCATGGCAATCGATAAAAAGATGCTCGATCGGCTCTAGCGTTACGCCATCTTTTTCTTTGAGAATCACCTGAGGACGGCCGATCGCAACCTCAAACCCCTCGCGGCGCATAGTTTCTACCAGAATCGCCATTTGAAATTCTCCGCGCCCTTTCACAATAAAACTCTCTCCATTTTTTTCCGCCTCCAAAGAAAGAGAGACGTTATGAAGGATTTCCTTTTCCAGTCGCTCCAGAATTTTTCGCGATTGAACGATCTTTCCCTCGCGGCCAGAAAGAGGGGAGGTGTTGGCCATAAATCGCATCGAGAGGGTCGCTTCATCCACCGTGATTCTCTGGAGCGCTTTCGGAGCTGCCACGGTGCAAATGGTATCCCCAATCTCCACATTCTCAATCCCTGAGAGAAGAATGATATCCCCCGGCGAAACCTCTTCCACCTCTTTCAATCGAATGCCGTCATAAACCTGAAGGCTGGAGACTCGAAGGGGCCTTTGGCTTCCATCCTTGTGGATGCAGACGAGGTTGTCGCTCTTTCTAGCGCTCCCATTAAAGATGCGTCCGATAGCTAATCTTCCAACGTAATCGGAGTAAGAAAGATTGATCACCAACATCTGAAACGGTTCATTGGGATTAAAAGTGGGTGGAGGGATCTCCTCTAAAATGGCCTCAAAAAGAGGGGTCAAGCTGCTCCCTTTCTCTTCTAAAGTTTTTTGTGCGATCCCCTCACGGCCGATGGCATAGAGGATCGGGAAATCGATCTGCGAATCCTCCGCATCGAGATCCATGAAAAGAGCGTAGATTTCATCAATCACCTCCCGAGGACGCGCATCCTTGCGATCGATTTTGTTAACCACGACGATGATTTTGAGATGAGCTTCGAGAGCTTTTTTAAGCACAAAGCGGGTTTGAGGAAGAGGCCCTTCGCAGGCATCGACCAAAAGGATGGCGCCATCGACCATCTTGAGCCCGCGCTCCACCTCCCCGCCAAAATCGGAGTGGCCAGGGGTGTCGATGATGTTGATTTTAACCCCTTTCCAGTAGACGGAGCAGTTTTTCGAGGCGATCGTGATCCCACGCTCCCGCTCCAAATCGAGGTTATCCATCACCCGTTCATCCACCACCTGCTGTTCGCGAAACGTCCCGCTCTGGCGGAGGATAAAATCGACCAGAGTCGTTTTTCCATGATCGACATGGGCGATAATGGCAATATTGCGAATCTTCTTGTTGGCTTCGTCTTTCATTTTTATGAGAATTGTCTAGGGTAACCGATAACAGGCCGATCGGCAAGCAACCGCTTGACATTCGAACTAGGGCTTCTTATGGTTGCAGGGTTACAGATGAGGAGCTCTATTATGATTGAAACCTCTCAATTTAGGATTGGAACGAAGTTGGAAGTAGAGGGGAAACTCTACGAGATTGTCGATTTCCAGCACGCTCGAACGGCGCAGCGACGGGCCAATGTCTGGACCAAGATGAAAAATTTGGAGACGGGGCAGGTTTTAGAGCGGAGTTTTTCGGCAGGACAACAGTTTGACGAACCCGATTTTGAAGAAAAGCCGATGCAATTTTTGTACATCGACGCCGGAGATTACGTTTTCATGGATTCCAAAAACTACGACCAAGTTCATATCCCTGGCGAGGCTCACAAAGATGTCACCCGTTTCTTGACCGAAAACATGGACGTGAAGGTTCAGTTCTATAAAGGGAAGGCGATCACGATCACTCTCCCTTCCTCGGTGGAGTTAAGAATTGTCGATACCCAGCCAGGAGTTCGAGGAGACACCGTTACTAGCGCCATGAAGCCGGCTAAACTTGAAAGTGGCGCTACTGTGGATGTCCCTCTTTTTGTGAATGCGGGGGACAAGATTAAGGTGGATACTAGGACGGGTAAATACATCGAACGCGCCAAGTAAGGCAAATGCAATAAATGTTGTTATACTTCGTTGGCCTCCTTCAGCACTCGCTCAGCGTACACCGCAAAGTACGCTTCGCTCGGCTTCAGTCAGCCGCCTCGTCTAACAAACATTTCTTGCATTTGCCGATCGAAAACGAGAAATTCTTTGGCTAAATCGAAAACAATCTTTGCTTGCCAGCAGTGTGGTCATCAATCTCCGAAGTGGTTAGGGCGTTGCCCGGACTGCGGAGGATGGAATACCCTTTCCGAAGAGATTCAAGAACGCTCTCCGATCAACGAGTTCACCGGGGCTTGGGGAATTAGTGAAGGGGTGTCTCCGCGTCCCTTAGTGGAGTTGCAAGGGGAGGAAGGGGAGCGGCACGCCACAGGGATTGGCGAGTTGGATCGAATCTTAGGAGGGGGGCTTGTTCCCGGCTCTCTGATTCTGATCGGTGGAGATCCTGGGATTGGGAAGTCGACCCTCTTACTTCAAGCGATGGATCGGATTGCGGCCCAAGGGGTTCCGGTTCTCTACGTCACCGGGGAGGAATCCTCTCGGCAGGTAAAACTTCGGGCCGATCGTTTGGATGTCTCCTCTCCTCATCTCTTTATCGTCTCCGAAACGGCCCTTGACCGAGTTTTGGAAGCCATTCGCAAGATTCAGCCGAAGGTGGTTGTGGTGGATTCCGTTCAGACCCTCTTTGTTCCCGACCTCAGCTCGGCTCCGGGGAGTGTGAGTCAGGTGCGAGAATCGGCGGGGAGGCTGATGGCTTTGGCCAAGACGGAAGGGACGACGATTTTTCTTGTGGGGCATGTCACCAAAGATGGGAGCATTGCGGGGCCTCGGGTTTTGGAGCACATGGTGGACACCGTCCTTTATTTTGAAGGAGGGGGAGGGCATGCCTATCGGATTATTCGCGCGGTAAAGAATCGTTTTGGCTCCAGCAATGAGATCGGGGTTTTTGAGATGCGTGACCGAGGGCTCGTGGAGGTGGCCAATCCTTCGGAGCTCTTTTTGGCCGAGCGTTCCTCAGGGGTTTCGGGCTCCACCGTGGTGGCCACCCTCGAAGGGACGCGCCCTTTGCTGGTGGAGATCCAAGCGCTCGTGGGGACCACCGTTTTTGGAACCCCTCGACGAACCACACTCGGTGTGGATCACAACAAGGTGTCATTGCTGGTGGCGGTTTTGGAGAAGCGGGCCGGCCTGCAACTGATGGGGCACGATGTTTTTGTCAATGTGGTTGGAGGGGTGGAGTTGAATGAGCCTGCGATCGATCTGGCCATTACGTTGGCGGTGGCTTCGAGTTTTCTCGATCGGCCAATCGATTCGAACACGATCATTTTGGGAGAGGTGGGATTAGGAGGCGAGGTGCGCGCGATTCAGCAGATCTCTATTCGGCTGAAAGAGGCCGAGCGGTTGGGATTCAAGCGATGCCTCCTTCCGGAAAGCAACCGAAAGAAACTCGATGTTTCAACCTCGATGACTTTGGAAGGGATCTCTAGTGTGGATCAGGCTCTTCGCCTGGCCTTAGAAACTAAGAAAGCCGTTGGACGAAACACCTCCAAGGTGGTATCCGAGAAGGGGCTCCCCTCACCCATTCCCTCTCCCCAAAGGGGAGAGGGTTAGGGTGAGGGGCAATTCTTCATGAATAAAAAAATCTTACCATCGATATTGGCAGGAGACCTTTCGAGACTCTCGGAAGAAGTGAAGGCCATTGAAGCCGCAGGAGTGGATGGAGTCCATCTCGACGTAATGGATGGGCATTTTGTTCCGAACCTCACGTTTGGGCCGGAGGTGATTGCAGCTCTTCGTGGAAAAACAAAACTCTTTTTTGATGTTCACCTCATGATCTCTAATGCTGAGAAATATTTGGATCTTTATCGAAAAGCGGGGGCCGATTCGATCACTGTCCATGGGGAGGCCTGCACTCATCTGCACAAGGCGGTTCAAGAGATTAAAAAGTTGGGAGCTCAGGCCGGCGTGGCGTTAAATCCTGCGACCCCTCTTTCGGTCGTGGAGCCGATTTTGCCGGAGATCGATCTTTTGTTGGTGATGACGGTGAATCCCGGTTTTGCGGGGCAGTCTTTTATCGAAACGACACTCCCCAAGATCCAAGCGGCCCGGCAGATGATCGATCGAGCGGGATTGAAAACGATTTTGGAGGTCGATGGCGGCATCAAGTTGAATAACATTGGAAAGATCGCCGCTTTAGGTCCCGATTGGTTTGTCTCTGGCAGCGGAATCTTTGCCACCCCCGATTACAAAACCACCGTCGCCGCCCTGCGCCACTCCATCCATCCGCGAAACTTTCCCCATTAAGTGTTTGATCTTGTGCATTTTTATGGTATATTTGTTGCATGTATATTGCAAAAAAAATCTATCAAGACATTCGAGAGTTATCGGAATCAGCCCAGGCTGAAGTTCTCGACTTTATCGAGTTTCTAAGGTCCAAAAAAACAAGTCGGAATGCTGCTTCTAATTCAGAGTGGAGTTCTCTATCCTTGACTTCTGCGATGCGAGGCATGGAAAAGGAGAAATCTCCCCAATATAATCTTAAAGATCTCAAAGAAAAATTTTAATGAAAAGCCACGGCCAAGTTGTTCTTTTTTCTTTCCTTCAAACGGATCTAGAAATAAACTATCCTTCTTTCTTTCTGTATCTTAGATTTTGCTTTGCTGGATTTTTAATTTATTGCCTAACCGGGTGCACTATTTTTCATGTTTCTGTTGATTCACTTGCAAATTCCTCTATACATAAGGAGACATACGTTTTACTTCCTGGCATGGAAAAAGTAGGACTTAACGATCTTGAATATGCCGAATATTCAAATTATGTTCGACGGGCTTTGATTAGTTCAGGGTATGTTCCTTCTGAGAAATTTGATGAAATAGAAATATTCATTTTCATGAGTTATGGAATTGGTGACCCAATCACGGCCTATAAAACGTATTCAGTTCCTCAATACGGTAAGATAAGTGGTGGCACAAGTAGTTTCTCTGCCCTCACCGCAGGAACAGGTGGAACAAGCTCGACAATTGGGACTATAACCGAACCCACCCAATATGGGGTCGTTGGTTCAAGAACCCAGGTAAGAAGTGAAACAACCTATTTCCGTTATCTTGTATTGGAAGCTATTGATGCAGGAGCTTTTAAAAAAGATAAAAAAATTATTCCTGTTTGGAAAACTACAGTTACAAGTCGAGGCAGTAGCGATGATCTTAGAAGAGTCTTTCCTATATTGGTGGCTGCAGCTAGGCCTTATATTGGAACAAATACCGAACACAAAATTAAAGTGAGACTGAAAGAAAAGAATCCCGAAGTTTTGTTTATAAAAGGGATAGATGCTTCTTCTAAATGAAATCTGAATTCCAATTGGGGAATATTGTAGTAGTCGTTGGTAATGGATTGTCTATAGATTTAATAGAGAAGTGTTTTCATGACAAGTTCGAAGTTGATCTAACAAACTTTTTTAAACATGGTTCATCCATTTCGGTCCCTCCTAAAAGGGATAAGGAATCATTTCTTTCAGATAAATATCTTCCTTTCCTTTGGAGCTATGGTGCCAGATCAGATTTGACAAAGGAGAAATCCGATGAGATTTTTGAAACTTTAATCACACTGGTTTCCATCTGGTTTGGTAGGAGACGGGAGATAAGCGAGCCAATACCAGACTTCATCTATGCTTATCAGGAACTGTTGTATTTTATTCGTTATAAAATGATCTATTATTATGAGATGGCGAAAGAAAAAATTAATTATGGTATTTGGCCATGGGTGAATTTTCTTAAACATGTGAGTAAAGAAACTCAAGTGACAATTGTTACCTATAATTATGACATTTGGTTAGAAGAAGCTTTGGAACATACAGGGATTCCTTTCTATAGAACGAGTTTAAAAGAAGATAATAATAAAAACCATATGCCAATCATCAAGCCTCATGGCTCAATTGATTTAAGGCAAGATGTTCGGATTAGTAAACGTGAATTTCCTTTAGGGAAACAACTTATTATCGCAAACGCATCTAATAAAACTCTTGAGATTCCCAAACATGATCTACACGAGGTTTTTCCACAGGTCGATCTTATTCCACCCAGTGCTTCTGCTATGGATGTGTATCAGTCACCGATGATGTTTACCTGGTGGTGTAATGAACATGATAAAGTGATAAAAGCATGTAGTTCGGCAACCCATGTCATTTTTCTAGGGTTGTCTTACAACTATTGGGATAGATCGGAGTTGAATAGTGTTATTAGTGCCCTTTCTAGTACTGCCAAAATTCATTTAGTCAATCCAAGTCCTCCAAAAGTTATGCAGAATATTCTGGCTTCCCTTTTTCCAAATTCCGAATTATCGAGCACCGTTGAGGATTTTGTTTCTAAGTGGAAATTATAATGAAAATAATAGGGGTCAAATCGCGTGTTGAACAGTTCTTGCATTCCAAGTACTAGTCAACAAACGACTTGACCCCTTTCTTCTACGTAACTTAATCACCCAAGCCTTGCCGATTTTAATAGTATAGTGTATTATAGTGTCGTACATGGCCCAGTTTCAATTCATTCTGTGGCTTGCTTATTGGTATCTTCAAACTGCGACCTTTGAATTTCAATGGGACAAAGGCAATTCAACCAAAAGTATTGCCAAACATGGTGTATCTATCGAAGAAGTGGAGTCCATTTTTTCTCTCAAACTGGCTGTTCCTATTGGCAGGCAGATTTCGCCTACAGTGAGTGAAGAGAGATTGTGCGTTGTCGGTCCTTCACAGGGAGGACGAATCCTATCTGTAGTTTTTAGTTTGCGTGAAGGTCGTGTTCGGCCGATTAGTTCACGCATCGCGAGTCGCAAAGAAAGGAGTCTTTATGAAAAAGTACGCAAGACGATTGAAGAGCTATGACAAAATCGATTTTGACCCCGAAGAAATCATTGCCGGTATGAGCCGTTTGAAAGGTGGCCGGCGCAAACCCACCAGTGTGGCTCTTGAGGAAGATTTGCTTGAAGAACTCAAATCTTTCGCTAATAAGCGTGGAATACCTTATCAAGTTCTAATGCGACTTTTGATTGCGGACGGTATTACGAAGTTAAAGGCCGCTTAAGAGAAGAACGTTACTTTTGTTTAGGGAAAGTGAATCGGAAAATATTAACCGTGCGGTTCGTTTACAGAGAGAATGAAATTTCAACTTGTTGTTCCAGAGGAAACTTTAAAGGTTACCATTGCTTTGACAAAAACGAGTTTGGAGTTTTTCAAAAGGGAAGCAAAAAAACACCACTCTTTCTAGGCCGCTTTCCTCTCTTTTATGACTTGGTCCAGATCGTAGGTTGCCTGGAGGTTCATCCAAAGTTTCGGCGATGTTCTCAATACCTTTGCAAGGTCAAGGGCTGAGTTTGCCGTCATGCCTCGTTTCCCCTTGATTAGTTCATTGAGATGGGTCCGAGTCCAGCTGAGCTTTTCAGCGAGTTCAGCTTGAGTTATGCCAGCCGGCTCGATAAACTCCTCTAATAAAATTTGTCCGGGATGAAAAGGATTTTTAGGTAATCTCACGATCTCCTCCTTACGGGTGTTAATGATAGTCTAGAATTCTGACATCCCATGCGTTCCCCTTTTCCCATCGAAACACTACCCTCCACTGGTCGTTGATTCGTATCGAGTAAAAACCCCTCCACCCGCCTTTTAATGCCTCGAGCCTATTGCCAGGAGGGGCTTTTAAATCGTTCAGTTCCGCTGCGTCATGCAAGTAGAGAAGCTTTCTCCGAGCTACTCGCCATAGCTCGGCTGGAAACCGCCTCACCGCTTTGGAAACTCTGTCATCAAATAAGTCCTCTGCAAGGTGGTTCCCAAAGCCTTCGATCATGTTTAGAGGTTATCGTAACTCGATAATTTTGTCAAGGCTCAATGATGAAAGGTGAAAGGGAAGAAAGGAAAAAAGAGGTCCGGTCGCGTGTTGACTAGTGCTTGGAATCTGGAAACCATTCAACATGCGACCGAACCCCTTTCCTTCTTTATTCCGCTAGTTTCAAATATTTTTTTAAACCGAAGCAACAAATAGCCTTCTGGGATCGATAAAGAATGGAAAGGATTTTGAGGTAAGTTTCATGAGGAAAGTATTAACTTTGCAGAAAGTTCTAAAGGAGGAATTCAAAGATCCTGAGTTCCGTTTTTATTTTGAGCGGGCCCGAGCCGTTCAAGAGATCGGTTGGATGGTTCGAAAAGCTCGCAAGAAGGTCAAACTGACTCAAATGGAGTTGGCTCACCATGCAAAGACAACGCAGGAAGTAATTTCTCGCATGGAATCAGGAGAGGATATTCGGATTCCATCTTTAGAGCTTTTGGAAAGGGTTGCTCATGCTCTTGGAGCCAAACTTTTGATCTCTTTTGAATACGATGTTGCGGCCTAATTTGCGATACGGTAGCGCTTTTTTCCGAAGGGCATGAAAAAGATACGCCTTCACTTTAACTCGAAGGCGCTGCCAACGGGTGGCGCTTGGCATCGTTCAATGTCCTCCTGGAATCATCTGAAAAGGGTTGGGGATGAAAGTCAAAATGAAAAGGAGAATGCTCACCCAGCCTGTGATTTTTTGGCGTCGATTTAAGGGGAGGATGGGGTCTAACGGAGGAGGATGTCCAATCCCTAACAACATGGCAAGTAATCCCCACATCAACCATCCTTGCCAGGTGAAAAGCCCTAGAGCCACAAGAATTAGGACCATCCCTTTCGAGACCGAGCGATGCCTTTCCCCAAAGATCGCATAGGAGATATGCCCTCCATCGAGCTGCCCGATCGGCAACAGGTTCAAACAGGTGACCAAAAAACCGATCCAAGCAGCGAAGGCAATGGGGTGCAAAATGAGATCGGAATTCTTTGCTATCGGGCCTAATGTCATCCATTCCAGTCCTTGAGTGATTAACGAAGGGCCGAGTCGAATCCCCTCGGCAGGGACTTCGGAAAGAGGGATGACTTGAGAGAGTTTAAGTCCGATGATGTACATCGGAATAGCAATCACAGCGCCGGCAATCGGCCCTGCGGCTCCGACATCCAAAAGATCTCCTTTATTAGTGACGGGGGATCTCATTTTGATAAAAGCTCCAAAGGTCCCCAAAAAAGTGGGGGCCGGGATGAAATAAGGGAGAGAGACGTCGACCCCTCGAGAGCGTCCCGTCAGGTAATGGCCGAATTCGTGGGTTCCTAAGATGAAAAGCAAGGTCAGCGCAAAAGGGGCCCCTTCGATGATACGGTTCGGCTCTTTAAAAATATTGATTCCCTGTTGGAGAGCCCCTGCGGCAAAGGTTGTGGCTAGCGTTAAAAGGAATAAAATGAGATGGATTCGAATCGATCGCTTCGGCTTTTGGAATCCATAAACTCCCGGTTGATTGGGATCTTCTTTGAGGGTGATCTCTGAGGGATTTGTCATGATTTCACTTCTAGCAACCCTCACTCTTGGGGTCAAGAAGCGATCCACCGCTTTGCTTGACATTTGGGCGCGATTTCGATCTACTACACCTTGCTCGCATTAACCGAAAGAAAGGGGACTTCTATGTTATCCAAAGCGACCGCAGTTGTTTTCTTAATTACTACCTTAGTTTTAGGCTATCTCTATTGGGATGTTAAAAATAGTGGGACCCATCCTGGAGCGCAAAACATAGCCCAGGTGGAGGGATCTGCTCCTTTTACAGGGAGCCCGGAGGAGCAGAAGCAGAGAATCTCGAATTACCTTCGCGAAACCCTCAACATGCCAAGCTCTGTTCAGATTGAGGTGGGGGAGATCCAAACCTCTGATATTCCGGGGCTTCAAGAAGGGGAGCTGAATTACCAACGAGGGGAACAAGCCCAAAAAGGGAACTTCTACCTCACCTCCGATGGGAATTATCTCATTCTAGGTCGAGTGATGAATCTGGCGGTCGATCCTCGGCAAGCGGTCGTCTCCAAGATCTCCATGAAAGACGCTGTGATCCAGGGGGCCAAAGACGCTCCAGTGACACTCGTCGAATACTCCGATCTTCAGTGTCCTTTTTGTGGTCGAGCTCACAAAACCGTTGAAGAATTGGTCAAAGCGAATGAAGGAAAACTGAAGTGGGTGTGGAAACATTTCCCTCTTTCTACGATTCACAAATGGGCTGAAGATGGGGCGGTGGCTGCGGAGTGTGTGCGGCAGCAGAATGAAGAGGCTTTCTGGAAATTTGCCGATTACGTTTTTGAGAATCAAAAGAGCATCAACAACAGCAATCTGGAGCAGAAAGTTGGGGAGTTTGCTCAACAGAATGGATTGAAAGACAAGAAGATTAAATCTTGCATGAAAGATAAGAACGTGCGAGAGAAGGTTCAGGCCGATGCGAAAGAGGGGGGAGAGGTTGGTGTCAGTTCCACTCCTACCTTCTTTGTGAATGGTCGGAAGGTGTCTGGGGCCAAGCCTTTGGCGGAATTCCAATCGATTGTGGATGAGGAGTTAGGAATTAAGAAACCCGAAGAGGCGGCTCCAACCACAGAGAGCGGAGCTCCCAAAGCCCCGCCGCAGGGTTAGTTTTTAGGGATTAGGGATTATAGAGGGCGTAGGGGTTTCTCTACGCCCTATTTTTTTACGGGGCGTGGCTCAGCCTGGTAGAGCGCTTGGTTCGGGACCAAGAAGTCCGCGGTTCAAATCCGCGCGCCCCGAATTTTGACCCCCTCTTTGTTCTCCCCCTTAGGATAAGGGGGAGATAGAGGGGGTTAAACTGTTGGTTTGTAGGCATTCGTGATCGGCATGCGCCGATCCTTCCCGTAAGCTTTGGGGGTAATTTTGATTCCTGGAGCGGCTTGTCGTCGTTTGTACTCACTTCGATCGATCATTTCAATCACCTGTTGCACTATTTTGGCGTCAAACCCTTTTGCGGCAATCTCTTCACAACTTTTATCCTCTTCAACATAAGCTTGAATAATAGGGTCGAGAATTTCGTAAGGCGGGAGCGTGTCTTGATCTGTTTGGTTTGCTTTGAGCTCTGCGGTGGGAGGTTTAGTCAAGATCGATTCTGGAATCATCGGCGAAGAGGCTAGAGAGTTTCGGTATCGAGAGAGTTCATAGACGAGCATTTTGGGGACATCTTTTAGAATCGCAAAGCCTCCGGCCATGTCTCCGTAGAGGGTTGCGTACCCTACACTCATCTCGCTTTTATTCCCTGTGGTCAACACTAACCAGCCGAATTTATTGGAAAGGGCCATGAGAAGATTTCCCCGAATGCGGGCTTGAAGATTCTCTTCCGCAATGTTGGGCCCCCTATTTTTGAAATGGGGCTTAAGCTCTTGGAGATAGGTCTCAAACGGAGGTTCGATGGAGATCTCCAGAAGAGCGATACTTAAGTTTTTGGCTATAGCCTCCGCGTCTCGACGGCTCTCTTGTGAAGTGTATCGCGAAGGAAGCATGACACCCGTCACATTCTCTTTTCCCAGGGCGTCCGCCGCAATCACAGCCGTCAGAGCGGAGTCGATTCCACCACTTAAACCCAGCGCCGCTTTTTCGAAACGGTTCTTTCGGAAATAATCTTTCAATCCTAGAACCAAAGCTCGATAGATCTCCTCGAGGCGATCCGGCTCATCCACATGACGTGGAGGGAGTGGTTTTTTTCTTTTTATGGTTTTTGGAACAGGGAGCTCCAGAAATTCCACTGGAGTTTTGACACTTGTCTTTTTCGAGACCGGAATTTCAAGGTCGACAACCAAGAACTCCTCTTTCAAGGCCTCCCCTCGAGCCACCACGTTGCCGTTCGGATCAATGACGAGACTATGTCCATCAAAAACAAGCTCGTCTTGCCCTCCCACTAAGTTATTGTAAGCGATGAAGGTCTTATTTTGAAGAGCTCGCTCACAGAGCATCCGCTGACGCTCCGCCCATTTTCCTGCATGATAAGGGGACGAATTGATGTTGAGAATCAATTGGGCGCCTCCCACAGAACATTGAGAGCGGGCCGGGCCTTGCGCAATCCAGATGTCTTCGCAGATGTTCACACCCCATCGAATGTCGCCATAGAGGTAAACCGGGCATCGTTTTCCCGATTCGAAATATCGTTTTTCATCGAACACACCGTAGTTGGGGAGATGAGTTTTATGATAGATGTCGGCCATTTTCCCGTTGTGTAAAATGGCGGCGGCGTTATAAAGAGGGCCCTTCCCATCCACGAAACCCACAACGGCCGTAATCCCTTCTGTTTCTGGAACAATTTTCTGAAGCGCTTTCTGATTGTCTCTCACAAATCGGAGTTTTAAGAGGAGATCCTCCGGTGGATAGCCCGTAATGGCCAGTTCGGGGAAAAGAACGATGTCCACCTCTTTCTCTTTGGCCTTTTGGAGGTCATGGATAATTTTATCGACGTTTCCTTGAAGGTCTCCTACCGTTAAATTGATTTGAGCCAGCCCAAGCCGAATTAGCATAAAATGGACACAACTATCCCTTTCCTCATTTCTTTTGTCAAGTTTCATGAAAATCAAAGGAGAGAATTGCCTAAAAAATAGGCATAGATGCCTCATTTTTAATCAGGTTTGGATTTTTTTGAGGCCTTCCTTTGGCGAGGAAATTATCTTAACAC
>JACQOV010000073.1 GCA_016202395.1 Deltaproteobacteria bacterium
AGTAAGATCTTCACATGAAAAATCGTCACTAAAAGCACATCCAGTAAATGCTATAATTGCTACATACAATGAAAATAGAATTGCTTGAATTAAATTTATTTCAGGGTCTCCAAATATTTGACCAAGAAAACTGATTACAAGTAAGAAAACTGTCCAGAAGGAAATGCAAAGGATTTCGACCGGATCGCATTCTAGTTGTGATGTCGTGTCAGAGGAGAGCAATATGGAGGAGAGGGTAGTAGGATCTTTTTGCAGTGTTCTTGTCAATTCTAATGTGAAAGTAGTTGCAAAATTATTTACAGTTGTTTTGTCGAAATTTGTTTGATTCTCGTACAGATATTTTGTTATTTTGTAGAAAATAATGAGAAACGAAGGAGCGGGGTTTGACAATTTCACAATTCCTTCGGTCAAATCCAAAATAGTTCTTTCAGAATCGCTTGATTTTAATTGATATTTTCCACATTTGAAGAATTCCGTTGTGTTTCTTATTCCACATTGACTGAGTGCATCTTCTAGTTTTTTAAGGCTAGCTGAATCAATAGTAATATCAATTTTTGCCAATCCGTCTCTAATTTCTGATGGAAATTCCCTTTCTAGAATTTCGAGGTCGGCATTCATCAACGGTACATAATTTTCGAGTAGTTGATTTAGATCTTTTTTATTTAGTAGACTTTCTTTGTCAAGAAAACCACTTGGACTATAGGGATCCGCATATGATGGGACTGGTCCCCAAGCAAGGCTTGCCATTAATAGGGAGCAGATGGTTAGCTTTAAAAAATGCCATTTTTTCATTTTGGTCTCCTTTCGTTTGGGATTTTGGATGGTAGCCATGTAAATTTTATGCAAGAAGCGTGCCGAAGACAAAAAGGGATGCCCATCTCTTCCTCTTGGATTCCCCTTCTGAAATAAATTCTCTTTCTCTTTCAATGTGTTCTCCTCTTCTCTCCTCACTCAAACCTCCCATTCCAGTGAAAGATTTTATGCGATGCACGATGCCAACATTTTTTACACTCGAAGAGACAAAATCAACGATATGTTCTTGAAAATAAAGTAAAAAATGGTGTGAATCATCCTTCTCATGCCAGGTGTAAAAAAAATGTACACTTTCTATCAAGTGAGCGAATTGGGCAAGCGTTAAAAAACAGGGCTGAAAGGTTTTGGAGGGAGGGACAAAATAGCATCCTGTGGAAATCGTGGGTTTGTATCAATTCTGTTACAAACCTTGTAACAGATCTGTTACAAGACTCAAATTTAAGGGGTGAACTTTGCTACCATGATGCCCAGGGGAATGTTTATCCCGGCAGTATTTTCTTGGTTGAAGAGAATGGAAATCTCAAGTCGATAAAACAAGTAAGAAGAACCATCAACAGTTATAATGTCAGGCGCAAGGTCGTCGAAATGGAATGAGTTTAGTTGACCTCCCACCAAACTAGCTAACAAATCACTAAACGCTTGCAAAAGATCTTCGCAGTTTTCTATCGTTATTTGATTATTAGTTGCTGCAATAGTAGCAATAAAATCTGTTACTGCTTCATCGCACGCTTCAACTTGTTCATCTGTCCAGGACTGAAAAAGTAAGGTGAGAAAATCAGCAATAAGCTCTTCCGCGTCGAAAGTTAGAGTGTCGAAGAGAGTAGGAATAATGATGTCAGCACGTCGTTGGTATTCACTTTTGCAATCCGACTGAAAAGTCCCAGCAAAGCCAATACTACAGTCATAAAATCCTAAATGAAGATAGTCTTCAAGGGTTTGCACGGGGGAGATTCCTCCAGTGCAGCCTGTGTAATAAATTTTGCAAATGGGCTCCCCTAATTCTGTAGTTTCTTTCACAAAAGAGGGATGACCGACAAACCCCTCATCAAAGGCGCCGATTTCGTTAGATTGGGTTAAGAAAGTTCCCCCTTTGGTCCAACCCGAGGCCGTTGTGAAGCTTTGAGAGTCCAATTCTACCGCATCTTCAATAGTGGCTTCTGCATAAAGGAGGCAGTAATCCTCGTTTCCATCCCAACCGCTATAAACCATGCGAAGAGTGTTTCCATCTCGAATCACACTGGGGGCATAAGCCCCGCCGGCGTCACAATCATCTCCGCTTCCTACAGGAATAATAGGATCTGTCGTGGAGGTCGAAGAAGGATCTCCGTCAACACAACTCCAAGAATCTCCGTTTCCTGTTTCGTCAATACAAAGATGAATTTGGGGGGTTGTTTCATCGCAGATCATCGTAAGAAACATCAGAAGGGCCGTGCCATTGGAGGTTTCGATTGGGATCACTTCGGGGTCGTTGAGATCACAGCCCTCATTGGCTCCATCTAGAACAATCCCTTGGTCTGTATATCTTGGTTGGAATGGCTCTGTTTGGTCTTCACCTAAGACGCTTGTGGAAGTTGCCAAACCAATAGAGGAGGGGACGCTACCCGTGAATATGTCAATTCCCAAAAGAGCTGCAAGAAGATTATTCCGAATATCAATGAATTGGTTTCCATCAGAAGGCCTCTCGTACCAAAGTTTGAAAGGAGCAGTTGTGTCCTCAGGTGTGTACAGAATCGACGGGCTTTTCATGAGAGTGACCATCGGACTCCCTATGATGGCTTCAATGAAGTTGTCAGGATCTCCAAACGGAACAAATGGCCCCACCGCAGCGGTAGAGGTTTCAACGGTCAACTCCTCAGGTTCAAAATCCTGTCGGGAGCATCCTAAAAGGGCATACGCAAGCACGAATATGAGAGGAAATTTTATGGTCGAGTTTCTTTTCATCTAAAACCTCAATGTTAACGTGGTTCCCACTCCGATAATATCACCTTCAGCCTCCCAACTGCCAACAGGATCTGTGGCGGCTGATTTTTTCGCCTCTTCTCGGGGAAAAAGGGTGTAGGTTCCATGGACATCCAAAGAGACGGGAGCCGGCAAAATCTCTGTAAAGTTAATGCCGGTAATTCCTAAGCCTGCCGAGAAGGTGTGTGTGTCATGATCAATAAAGTTAAGTTCCCCGGTTTGTTCCGGCACAGGGCTCGGTTGAAAATAATATCCCAAGCGGAGATCGATCTGGGCTTTAGGAGAGGGATGCAGGCTGTATTCCAGGCCGGCTCGAACCGCCACAACATCCTTGAAATTGGCCTCGATATCTTCGGCGGTGGCCACGGAAGCCTCCGAGCCGGTGATGTTTATGGTAATTCCATTAGTGGAGGCAAAGTTATCGAATTCCGACCAACGTCGCAAAGTAAAGTCTGTCAATAGACGGAGTGGAAATTTGAAATAATCCTGGAAATTGTAATGGAACCCTAAAGCATATTCCGTCGGATACCACCCCATATAGGCGCTGATCACGGTATCCACAGTGATAACACCATCAGCCTCTCCAAGATTGACATTGATTGTAAAAGGAGAAGCGAGTTTTAGGAAGGTCTTATGGCGATAACTAATTCCCATTTCTAAGGGATTCAAGGCCTCAGATATAAAACCAAAATCCACTAGTGCTCCCGCTGTAAGAAAAGGATCGGGGGAACCCAGATTCAGATCTACAAGGGAGTCTCCGCTTAAGCCCTCTCCCGCAGCATTGACATCGAGCGCAATGTTTAATTTATCTCCACTATCGGCAATCTGAGCGCCGGCTCCTAGCGAGAGGTGCTTGGTCACCTCAAAGCCACTTGAAACATAGATTAAGTCTGTGCCAGAAATGAGATTTTCATAAATTAGGAATCGAGGTGTGCTTTGAGCAAGAAGTGTGAGTCGTTGTAAGTATTGGTCATGAACGATAGTGCCCAGGCCGATGGTAGCCGTTCTTCCCATCACTTTGAGAGGGATAGCGAGCATAAAATCGAATCCCCGAGCCTCCTCTATCTCGTGATCCTCACCGTTGAATTGAAGATCAGGAAAGGTCCAGAAATGGCCGATTTCAAAGGTAGCGTGTTCTAATGTTCCTAACGCTCCTGGATTGTAAAAGATACTGGAGGCATCGTTGCTCATGGCGGTGAAAGCTCCCCCCATCGATGCGGCTCGGGAACCGAAGCCAAAGGTATGATTTTTAGCGCTGTAAGAATAAGCCACTTGAACTCCAACGAGTTCGAACAGCGCGAAAATCGAGAGCAAAAGAACAAGATATTTTGTGTGTGAGATCTTCATCGTTTAAAATCGAATCGTTGCGCTAAATCCTGCCACCCAAAAACTCCCCTCCGTGTCTGTGGTTGTTCCATCGTCTTTCGTCACTTTACGATCTTCAAGCAAATGATACTGCAAAGAGAGATCGGCTGAAAATGGGGGATCCAATTCGCTCTTGAAAAATTTTCCAATCACTAATCCCGCCCCAGCTGTGATCACATGTTGATCGTTATCTAGAAGGTTGGTTTCCCCTGTTTGTGGGGGGACAGGGGATTCTTCAAACCAGTATCCCGCTCTTGCAATAAAATGATCCTTCTCATCGGGGAAGAAGGTGTATTCGAGGCCCGCTCGTGGGACATAGGTGTCTTTGAATTTTATCTCCGGAGCGATGATGTCGAGATCGAGACCGAGGTCGTCGATGATCCCACCAAAAGGGATTGTCACATAAGGAGAGGGGATGCTCGACCAGTTTTTCCATGTGATGTCGGTTGCGAACAAAAGACTTTTGCCAAAAAGATAAGAAGCGCCTAGGGCCGCTTGCTCCGGGTCGACGGAGAGATCTTGGTTAATGACAAACGGAATCGATATGCCCGAGAGCACAATAGAAGTAGAAAGTCGATTCTCGATGTCATTCTGAGTTCTGTAAACCGCCCCAATGCGTAACCTTTTCAGGGAAGGGGACCACTGGCCCGGCTCTAAAAAGATTCCTCCGAGTGGGGAGATTGCTAAGAGACCCGCAAGATCGGATGAAACGGTGCCCGCTCCCGAAGCGTCTGATCCCAAATCAAAAGACATCCGATTCATGTGCAGCAGCCCCGACGCCCCTCCCCCAATGGAGAGTCCCTTGAGCAGCCGAATCCCTAAGATTACATTGGCTGCCATTCGTTGGGCATCTTCGTAGCGAAAATAGAACGGTTGTGCAGTGCGAGGAGTGACGTGTTCTTGCAAAAGTTTTGGCATCCCTAGATGGACACCTAACCCAAAATAGATGCGATTGGTTAGGAACCCTCCAAAGGGGACCTTAATGCCAATTCCAAGATCTGCCCCTTGCCACTCCCGAATGGATTGTTCGCTCCCATTAAAGTCGATGGCGAACTGTCCGTAGACTCCTCCAACAACAGCGCTTGCTTTATCCACTTGGGTAATCCCCGCGGGGTTGTAGAAGACAGCAGAGCCATCATCGGCCACACCCGTGAAAGCGCTTCCCATTCCAGAAGCTCGCGCTCCAAGGCCAAAATTGTCCCAAGATCCCGAGGCATGGGTGGGGTGCGGAATCAAGGCCGAGCCCGCACACAGGAGGAGACCCAAAGTTAATTTCAGAAGCTTCCGCATGAGTGGAGTTACCCTAGAACCATGCAAAATATATGCCATTTCTCTGCATTTCAACGTAAATCAACGCGAAAAAGAACAATCAATCGATAACTGTTGGATTGTAAATATATTTTTGTTCTAAGCTTCTGTCAACCCAAAAGTGAAAAAAAGGTGAAAATTATCGAGCCATTGTGAAAAAAATTTACAGGTTGAAGTCAAGAAATAGGGATAACTTCATGATAAAATTGAGTTATTTCGTTGTAACAAAATTTAACACCCACCTGTAATCAATTGTTTACACTTTTCGTCAGGAGGACCTTGCCGATGTTCTTTCGGTCTTGGATGTAATGATGGGCTTGAGCGGCCCCTTTGGCGGTGAGAGCAAATTTTTCGGAGAGGATCGGCTTCACTTTTCCCCCCTCCATTTCTTTAAGGATCTCTCCCATGGCAGCGCCACAGCGCTCCGGGAGATGCCAGAGACGGCCGAGATTAATTCCGGAGATGCCAATGTTTCGTTGCATCAAGGTCATGGGATGAACGAATGGGAGCATCATCATCTCTTTTGCGGCTGAAACGATATTCCGTTTCTTGTGGGTAACGAGGCTGGAGGCTCCGTAAACAACGATCCTGCCCAACGGCGCCAGCAGTTTGATATGTTTTCTCAAAGCGGAACCGGTGATAGGATCCAGGATAAGATCAACCCCTTTTCCATGGGTCTTTTCAGGGACGATCTCAAGATAATCCTGTTCTTGGTAGTTTATTGGATGTTGCACACCGAGTTTTTTAAGAAACTCCACCTTCGCAGAAGAGCCGCAAGTAGCAAAAATTTCTAAGCCCCGTTCGCGAGCCATCTGGATCGCTGCGGTTCCAACCCCTCCGGCCCCCATGAGAATCAGAACACGCTCTCCGCGGCGGGCGTTCCCCATGTCAAAGAGGGTAAGATAGGCTGTCAAGAAATTTACAGGGATTGCCGCAGCTTGATCTGGTTTCAAGAACGAGGGGAGTTTGTAAACAAAGCGATAGTCGGTTTTCACCTGATCGGCGTAGCCCCAGAAGGGGGTCAGCGCAAAAACAGACTCGCCCACTTGGAATGTTGTCACTTGGGAGCCTGTTTGAATGACGCAGCCTGCAACCTCGTAGCCAGGAGCAAAAGGGAGTTTGGGAGCGTCGGGGTAGAGCCCCATTCGTCCCATAATATCGGCAAAATTCACCCCTGCGGCTTCAACCTCGATCAAAACCTCGGTCGGCTTTAATTCTGGGTCAGGGAGTTGGCGCTCTTCAAAAACCTCCGGTTCCCCATGTTTTGGAATCACGATAGCTTTCATCATTGTGTCACTCTATCACGGTCTTATCTCCTTGTCATCCAATCCTTGACAAATTCTTGACAAAAATTGTGAGGTTTGTTAAACAATCTCTACTTTTTTATGCTAAAAATATCCACTAAAGCTCGCTATAGCGTTCGAGCCGTTTTCGATATGGCCTATCATAATGCCGGAGAGCCGAGTCGTGTGAGGGAGATCTCTGAGCGTCAAGGAATCTCCGCCAGATATTTAGAACAGATCTTCCAGTCATTGCGAAGAGGTGGTATTTTAAAAAGCCGTCGGGGGCCCCATGGGGGATATTATCTGTCTCGATCTTTGTCGGAGATTAAGGTTGCCGACGTTATCCGTGCGGCGGAAGGGAGTCTGGTCCGTTCTTTTAAAGCGGGTCGGAGGAAAAAGATGGAGCTTCCTATCACGGAGGTCTATCTTTCCAAAGAGGTATGGCAGGAGGTGGAAAGGGTTGTTGAAGAGCGGTTGGAGGAGATCGATCTTGAAACCCTTTGTGAAAAAGGGCGTCAAGCGGGGCTTCCCAGTGAACTAGAAAAAAAGGTAATGTATTTTATTTAAGATCCCATCGTGGAAGGATTTTTTTATGACAGATGACAAACGGACAGTTCTAGATCTTATTGGAAAAACGCCGATGCTGCTTCTTCATCGAATGGTTCCGAAAGGAGGCGCCTGCGTCTTTGTGAAGCTGGAGTACTTTAATCCGGGTGGAAGCGTTAAGGATCGGATCGCGCGGAACATGGTCGAGGATGCGGAAAGACGCGGGGCTCTCAAGCCAGGAGCAACGATTGTGGAGCCTACTAGCGGAAACACCGGAATTGGCTTGGCGTTGGTGGCTGCGGTTAAAGGGTACCGGCTCATTCTTACGATGCCGGAGGGGATGAGTTTAGAGCGTCGATCTGTCCTTCAGGCCTTTGGAGCGGAGGTGATCCTCACACCCGCCGATCGGGGGATGGTCGATGCCGTAGAGAAGGCTCAAGAGATCGTCTCACAACATTCAGGCTATTTTATACCGTTGCAATTCGAAAACCCAGCCAATCCTGAAATCCATCGCAAGACCACGGGGCCTGAGATCTTAGAATGGATGGGGGAGCGACCGGTCGATGCCTTTGTCGCAGGGGTTGGAACCGGTGGAACCTTGACCGGTGTAGGAGAGGTTCTCAAAGCCAAGAATTCTTCTACCAAAATCGTTGCGGTGGAGCCTAAGAGCTCTTCTGTTCTTTCGGGAGGTCGCCCTGGGCCTCATCGAATTCAGGGGATCGGCGCCGGTTTCATCCCAAAAGTTTTGAACACCAAGATTATTGATGAAGTCGTTGCGGTGACGGATGAGGAGGCTTATCACACCGCGAAACGGATGGCCCACGTCGAAGGATTGCTGATCGGCATTTCGGCAGGGGCGGCGATCTGCGCCGCTTTAAAAGTGGCGGAGCGTTTGGACGCAGGGAAAAATGTGGTGACCGTTGTTCCCGATTCGGGGGAGCGATATCCAAGCATGGGGAGACTTTTTGAATGAGTTACGTTAAAGGCCTAAAATGTCGAGAATGTGGGAGACCCTTCCCTAAAGAGCCACTCCATGTGTGTGAGTTCTGCTTTGGCCCTTTGGAGGTCGACTATCTTTACGACAAGATTGAGAAAGCCCTCTCTCGAGACAGAATCGAGTCGCGAGAGCCGAACATGTGGCGTTATCGGGAACTCTTACCCTTGGATGGCGATCCGATCGTTGGGACTCAGGCCGGTTATACCCCTTTAATTCGAGCCAAGAATTTGGCTCAGGCTTTGAAGGTGAAGGAACTCTACATCAAGAACGATGCCGTTTGCTATCCAAGCCTCTCTTTTAAAGATCGGGTCGTCTCAGTTGCCATCTCAAAGGCGGTGGAGTTTGATTTTAAGGTGGTTGCGTGCGCTTCCACAGGGAATCTTGCCAACTCGGTGGCGGCCCATGCCGCTGCAGGAGGGATCCAAAGTTACATCTTCGTTCCGCACGATCTGGAGCAAGGAAAGATTTTGGGGACTTTGGTTTATGGAGCCCATCTGATTGGAGTTCGAGGGAATTACGACGAGGTCAACCGTTTGTGTTCGGAGGTCGCAGGGAAATATGGATGGGCCTTCGTCAATATCAATATTCGCCCCTATTACGCCGAAGGATCCAAGACCTTTGGCTACGAGATCATGGAACAGTTGGGGTGGAAGATGCCACAGCACATTGTCGTTCCGATGGCGGGAGGATCGTTGATTACCAAGATTAACAAGGCCTTTAAGGAATTTGCCATGTTGGGTTTGGTGAAGGATATTCATCCGAAAGTTTATGGAGCCCAGGCGGCCGGTTGCGCTCCCATCGTGACCGCCATTCATGAAGAGTCGGAGCTTTTTCGACCGGTAAAACCCAAGACAATCGCGAAATCGCTTGCCATCGGAAACCCTGCCGATGGTTTCTATGCGATGGGGGTGATGCGGCAATCGAAAGGGTGGGGGGAGATCGCCACCGACGAAGAGATTGTCGAGGCCATGATTCTCTTGGCGGAGACCGAGGGGATCTTTACGGAGACTGCCGGTGGCGTCACTGTGGCCGCCGCGAAGAAACTGATTGATCAGGGCAGGATTCCTCACGATGAATCGGTTGTGATTTCGATCACGGGGAATGGGCTTAAGACACAGGAAGTTATCTCAGAACATCTTTCCAAGGTTAAAGTGATAGGTCCTCATCTACGAGAGTTCGATGAACTCATGAAGCAATAAGGAGGTCAACATGGCAGTTAAAGTGCGAATTCCCACTCCTCTTCGTCAGTTAACCCAAGGGAAAGAAGAGGTGGAGGTTCAAGCAGCGAACGTTGAAGAGTTAATCCGGGGTTTGGAATCCCAGTACAAAGGGATTCGGGAGCGTCTGTGCGATGAAAAGGGGCAGGTCCGACGCTTCGTGAATGTTTATGTGAACAACGAGGATATCCGATTCTTGAAGAACCTCGATACCCCTCTAAGGAGTGGAGACGAGGTCTCCATTGTTCCTGCGATCGCAGGGGGGAGGGACTAATGCCTCGTTCATCGAGTCGCGGCAAGAAAAAAGGGGAGACCCGGAAATTTTATCTCACTTACCCGCAAAAACTCATCCGGAAACCGCTCATTTATGAGTTGATTAAAAGGTTTGATCTAGTCGTCAACATTCGGAACAGCTCCGTCACCGAAGAGGTTGGATTGATTGCCGTGGAGCTCTCGGGGCCTTCCGGTGCGATCGAAAAAGGGGTTCAGTGGTTGCGCAGCGAGGGGGTTCAAGTCGATCCGATTGAACAGAGCATCGTTGAGGGATGATGAAATATTCCAAGGCGATGTTGCGGAAAAGAGCGCTTGAGGGCGAGTCCATCTTGGAGCAGATTGGTGGCACTCCTTTGGTTCGAATTCGTAACTTAGCCAAGAAGGTGGCCCCGGTCGAGATTTATGCTAAAGCGGAATGGTTCAATCCCGGTGGCTCTGTGAAGGATCGCCCTGCTCTTTGGATGATTGAAGAAGGGGAGAGTAATGGGAAACTTACGAGGGAAAAGATCATCCTGGATGCTACCTCTGGAAACACCGGAATTGCCTATGCCATGATTGGGGCCGTAAAGGGGTATCGAGTGACCTTGGTGATGCCTGCCAATGTGTCGAAAGAGCGGGTGCTTACGGTGAAAGCGTATGGAGCGGAGATGATTCTTACCGATCCCATGACCGGGACCGATGGGGCGCAGCTTAAAGTGAGTGAATTGATGAAGAAAGAGCCTGATAAATACTTTGTTCCAGGGCAATACGCTAATGAAGCCAATCCTCGAGCCCATTACGAAACAACAGGGATTGAGATTTACGAGCAGACGGGGGGAAAAGTGACTCATTTTGTTGCCGGGATCGGAACGAGTGGGACCGTCATGGGGACGGGGAGACGGTTGAAAGAGTTCAATCCAAAGATTCAGGTGGTGGCTGCCGAGCCCGAAAACGGTCTTCACGGTTTGGAGGGATTGAAACACATGGCCACCTCGATTGTGCCCACGATTTACCACGAAGAGGAGCTGGATCAGAAAATTTCTGTTCCCACGGAAGAGGCTTATAAAATTGCGGAACGACTTTCGAAAGAGGAGGGATTGTTGGTGGGGCATTCCTCGGGGGCGGCTTTGTGGGCTGCGCTGCAGGTGGCCCATGATTTAAAAGAAGGGGTGATTGTTACTATTTTCCCTGACAGAGGAGATCGCTATTTTAGCGCGACGTAACATTTTAGTGGCGCTTGGGGTTCTTTCACTTCTTGCGAACTGTCAACCGAAAGAGCCTAAAGAGCAAGTCATTCGGGTGGCGGTGATGCCCAATCTCACTCATGCTCCCGCGTTTGTGGGGTTGGCGGAGGGATTATTGGCCCAAGAGTTGGGAGCGAGCATCCAGATCAAGCCCCAACTTTTCAACGCCGGTCCTTCCATTGTCGAGGCGGTTTTGGCCGGAGAGATCGATTTGGCCTATCTGGGGCCCGGTCCTGCGTTGAATGGTTACTTCCGATCCAAGGGAAAGGGATTTAAAGCATTAGCCGGAGTGACCTCGGGTGGGGCGGCCTTGGTGGTGCGGCAAGGGGTTTCCATCGTCACTTCTTTGGACCTCCATGGGAAAAGGTTAGCCACTCCTCAGATTGGCAACACACAAGATATCGCCCTTCGTTACTGGCTTTCGGAGGTGGGACTCCAAACGAAAGAGCAAGGAGGGACAGTCTCAGTGATCCCGGTCGAGAACCCGATGCAGCTTCCATTGCTTCTCCGTGGGGAGATCGACGGTGTTTGGACGATTGAGCCTTGGGTTTCTCAGCTCATCTTGAAAGGCAGTGGCAAGATCCTTTTCGAGGAGGCCTCTCTTTGGCCGCAGGGGCATTATCTTACGGTTCTTTTAATCGCCTCTCAACCGTTTTTGGAAAAACATCCCCAATGGGTTGAACAGTGGATGGCGGGGCATGTCCAAACCATTCGCTGGATTCGGTCCCATTCGGAGGAGGCTCGTGATTTGACTCGTAGCGAGATCAAAAGGCTGGCTCAGCTGGACATGGATCCTCCGGTTTTCTCGGCCGGCTGGAGCCGATTGGAGTTTACCTTTGATCCTTTAAAAGATTCGTTTCGAGAGATGGCTCGTCGATCCGCTCAGATCGGCTACTTAAAAGGATCGATTGAAGGGGTGGATGACATTTGGGATCTGAGATTTCTTGATAAAACTTTGAAACAGATTCCTTAAAACGATGCGACTTAAAGTAGAAAATTTATCGAAGATCTTTCCGACTCGCCATGGAACCTTATCGGCTTTGGAGGAGATTAACTTCGAAGCAAGGGAAGGGGAGTTTTTGTGTTTGGTGGGGCCCTCCGGTTGCGGCAAGTCGACGCTGCTCAATATTATTGCGGGGCTTCAGCCCCCCGATCAAGGTCGAGTCTGGATGAATGGTGAAGAGGTGAAAGGGCCGGGAACTGATCGAATTGTGATTTTCCAAGATGCGGGGCTCTTCCCCTGGCTCAACGTTCGTCAGAATGTCGGATACGGCTTGAAGATTGCGGGTGTTCCACCGCAGCAGCGTCATCAGATTGCGATGAGTTTTTTAAAGATGGTTCACCTTTCTCGATTTGCGGGGAGCTACGTTCATGAGCTCTCTGGAGGGATGCGTCAGCGGGTGGCCATCGCCCGGGCTTTGGCGATGAATCCAAAGGTGCTGCTTTTAGATGAACCGTTTGCGGCGCTCGATTCTCAGACCCGCGATATTTTGTCGGGTGAGCTTCAAGATATCTGGGCTCGAACGAAGAAAACGATCGTTTTTGTCACACACAACGTTCGAGAGGCGGTTTGCCTGGGAGATCGAGTTCTGGTTTTGTCTTCTCAGCCAGGTCGGATCAAGAAAGAGCTTTGTGTGACGCTTCCTCGCCCTCGTTCGCTCAATAGTGTGGAGGTTGGGGAGCTCGCAAGTTTAATCCTAAAGGAACTCCGCGAGGAGATTGAACGGGTTATGAGTAAGGAGATGGATAGTGACTGGTCGACTCAAAAGTCTGATCTTTTTGATCTTATTGATCGGAATCTGGGAAGCGGGATCTAGGGCCGAGCTTTGGCCCGATTATCTTTTCCCGTCTCCCTCGGCCATTGGATCTACCTTGATCGATGGTGTTAAAGACGGTTCCATTCTAATAGGAATTGGTGTGAGCCTTTGGCGGATTCTTTTGGGGTATGGGCTTTCAGTGGTTGGAGGAGTCTTGCTAGGCCTTTTGATTGGGCGTGTTCAGGTTCTCGATCAGACACTGGGTGTTTTATTGGTGGGATTGCAATCCCTTCCGAGCATTGCGTGGTTCCCTTTGGCGATCCTTTGGTTTGGTTTGAGTGAGGGGGCGATTCTATTTATTGTAGTCATGGGGGCTTTCCAGTCGATTGTGATTGCGACCGATGCCGGTGTTCGAGGAATCTCTCCTTTGTACGTCAACGTGGCTCGGAATTTGGGAGCGAAAGGGTTCCAATTTTACTGGCGTCTGTTAATTCCAGCGACCCTTCCAGCCATTGTGACGGGGATGAAACAAGGGTGGGCTTTTGCGTGGCGGTCGCTCATTGCGGGAGAGATGATTTTTGGCAATCTCGGCTTGGGCTATCTTTTGATGAAGGGACGAGAGCTTAACAATATGGATGAGGTGCTGGCGGTGATGGTGGTGATTATTGTGTTTGGTTTGTGTGTGGATCAGTTGTTATTTCGGCGCGTGGAGAAAAAGATTCATCAACGTTGGGGAATGATAGGAACGTGAAAGGAGGAAATGGAAGATGGGATTGATTAAGCCGCATGGTGGAGAGTTAAAGATTCGATTGGCGCCGGAGGCAAAGCGAAAGGCGCTTTTGGATCAAGCGAAGGGATTGCCGCAATTGGCCGTGGATGAAAGAACGGTTTCGGACATCGAGATGTTTGGGATTGGAGGCTACAGCCCCCTCGAGGGGTTTGTGGGAATTAAAGATTACGCATCGATTGTTGAAAAGATGCATCTGGCAAATGGCCTTCCTTGGACGATTCCGATCACACTTCGAGTTTCTCAGGAGGAATCAAAGAGGTTGAAAGAGGGGAAGTCGATAGCCCTCAAAGATTCTCAAGGGACTCTTCTTGCTCTTTTAGAGGTGCAAGAAGTTTTTTCAGGGAATAAGGAGAATGAGGCCGCCAAGGTCTATAAAACCATCGATCGCTCTCATCCGAGCGTCGATTTTCTATTTCAATCGGGGGATGTGATCGTGGCGGGGCCTCTTCAGGTTCTGGAGCTTCCTAATCAAAGCGAGTTCCCAAAAAATCGTTTAACGCCGGAGCAGACCCGTAAGATATTTTCTGAGCGAGGTTGGCAGCGCGTTGTGGGATTCCAAACCCGCAATCCGATTCATCGTGCCCATGAATATATTCAGAAATGCGCGATGGAGATTGTCGATGGGCTTTTCTTGCATCCGCTTGTCGGGAAAACCAAAGACGATGATGTTCCAGCGGAAATCCGAATGAAGAGCTATGAGACCATTGTTGAAAAATATTACCGAAAGGAGCGGGTGGTTTTAGGGGTTCTTCCAGCGCCGATGCGATATGGCGGGCCGCGGGAGGCGATTCTTCATGCCATTATGCGTAAAAATTACGGTTGCAGCCATTTTATTGTGGGACGGGATCATGCTGGAGTCGGAAAATTTTATGGCTCCTTCGATGCCCAAAAGATATTCGATGAGTTTGATCCCAAAATTTTGGAAATTACGCCGTTGTTCTTTGATTACACCTTTTATTGCAAGGCGTGTGGAAACATGGCCTCGCTTAAAACGTGTCCTCATGATCCGGACCAACATGTCACACTCAGTGGCACCAAGGTTCGGGAGATGCTTCGAGCGGGAGAATTGCCGCCTCCCGAATTTTCTCGAGCTGAGGTGGCTCAAATCTTAATTGAATCGATGCGTGTTCCATCGGCAAAGGCATCATGATATTTGGCGTTCCCAAGGAGATTAAAACAGGGGAGAATCGAGTCGGTCTGATTCCCGATGGCGCGAGCGCTTTACGCAAACTCGGCCAAACCATTTTGGTGGAACGAGGGGCAGGAGAAAAAAGTGGTTTTACCGATTCCGAGTACGCAGAGGCCGGAGCCGCTCTCGTTTCACGCCAGGAGCTTTTCGAGCGAGCCGATATCGTTGTCAAAGTCAAAGAGCCTCTCCCTAAGGAATATTCTTTGCTTCGGCCTGGCCAGACTCTATTCGGTTTTCTTCACTTGGCGAGTTCAAAAAAACTGACCCTTGCTCTTCTGGAGCGAAAAATTATCGGCTTTGGGATTGAGACTGTCCAGAAGAAAGATGGCTCCTTCCCATTGCTTGCTCCGATGAGTGAGATTGCGGGGAAACTTTCTGTTCAGGTTGGAGCCCATTTTTTGGAGAAGAATCAGGGTGGGAGAGGGGTGCTTCTTTCCGGCATCTCTGGAGCGCGTCCTGGAAAAGTGGTGATTTTAGGAGGGGGAACCGTTGGGAGGAATGCCCTTCAAGTTGCCTCCGGCATGGGGGCGCGGGTGGTTGTTTTAGATGTAAATCACAAACTCCTCCGGTCGATTCGACGGCAATATCGAGGGGTGAAAGTAGCGTTGTCCTCTGCGAAGCGAATCGAAAAGGAGTTAAAAAATGTGGATCTTCTCATCGGAGCGGTTTTGGTTCCTGGAGCCAAAGCTCCAACCGTTGTTACAGAGGCCATGGTTCGGGGCATGCCCCGAGGTTCTGTCATCGTCGATGTTGCGATTGATCAAGGGGGATGTATCGAGACGATCCGACCGACGACTCATGACTCGCCCATTTACGTCCACCACGGCGTTCTTCATTATGGCGTTCAAAATATTCCATCGCTCGTTTCTCGGACTGCCACACGGGCTTTGTCCTCTCAGAGTCTCCCTTATTTAAAACAACTCGCCCGCTTTGGCATTGAGAAGGCTCTTCAAAAAAGCGCCGAGCTTCGAAGTGGCGTCCACCTTTGGAAAGGCCAACTCGCTCACCCCTCCGTCGCGAAATCCTTGGGGTTGGGTTCCTTTTCTTTAAGAGAATTATTGTAACTTAAATTGATATTTTTGAGATTTAGCGGTCTTTTCTATAAAAGTGACGTTGTTTTCTGTATCAATCAAAATAATGGTGGAGGCGCGGGTGCCGTAGGTGGGGCTTTTAATGAAGATAGGGGAAAGCATTCGTTCTAGCTCTAGTCCAACGCCGGTGTCTGGAAGCTCTGAATCGCGAGCAGGGGTTGTGTCTGCGAGTAGATCCAACAGATCTTCGGCCGAGAAAGATTCTCGAGAAAGAATGGCTTTAAGTTTTCCTTTCCCTCTTTTGACTTTGGGCCAAGGGGTATCCAATAAATGATTGCTCAAGCCATAGAGGCCAGGTTCCAGCTTCTGGGATTTCCTAACACGATTCGAAAAGTAGAAAAGATCCGATTTGTCTCCCGCCAGCAAACCAAAAGGATTATACTCTCGGGCCTCTTTTTCTATTTTTTGGAGATACTCCTCGGAACTTTCTTTTCCTTTCAAGAAATTGCTGACTAACAACCCGCGAGAAGGAGCCCCATCGCGATGGGCTTTCGGATCTCGGATATTGGCCAGCGCCGCAAATCGTCCGATTTTACTGACCCCACACCACGTCCCTCCCTTCAGCAGATCTTTGCCGGCAAGGATGTTAGGGTCTTCCTCCCAAAATGCGGCTGGAGCCGTAGGACGATTCGGAAACTCATCCCGATTCGCCGCAAAAACCAGGCGGTACTTGGGGTGATATTGATGAGCGAGTAGGATTAGACACATTCAATGCTTTAGGGCACCTCTAAAAAACTATCTTCTACTGCAAAATCATGCTCTGGCCTACGACTACGTCGGATTTCACAAAAAGTCCTCAACGTACCTTCCAGGTACGTTTCCGGGCTTTTTGCTCATCCTCCTTGTCTC
>JACQOV010000077.1 GCA_016202395.1 Deltaproteobacteria bacterium
GAGACAAGGAGGATGAGCAAAAAGCCCGGAAACGTACCTGGAAGGTACGTTGAGGACTTTTTGTGAAATCCGACGTAGTCGTAGGCCAGAGCATGATTTTGCAGTAGAAGATAGTTTTTAGAGGTGCCCTTAACTAAAAAAGCTTTTCTTGAGCGTCTTTATGGAAAGGAAGGCCAAGGTGTTGATAGGCAAGACGAGTGGCAACGCGTCCCCGAGAGGTACGATCCACAAACCCTCCTTGGATCAAAAAAGGCTCGTAGACATCCTCAATGGTCTCTTTCTCTTCACTAATAGCGGCGGAAAGGGTTTCCACACCCACAGGTCCACCATTAAATTTTTCAATGAGGGTGAGAAGGATTCTTCGATCCATCTTGTCAAATCCTTGATGATCCACTTCGAGCAACTCTAGGGCCTGGCGAGCCAATAGGAGTGTGATGACCCCTTCCCCTTTGACCTGAGCGTAATCTCGAACGCGCCGGAGCAAACGGTTGGCCACACGGGGGGTTCCCCGAGAACGACCTGCAATCTCTCGAATCCCGGACTCCTCACAATGCACTTGAAGAATATCGGCAGACCGCGTCAAGATCAGGAAAAGCTCCTCGGCATTATAATATTCCAGCCTCGCCGTAAATCCGAATCGATCCCTCAAGGGAGCTGTCAGCAAACCGCTGCGTGTGGTGGCTCCGACCAAGGTAAATCTCGGAAGATCGAGTTTTAGAGTTCGGGCGCTGGGCCCTTGACCAATCACCAAATCGATCTGAAAATCTTCCATGGCGGGATAAAGGATCTCCTCAACCGCAGGATTCAATCGATGAATCTCATCAATAAAGAGAATGTCGTTATGTTCCAAGTTGGTGAGAATCGCCGCTAAATCGCCAGAACGCTCAATCACGGGACCTGAGGTTGCCCGCAGTCCGACTCCCATTTCTTGCGCGAGGATATTGGCTAGCGTGGTTTTGCCTAGCCCGGGAGGGCCAGAGACCAAAACATGATCCAAGGCATCGCCACGGTTTCTAGCCGCTTGAACAAAGATTTTGAGACTCTCCTTCACCTGGATCTGTCCTACGTAGTCTTCAAAACGCTTAGGACGAATGGAGGCCTCAAAAAGCTGATCCTCTTCCCCTTTTTGAGGAGATAGCTCTGAAGTGGAAAATCTGTCTTGCTTTTGTTCCATAAAACTAACGGGCTAATTGACGCAACGATTCTTTAACCACCTTCTGCACATCTTGGCTCTCCTTTTCGCATGCCTCTTGAACAATCTTTTCCACATCTCGCCGCTTATAACCCAAATTTAGCAAGGCGGAAAGGGCATCTTCTTGGATCCTTCCCCCGCTTCCAGTCTTGGATGCAGTAGCCCATTCATTCTCAAATTTTTCTTTGAGCTCTATGATCAATCTTTCAGCAATTTTGGCCCCGATACCCGGAATGGATTGAAGCCTCCCTTTTTCTCGATGAACAATGGCTCCTACCAATTCTTCCGCTTCAATTCCTGAGAGAATATTGCGAGCGAGCCGAGGTCCCACTCCAGAAACCTGAATCAGACGCTCAAAAACCTCTTTCTCTTTGAGATCGAAGAAACCATAGAGTTC
The DNA here is from genome assembly GCA_016202395.1 of Deltaproteobacteria bacterium. Classification (GTDB taxonomy): domain Bacteria; phylum JACQOV01; class JACQOV01; order JACQOV01; family JACQOV01; genus JACQOV01. Next base: position 1,590 of record JACQOV010000077.1, read on the forward strand.
GATAAGATTCTCTCGAAGATGCGTATAGGCCCAGAGTTGAACAATTTCTCCTTCATTGGGAAGCTGAGAATGCGTTTTCAACGAGACATGGAGTTCATAACCCACGCCACTGGCCTCAATAATCACGGAGTGGACCGCCTTCCGCAAAATCTTTCCTTGGATGCTTGCAATCATCGATTCACAAAACCTCCCATGGAGTGAAGCATAGGGCGTGAATCATTAAACCTTGCGGAGTCTGTGTGAGCATGACAAATCGCTGTCGCTAAGGCATCGGAAGCATTTAGATTGGATGAAATTTGTATTTTTAAAAGCCGCTTGACCATTTCCTGCACCTGCTCTTTTGTCGCCCGACCATATCCGACCACTGCGAGTTTCACCTCCATTGGACTGTATTCTCGAACTTCTAAGCCCCTTTGAGCTCCAGCGAGAAGAACAACACCCCGAGCATAACCTAAGCGAATGGAACTCTGAACGTTCTTGGAATAAAAAATATCCTCGACAGCAAGGACCTCCGGTTGATGACAACCTATTAAATCGATCAGGTGATCATGAATCCATTTAAGACGCTGCGAAATCGACAAATTCTTGGGAGGGACAATCTCTCCATTATCCAGATGATGAGGCCTCGTCCCATCCTTTTCGATGAACCCATAACCCGTAGAAAGGGTCCCCGGATCAATACCTAAAATTCTCATGAGCGTACAGGAGTTAGCGTATAGCGTATAGTTTTTCTGCCTATACGCTATTCGCTATACGCTATACGCTAGGCGGAGAGACGCTCCATCTCTTCATTGCTGATATCAAAATTAGCGTAAACTTTTTGGACATCGTCCATGTCTTCAAGGGCTTGAATCAAGGCAAGCAATCTTTTTGCTTCAATTCCAGAGATAGGAACCGTATTTTGTGCGATGCGACTGATCTCGGAAACTGTGTATTGCAGCCCTTTGGCATCTAACTTCTCTTTTACATCCGAGAATTTTAGTGGATCGGTGTAAACTTCAATCAAACCATCCTTTTCATTATCCACCACGTCATCGGCCCCCGCCTCTAAGGCTACCTCCATCAAGAGATTTTCATCGATTTTCCCCTTTTCAAAGGTAAAGAAACCTTTCCGGTGAAACATCCAAGAGACGCATCCAGCCTCTCCCAGATTTCCACCGTGTTTGGTAAAGCAATTTCGGATCTCAGGAACGGTCCGATTTTTGTTATCCGTTAAAGCCTCTACAAAAACGGCGATTCCTGACGGACCATACCCTTCATAAGTGGTTTCTTCATAGGAAACCCCTTGAAGTTCTCCTGTCCCCTTCTTGATTGCGTTTTCAATGTTGGCTTTGGGCATGTTGACCGTTTTTGCAGTCAGGATGGCCGACCTTAAACGGGGATTGGCATTGGCATCTCCGGATCCTCCGGTGCGGGCAGCCACTGTAATCTCACGAATCAATTTTGTAAAAATCTTCCCTCGAACCGCGTCCTCTTTGGCCTTTTTATGCTTAATGGTGCTCCATTTTGAATGTCCAGACATCGAATGGCTCTCCTATGATTTGCAGCCTATAAAATTTGTGCTAATGTACCATAACTTGTAGCTCTTGACTAGCCCTTGACTAACCTATGACTAGCCTATGATTGAGCTAAAAAATGTAACAAAAATCTATGACCCAGGGGGAAAAGAGGTTCGAGCCATTCAAAATCTCTCCCTCCAAATCCAGTCGGGACAATTTGTGTCTATCATGGGACCCAGCGGCTCTGGAAAAAGCACTCTGCTTCACCTGATTGGCGCTCTGGACCGCCTGACCTCCGGAGAGATTTTTATACAAAATCAGGAGCTTCACAAACTCAACGACAATGAACTCTCCTTGTTTCGAAGACGTCATGTGGGATTTATCTTCCAAAGTTTTAACCTGCTACCCACCTTAACCGCTCTAGAAAACGTGACGCTCCCTCTTTTGCTCGATGGCAAGTCTCTCTCCTCGATCATCCCAAAAGCGGAGGCGCTCCTCGAGAAAGTGCGATTGAACACGAGAAAAAACCACCGACCCGATGAACTTTCTGGTGGAGAGATGCAAAGGGTCGCTATCTGTCGAGCTCTCGTTCATGATCCTACACTGATTCTGGCCGATGAGCCGACGGGAAACCTCGACTCTAAAACCGGGGGTGAGATCCTCCAACTCCTCCAAACCCTCCAAAAAGACCAACGATGCACCGTTGTCATGGTGACTCATGATGAACGCGCCGCTCGGTACGGAGACCGTATTATTCAATTACGCGACGGCCAACTTGAGGTCTGAAATTTTTTCATCCCTCCCCTGTCGGACTAGATGTTATTTAACTATTTGATAATAAAGGTGAATTTCTTTATTTCAGCTTGAAAGGTGTGTCAAAAGGAACCACCTCTCCCAAAATCATATTAAAATAACTAATAAATTCAACTAGTTACATACTAACTTCTGGCATGATCTTTGCATAAAACAACGGAGTATGTCTTTAGTAGATAGCGCTATTCTTGCAGGATCGGTCATTGCGACAATCGCGTTGCTCTTCGGGCTATTCCAAAAGATAAGGTCCATGAGAGGAAAGCTTGCCCGCCAAGCCGAGATGCGAGAGGAATCTCTAGCCAATGTATCTCATGAACTCAGAAAAATTCTGACCCCCATGAGAGGGTATACCGATCTCCTCCTGTCAGGCCGTTGTGGAACCTTGAGTCATCAACAAAAGCAGTTCATTAAAAATGTTTCCGGAAACCTCGATCGGATGCAAGGACTTGTGGACACCCTCTTGGAGCTGGAATCCCTAGAAAGACCTGAGGAAGATCTTAATCTCAAATGGATGAATCTGGAAGAGACGCTTCAACGGGTAGTCCAAGATTACCGAATGATCGCGGATGCTAAAAAACTTCGCATCTTTATCGCAACGGAAGGAGATCTCAAACTTTATGGAGAACCTGAAAAACTTCGGCAAGTATTCTCCAATCTCATTGCAAACGCGGTTCATTACACTTTGGAAGGAGAGATTCATATCAAGGCCTATTCCGAGGGGAGTGATCTCTATGTGCAAGTTCAAGACACAGGGATTGGGATTCATCCCACAGATCAAGAGCGGATTTTTGAACGTTTTTATCGTGGATCTCACCACCATGTTCAAAAAGTGGCGGGAAGCGGATTAGGGCTCTCCATTGCGAACTCCATTGTTGAGAAACATAAAGGGAAGATCCTTGTTGAAAGCAAGCTCGGAGAAGGGTCTAGTTTTATTGTTGTTCTGCCGAAGGAAAAGCGCCTCAATCGAAGGAAAATAGCGTTAAAACTAGTTTCCTAGCGTGGACGGGGTAAGACTCTTTAGATCCTCTTGCGAGATTGAGATCAAGCGGATGCCAATACGGCCCTTTTGGTTTTGTTCCTGAACCCACACAATAGATCCCCAAAGTTCAACACGACTTCTAGAAGTGTGAACAAGGATCTTGAGCATCGATTTTTCAGTTAGGAACGAACGCCATCCCCACCCACGAACATTGAAACTCCGGATATCATCCATCCCAACACCCGACAAGCTAATGTCGCGCAGGACACCTCGCACGCCACAATCCACAAAAGTGCCTCGAGCTTCCTCACCTCGCCGAATCCAAATTTCGGCGGGATACTCGACCGCTTGACGTGGATATCTTCTTTCTTCACCCAGTTGGGACAAAGGGGGGATCTCCTCATAAAAAAATCCCCCGCCGAATCTTTGCCCGACGGGGGAAATTTAATCCTAGCGACGTCCTACTCTCCCTCCACGTTAATCGAGGAAGTACCATCGGCGCTGAAGGGCTTAACGACCGTGTTCGGAATGGGAACGGGTGTTTCCCCTTCGCTCTGGTCACTAGAAACTGAAACTAACGTCCAAAGCCTGAATATGCTAATGGATAGTGCCTCCAAAACATCGCACTGAGGTGCTAGATGCTAAAATGATGAAGCCACACGGCCTATTAGTACCGGTTGGCTGAACGCGTTGCCGCGCTTACACCTCCGGCCTATCAACCTTGTAGTCTACAAGGGGCCTTTAGGTACCTTACGGTACGGGATACCTCATCTCGAGGTGGGCTTCCCGCTTAGATGCTTTCAGCAGTTATCCCTTCCGGACATAGCTAACCAGCGGTGCCACTGGCGTGACAACTGGTACACTAGAGGTCCGTCCCTCTCGGTCCTCTCGTACTAGAGAGAGCTCCTCTCAAGTATCCTACGCCCACAACAGATAGGGACCGAACTGTCTCACGACGTTCTGAA
>JACQOV010000074.1 GCA_016202395.1 Deltaproteobacteria bacterium
ATTTTGTAAAGTGACGATTTTTTTCACTCTGGATCTCCACTCTGTTGAGAGATATTCTTAAAAAATCAATAAAAATCAAACACTTATAGTTTACATTATTGCGGACTCTGGAATAGCGAGTTGGCACGAAGATTGCATAATCTTTTAACCAGAAGAGTCGGTTATCGATAGAGGGTCCATTGAAAAATAAGACAGGAAAGGAGAAAAATCATGAAGATAATTAAAGATAAAAAAGGGTTCAGCTTGGTCGAGTTGATGGTCGTGGTGGCCATCATCGGGATCTTAGCTGCAATCGCAGTGCCGAACTTCCTGAATTACCAGAGGAAGTCGAAACTCTCGGAGGTTAGGGCGAATCTTGGAGGCATTCGCACGGCGGAGATTGCCTACAATGTCGAAACCTCGCTCTATCTGAACGCCGCCGAGACCCCACCGAGGAGTTTGGGAACAACGCCAGGGTCATCGACCACACTATGGCCGACCTCTGGAGCGGGAACCGGTGCTTTCGGTGCCATAGGTTGGGCTCCTACCGGGGATGTTTACTGCACTTATCAGGTGACGGGCGCCAGTGCGACGGCCTTTCTAGCGACAGGAACTTGTGATGCGGATGGGGATTCAGTCCTTTCCACATTCACGATCGCGCCCAACACCCAGATCAGTCAGACCTCGGCTGCTGGAATCTATTAAGGCTCGGTGTTCGGTGTGATGAAATAATGGAAAGAGACCCTCCCAAAGGGCTTGGGAGGGTCTTTCTCTGTCTATCGTTTGTTGTTTTGGTGGGGATATGAATCGAGATCGCTACAAAACTAATCTGTTATTTGTTCTCCTGTTAGTGACTTGGACAGGTTCTTTGTGCGCCGTCCAGCAATATCGGCAAAAGATCCTATCTTTGCGTCCCATAGCGGAGACCTATTTAATCCCACGTGCTGAACTTTTGAAGGTTGTGAGTTTGGGGTACGATCCCCTCGTCTCGGATTGGATGTGGCTAAAAACCATTGCCACCTATGGAGCTCGAAACGCCGATCCCGCCACGTATCCCTATCTTTATCGGATGGCCGATGTGATTACCGATCTCGATCCCGAGTTTCGAAAAGTCTATCTTTACAGCTCTCTTCTTTTGGCATTTTATTCGGAGCATGTTCAGAAAAGCAACGCCTTGCTGGAAAAAGCGATCCTCCAGTTTCCAAACGACTGGTGGTTCTACTTTAACCTCGGCTTCAACCATTTCTATTTTTTAGGGGATCTTCAAACCGCGGCGGGTTACATCTCTAAAGCGGCCGGGCTCCCGGGGCATCCGGCCTATCTCCCTAAATTTGCGGCCAGTCTTTACGCGGGGATGGGGGATTTTCAAGCGGCTCTCCAGTTTCTTTATCAAATGTATGAATCGACCGAAGATGAAGAGGTTCGCAGGACACTTCTTGAGAAGATTCGAGAGCTGGAACAAGGAAAACTTCCCGAGGGGATGCAGAGGCATCTCCAAGAGGAGGGTCCCTCATGAAGCCCTCCGCGATTCGAATCGATTCCCTCGTTAAGACTTTCCCAAAAGGGTTTTGGCGAATTCCGGAAAAGATCATCGATGGGGTGAGTTTTGAGGTCCATGAAGGAGAGGCCTTTGGACTCGTGGGTCACAACGGCGCTGGCAAAACGACTCTTCTCAAATGTTTGGTGGGACTTCTCCGGCCGAATCAGGGGAAGGTCCTTTTCTTTGGAGATTCTGAATTGAGTGTGGCGGTGAAACAGAAGATCGGTTTTCTCCCCGAACAACCTTACTTTTACGACTATCTCACCGGAGAGGAATTCCTCCACCTCTGCGCCAACCTTTTTGGAATTCAGGGGTCGGAGCGATCACAACGGGTGACAGCCCTTCTCGAAAAAGTCGGACTCGCCCCTTTTAAAGATCGGCTGCTTCGTAGCTATTCCAAAGGGATGTTACAAAGGATTGGGATCGCTCAAGCTCTCATCAATCAACCCCCACTCCTGATCCTGGACGAGCCGATGAGCGGGTTAGACCCTGTCGGCCGCAAAGAGATCCGCGATCTGATCTTGGATCTCAAAAGGCGAGGGACAACGATTCTATTGAGTTCCCACATTCTTTACGATGTCGAGGTCATCTGTGACCGAATTGGGTTTCTAGTGGCGGGGAAAATGACTTACTGTGGGCCCCTAAAATCCTTGATGGAGGGAAAAGTAAAGGCTTACGAAGTGTGGGTTTCCGGTGTTGAGCCTCAAAGGTTGCAAAAGATTTCAGGGGTTCCTGTGGAGAGATCGGTGGAGTTGGGAGAGTGGCTCGTTCGAATGGAAAATCTTAATAACGTGAATGTTGTGATCGATGACATTCGAAAAAATGGAGGAAAGATTTTAAGCCTAACGCCGGTGCGGGAAAGCTTAGAGGAGATTTACTCGGAACAAGTTCGATCGATGATGAAATGATGAAAGGTTCAATATGAGGATTCAAGCCCTTCTCACCAATACCGTTCGTCAAGCGATCCGAGATCGGATCCTTTACAGCCTTCTTGTCTTTGGCATTCTCATGATCTTAAGTTCTGTTGTCATTGGAAGGTTGAGTTTGGGAGAGGATGTGAAAATCATTAAAGACTTTGGTTTGGGATGTGTCTCTCTCTTTGGTGTGTTGATCGCCATCTTTGTAGGAGTGGACTTGGTCTATCGGGAGGTGACGAGTCGCACGGTTTACACCCTCCTTTCCAAGCCGATTCGTCGATGGGAATTTTTGTTAGGGGAGTATTTGGGACTGATGCTCACGGTTTTAATGAATGTGGTTGTGATGGCCCTTTGTTTAGAGCTTATCGTTGGGTTTCGAACCGGTGGAATCGATCTCACTCTTTTTTCCGCGATCGGATTGATGGTCTTTGAGTTTATGTTGATTGCCTCCATTGCGATCTTCTTTTCCACGTTTCTCTCTCGAACCTTAAGCACTTTTATGACGTTAGCGGTTTATGTGAGCGGTCACATGACGCATGATTTGGTCGATCTAGGAAAACAAACAGAGAGCCTCTGGATGGAGCGGGTCGCTTTAGCGATCTATTACCTCTTGCCGGACCTTGAGGCTTTTAATATTCGGAGTCAAGTGGTGGAAGGGGTAAAAATTGCCTCTGCCGATCTATGGACATCGGTGGCCTATGGGATGCTTTACTTAGTGGGGGTTTTCCTCATTGCCTTAAAAATTTTCCAACACAAGGATTTCCGATGACGTTACAAATTTTTAACTCGTGTTATTTGTCCTCGCGGGTCCTGTCATGGGGCTTCCCCCAGGCGTGCTCCACGGTCCGCGCGCCTGGGGGTCCCCC
>JACQOV010000079.1 GCA_016202395.1 Deltaproteobacteria bacterium
AATGCTCCGGCTGCAAATTTCACTGGCGTTGTCTGACAGCGTCAGACTTCGCAAAACGTCCTCAACGTAGCTACAGCTACGTTTCCGGTCGTTTTGCTCATCTTCCTTGTCAGACAACGCCATTGAAATTTTCGCTTTCGTCGATTACTCCGACAGGCTCCTAGAAATAAAAAAGTGGGCAGCGCCCACTTTTCAATACCCATCTCACACACCCATTTCACACCCACTTCACTTCGGGTTTCAAACACTAGCACAGAACTTTATTTAACGCAATGCAGGTTCAAACTTGGAGGGTGCCGATCAAATTGCGGATAGAGGGGATCTCTTGGGAGTGGAGGAACTCTTCAAGCCCTGAGAGGATGCGGGGCATGGTGAGAGGCTCGTAGAAATTGGCGGTCCCCACCTGAACCGCGCTGGCTCCAGCGATCAGAAATTCCAAGGCGTCGCGGGCGGTTGCGATTCCTCCAATCCCGATAATAGGGATCGAAACCACTTTCGAGACCTGCCACACCATCCGAATAGCAATCGGTTTGATCGCAGGGCCTGAAAGCCCACCGGTAATATTTTTGAGTAAAGGCCGACGCGTGTACACATCGACCGCCATTCCGGGAATGGTGTTGATTAAGGAAAGGGCGTCGGCCCCCGCGTCCTCTACTGCTTTCGCAACCAGACGAACATCAGTCACATTCGGAGAGAGCTTGACGATTACAGGGAAACGGGTCGCTCTTTTAACCGCTCTCACCACCTCCGCCGCCAATCCGGGGTCATTCCCAAACTCCATCCCTCCTTGATGCACATTGGGGCAAGAGATGTTGAGCTCTAAGGCCGCAATCCCTTTCTCCCCCTCCAAACGTTGGGCCACCGTCACGTAATCTTCTACCGTCCCTCCAAAGACATTGGCGATGATGGCCGCTTTGAGGTGGCCAATCCTTGGCAGCTTCTCTCGGACGAAGGCCTCCACGCCAACATTTTCCAATCCAATGGTGTTGAGCATCCCCGCCCCGGTCTCCACAATCCGCGGAGGAGGGTTCCCCATCCGTGGCTTTGGAGAAAGCCCTTTGGTGACGATCCCACCGAGAAGATTGACATCAAAAAGATCAACCTCTTCACCATAACCGAAGGTGCCGGAAGCAGCTAAGACCGGATTCTGGAGATGAATCGACCCTATTTGAACGGAAAGATCAGGCTTCACCCCAGTAAACCTCCTCGGAGTTAAAAATCGGCCCGTGCTTGCACAAAAGTCGATACTTTCGCTCCCCCTTTTCAAAAATCTCCACACTGCATCCCAAACAGATCCCAAAACCGCACCCCATCGGCCCCTCCAAAGAAACCTGACAGGCAATCTTCCTCTCTTTGGAGATGGAGGCCACTTTGGCCATCATCGGGATAGGGCCTGCCGTGTACACATGAGCGCTATCGGAAGGAACAGTTCTCAAGGCGCTTTCTAAAACATCGGTGACTCGTCCTCGAGCCCCCTTTGTTCCATCCTCTGTTGTGACGGAGATCTGGATCCCTAACGGCTCGAAATCGGGCAGACAGAGAATGTCTTTTTGCGATCGCCCTCCCACCATGAGATGAACGGAGGAAACCGGAAAAATTTTGATCAACTCCTTAGCCAAGACGTAGAGAGAAGAAAGCCCCGTTCCCCCCGCCACTAAATAATGATGGGCCCCTTCCTTAGGAAGGGTATAGCTATTCCCCAAGGGACCAACCCAATCGAGGGAATCCCCTTCTCTCTTTTTTGCAAGAAAACCGGTTCCTCTCCCCACAGCCCTATAAAGAAATTCCACTGCGGAAAGGCCCGGCCCCTTGAGCTCCGGGAACACATCCACTCCCCCCACACGGTACACCGCCAAGGCCCTGCGCAAAAGTGGATCGCTCCCTTCAGCGACTCGAACCATAAAGAATTGCCCCGATCCAATAGCGGGATAATTCTCAGGATAAGGAAAGGCAATTTTGTAGTAGTTGGGCGAGGCCTCTGTGTTCCAAAGAATTTTTGAACTTTGTTGCATCATCGCCGTAAAATTAAAAGGAGCGCATCCTCCCCCTCTTCATGATAATATCCCTTGCGCCTGCCACAAATCTGAAATCCGAATTTTCGATATAAACTTAGAGCCGCTCCATTCGAGGCACGAGATTCTAGCGTAATCTCTCGAACCTTTTTCTCCTCTGCCAAATTCAAAACTATTCTTAAGAGATCGCTTGCAATCCCCCTTTTCCGAACAGAGGGATCAACCGCAATATTTAAGATCTGAAGCTCACCGGGCAACGTCCAGAAACAGATAAAACCGACAATCCGATCTTCATTTTTTGCAACAAATGTTTGAGATTGCGACAAACGCAGCTCATCTTCAAACATCTGCTGCGACCACGGCGCCACAAAACTGGCCCGCTCAATCTGGAGGACCGCCTCCAAATCTTCTGCCAACATTGGAGCTATGTTTACTTTATCATACGTCATCACCATCGGATGACTGCAGAGGCCCAAGTAAATCCTGATCCAAACGCCGCCAACACCACAATATCCCCCTCCTGAACCTTCCCCTCTTGAAGCGCCTCATGCAAAGCAATCGGGATGGAGGCCGCGGTGGTGTTCCCGTATCGCTGAATATTGTGATAAACCTTCTCTTCCGGAATCTCCATCGCCATCGAGACCATCTGGTTGATTCTCATATTCGCCTGATGAGGAACTAAAAGAGCGATATCTTGAGGCTTTAAGTGGTTGGCCTGCAACCCTTCTTCAATGACCTCTTGCATCCGCGTCACCGCGTGTTTAAAAACATACTTCCCGTCCATCTTGGGAAACCAAGCCCCGCTCTCTAGCATCTCCTGTGTCATTCGTGGATGATAGATCGAGCCTGGAGCCTCGATCCACAACTTTTTGGCATATTTCCCTTCCGAATGCAAATGGGTTGATAAAATTCCTCTCTCCTTATCCTCGACAGGCCCCAAAACAACGGCTCCAGCTCCATCCCCAAAGATGACTGTCACATCCCGGCCTCGATCGGCAAACTCAATCCCCGTGGAATGAACCTCTGTTCCCACCAACAGGATATGCTTGTAAACCCCTGTTCGAATAAACTGATCCGCAATGGAAAGCCCATAGATAAACCCGCTGCATTGATTCCTAATGTCGAGGGCTCCAATCGTAGAAGCCCCTAGCTTGTCTTGCAACAAGACGGCCGAACCCGGAAAGGTGTAATCGGGGCTCAAGGTGCCCAAGATGATGAAATCGATCTCCTTAACAGTGAGCCCCGCGTTTTGGATGGCCATCCGACTCGCCTCGAAGGCCAAGTCCGAGGCCCCAACCCCTTCAGAAACATAGCGACGTTCCTTGATTCCCGTTCTCTGAGTGATCCACTCATCCGAGGTCGCCATCATTTTGGCGAGATCATCGTTGGTGACCACCTTTTCAGGGACATAAAAACCGGTCCCTAAAATACGCGTCCTTTTCATAAAGACCCCATCCCCTTTTTAAACCTCTTATAAATCTTCCATCCAGGATACTCGGCCCGCCTCCCCAGTTCTTCTTCGATCCGAAGCAGGCGATTGTACTTGGCCAAGCGCTCGCCGCGAGAAAGAGAGCCCGTTTTAATCTGACCGGCGTGGACCGCCACAGCAATATCGGCGATGGTGGTGTCTTCGGTCTCCCCGCTTCGATGCGAAAGAACAACACCATAACCCGCCTGCTGCGCCAATTCAATGGCCTGCAAAGTCTCAGTTAAGGTTCCAATCTGATTCGGTTTGATGAGAACCGCGTTAGCAACTCCTTGTTCAATCCCTCGCTGTAAACGCTCCAGATTCGTCACGAAAATATCATCGCCAACCAGCTGAACACGCTGGCCTAACTGTTGAGTGAGATCCCTCCACCCTTCCCAATCATCCTCCGCCAAACCGTCCTCAATGGAAACAATCGGATATTGCCTAAGCCATTTTTCATAAAGTTGAATCATTCCTTTCGACGACAAACTCCGATCTTCGGATGCCAAACGATATTTCTTGGAAGCAACATCAAAGAGCTCGGTGGCAGCCACATCCAGCGCAAAAGCAACCTCCTTGCCCAATTTATAGCCGGCCCCTTCCACCGCCTCGGAAAGAATATCCAATGCATGTTGATTCGATTTTAAATCGGGAGCAAATCCCCCCTCGTCCCCCACTGCAGTGCTGAAACCTTGTTTATTGAGCAAACTTTTCAAAGAGTAGAAAACCTCGGCTCCGATTCGCAACGCCTCGCGAAAGGTAGGAGCCCCCACGGGGACGATCATAAACTCCTGAAAATCGATCCGGTTGTTGGCATGAGCCCCTCCGTTCAAAACGTTCATCTGGGGGACGGGAAGTTGGCAAGCGCCTCGTCCTCCCAGATAGGCATACAACGACTTTTTGCGATCTGCAGCCGCAGCATGAGCCGTAGCCAGAGAGGCCGCTAGGATGGCGTTAGCTCCCAAACGACTTTTATTGGGAGTTCCATCAAGTTCGATTAAGAGGCGATCGACCCGGGCCTGCTTCCGAGCCTCATGGCCTCGAATGACGGGGCCGAGGATCCGCTCCACATTTTCAACCGCCTTGAATACCCCCTTGCCACGATACCGTTTGGGATCTTGATCCCGAAGTTCTACGGCTTCGTGTTTCCCCGTAGAGGCCCCCGAAGGGACCGCCGCTCTCCCTCGAACACCATGACTCAGATAAACGTCGGCCTCCACGGTGGGAGTCCCTCGTGAATCTAAAATCTCTCGCGCCACCACTTTTTTAATTCGCGCCATACCTCATCTCCATTCGAGTGTCATATTGATTCGCTGGAATGTTTCTATTCGCTCACGCAAGAAATTTTTGACCCGTTCTAAGCTCGGCTCGCTCGATTTCTGAACTCGCCCCTTCGGGGCTCAAACAGCAGAAATCGGCCCTGTCGGGCACGCTCGCTCTCGCTAAGACGGGTTCCCCAAAAATTTCTTGAAGTTCGCTTATAAAAATATTCCAGCGAATCTACTAACTTTAGCATAAGTAATGGAATACTCTGTTTTGGCCCAGCGGGTGGCCTTCCGCGGGGGACCCCCAGACGCGCGGACAGTGGAGCACGCCTGGGGGAAGCGGAAGGACAGGACCCGCTGGGCCACAATGAGATGTTCCTTTACTTTTACGAAGTTCAGTAGTTTCAATTAAAACTCCACGATGGGCCATTGACGATGTTTTGCGTACTCCTTCAGCTTTCGATCTGGATTCACCGCCACAGGATTCCCCACCCCCTCTAGAAAAACAATATCCTGATAACTATCCGCATATCCATACGACTCCGAAAGATCGACCTCGCGCTCATAAGCATACCTTTCTAGCAAAATTCTTTTTTTTTCTCCATAGGGATGCAACCCCTCGATCTCTCCTGTAACCACCCCTTTCTCTAATCGAAGCCGCGAGTGAATCGTTCCATCCACCTCCAGATATCGCGCTATCGGCGCCACTAAACATTCCAAAGAACCGGTCAAGAGAATCACCCTTGCCCCTTCCTCGTGGCGCTTTTGGATCTCCCGTCTCCCCTTCTCCGAAATTCTCCCCTCAATCCTTTCCTTAAAACACTCTCGCGCATATCTTCGTAAATCTCGAGACTCCAACCCTCGGAGATAAGCCTTATCCCTTTTGAAGATGGAATCGGCCCATTGTTCCGGATGATTCAGAAAATAGCGAAAAAAATGCCATCCTTGTTGGATGCCGATGATGCGACGCTGCAGAAGATAAAACGCAAAGATTCTCTCCGTAGAAATCCTTGGAACCAAAGTCCCATCCACATCAAAGAAAGCGGCCTTTATCTTTTGAGCTTTTATCATTTCGCTTTTGTCATTTCGCCTTTATCATTTCGGATGAGTCTTAAAAAAACGCCGGCTCTCCACCAAAACAGGCCATCCTCGAACAAGGCACAGAAACACCGTAAGGCCAACAAATCCTAAAGTAATCGGCCTTAACCACAGTAAATAACCGGCATCAAAGAGCACTTGAGAGCGAACCACAAATTCAAGGGTTAATAAGAGAAACGAAACGGTCTTAACCACACCATAAAGAGATCTCATAAAATAAGAAGAGACGACCCACCTTCCCCAAGAGGTTTTCATCATTCCGAAGGGAGTCTCCCCCTGTCCCACCACAAAACCACGCATGGCATCGACTAAAACTCCTCTGATTAAGATAATTAGTGGAACTACAAGAGGAATAGAGCCCAAATGAGCAAAGGCAACCCACAAGATATACTCCACAATTCGGTCAACAGCGATATCAAGAACCCCACCGAGACGGTTTACCTCATGCCTCTTGCGAGCCACATAGCCATCCACCGCATCGAGACTAAACAGGAGGATTAACAGGAAGAAAGCAACAAAATAGCCCACTCCTTTGGAATAACAGAGGAGCAAAAGAAAGAGCCCTAACAACCCAAGGCGACTTAGGGTAATGATATTGGCCATAGAAGCAATCGCAGGCTGTTGAAAAAGTCCATCTGCTGCGTTGGCCTCCTTCAGCACTCGCTCAGCGTACGCTACAAAGTACGCTTCGCTCGGCTTTAGTCAGCCGCCTTGCAGCTGGAGCTTTTTGAACAGCCTGACAGAAAGTTGAGCTTTTCAACAACCTGCTAGAATCGAATCTGAAAAGAGGCAAACTCACCCTTATAAGGTTCTTCATGAACCTCCACCCCCGTAACTCGCGCGGACGGAGGACCCTTGTGGCACCAAGCAATGATCTTTTGGATAGCCTCCTCCTCCCCTTCTAAAACAGCCTCCACGAAACCCTCAGGGCAATTTCGACACCACCCTTGGACCCCTTGGCGCCGAGCCTCCTCTTGAAGAGTCCCACGAAACATCACCCCTTGAACTCGGCCTCGAATCGCCAGATGTCGACGAACCATTATCGAGATGCCGTCACTGCGACTCTAGGAGAAACCGGCTTTCGAGAAGGAGATTTTTCCTGTCTCTTTGCCGTTGCTGCTTTTCGCACCACAAATCTTTTCTCCAAAGTGTCTAGTTTTTCGACAATCCCTCCATACTCAAGCTCACTGTAAGGGAGCATCGCAATCCCAGAAAAACCCTGCTGACGCAGCTCAATGGCTTTGCGTGAAACACGGTCCCGCACATAATTCCAAAAGGGATGGCTAAAGATATCGGCAGGTTCTGTTAGAATTCCTTCATGAACGCAGAAAGCGAGGCAGCTTACCAAAGGAGGACCATCAAAGAAGGTAACCGATGTGTTAATCCCCACAGGCATCAAAGGCCCGGTGTGACTCCCTCTCATGAAGCCCGCGACATAATGCCCGATTTGATAGGGGGAGGTCATCTCTCCCGCGGCAGGGAATGCCCCTTGAACTCGAACCAGCGCGATCGGATCATCCTTCCCCGTATACTTCCCCGCAATGTTGCGCAGTCGTGTGGTGGAGACAGCAGCCGCTTGATCCCCTGTGTCGCGCGAATAGATCCCTTCGATCACAAAGCGTTCGTTGTCCCGCAATAACGCGGCAAGATCATAAAGCTCGTCAGGAACATTGAGAGAGATCACTCGATCGGCCTCGGTGTACTCCACATCCATCACGTCGAACCGAAACCCCTTGCTCATCTTAGGGCTCAAAATTAAACCGGAACAGTGCATCGGATCGGCAAAGGAAAGATAGAGCGGAAGATTGTAGGCCCCGGGATCGGTCTTATCAGCAGCATAAATTAAGAAAGGCTCGTTGGGACGCTCTTCAAACTCCATCTCCGCCACAGCCGGCCCCATCCCCCGGATATTTCCAGAAAAGGCATCCTTCAAAAGGTCTTGCCCCGCTCCATAAAGCCCTTGCTTTTTGGCCATCCCTGTCCCTTCTATAAAGGCGTTCCAAGCCAGCTTGTGAACTTTTTCATCCTCAACACCTCGATCGTGAGTCATTAAAATCGCAATATCATCTCCGGTAGAAGAAACATAAGAGTCGATGATCGTTTTATTCTTTTCACGGGCAACAAAATTACGAACCGTTTCGATCAATGCTGAACTGGGCACAATGTGCCCTCCAATCGATCCAACGTCCGCTTTGATAACACTCACAGTAACTTTCATAGCCCCTCCTTCAATCGCAAAATGTTGTTAATGACGCCGTTTGTTAAACTGTACCAGTACATAGCACAATTGTTTTCTACCCGCAACCAATCTTGACCTCCCTTTTCACTCGATATAGTCTCATACTCCATGGAAGATCGGTCTGTTGAATATCTGGCCTTTGAACATTTGGTCGAAATCGTAAGGCGACTCCGAAAGGAATGCCCTTGGGATCGAGAACAAACCTTTGAGAGCGTGAAAAGTTGCGTGTTGGAAGAGGCCTATGAAGTGATTGACGCCTTGAGCGGGAAAGGGGATCTTCCAGAGGAACTCGGCGATTTGCTGTTGCAACCCCTTTTTATCACGGCGATGGCTGAAGAGAAAGGGGTGTTCGGTCTCGATAAGGTCATCCATCACATTGCAGACAAACTCGTCCGAAGACACCCCCACGTCTTTGGAGAAGGAAAAGCTAAAAATGCGGAGGAAGTCCTTCAGAAATGGGCATCCCTCAAACGACAAGAGAAAGGAGCGGAAGGATCCCATTTAGATGGAGTCCCTTCAACGGCCCCTACCCTTCTCAAAGCCTATCGTCTTTCGCAAAAGGCCTCTCGCGCCGGATTCGATTGGCCCGATCGCGAATCAGTTCGTGATAAATGTGAGGAGGAATGGAGGGAGTTGTTGGAATCCTGGAAAGGATCTCGAGAAGAGTTAGAAGAAGAGCTGGGGGATCTTCTTTTTACGCTCTGCAATCTTGCCCGCTTTTCAAAGATTGATCCGGAGCAAGCCCTCGAGAAAGCCTGTCAGAAATTCTCTCAACGTTTTCGTCAGATGGAAAAGAGGGCTCTGGAGCAAGGGCAAGATCTGAAAGATCTCTCCCCTCAAGCGCTCGACACCCTGTGGAACCAATCGAAATCTTAAGGGCACCTCAACCCTTATGAAAACTTTGAGGTCACAAGCCCAATGTTTTGAGTTTGTATCGGAGGCCTCGGGGGGTAATCCCGAGTTTATGAGCCGCCAGACTCTTGCTGTGCCCGGTCATGAGAAGGGCCTTCTGAACCAGCCTCTTCTCCAAACTCCTCCGGTGGTTCCCAAGATGCAGAGAACCCTGGAGAAAGGATTCCGTTGGAAACCCTCCATCCAACTGTGGCTCCCAATGATCGAGCCCCAACGTCTCCCCCTCTTCTACAATACAGGCCCTCTCCAGCAAATTCTTGAGCTCTCGAACGTTGCCAGGCCAGGGGTAGTTTTCGAGTTTCTCCAGGGCAGATCCAGCAATAGACTTTTTGAGAATCCCACGCCTGCCTTGCAACTCTTGCAAAATGGAGGCCACCAGATAGGGAATATCCTCCTTACGTTCTCGTAACGGAGGAACCTCAATGGGAAAAACATTGAGTCGATAATACAGATCCTCCCGAAACTCCCCTTTCAACACCGCCTCCCTCAGATCCTGATTGGAGGCGGCAATGAATCGAGAATTGATCTTGGTGACCTGTGAGCTCCCCAACCTCAAAACTTCCTTCTCTTGGATCACCCGCAACAGACGAACCTGCCCCCCCAGATCCATCGTCCCAATCTCGTCCAGAAATAGGGTGCCCCCTCGAGCCATCTCCACCTTCCCCCCGCGGCTGACCACTGCTCCTGTAAAAGCCCCCCTCTCATATCCAAAAAGCTCACTCTCTAGGAGCTCTCGGGGAATGGCCCCACAATGAACTGGAACAAAGGGCCCTCGACCTCGAGCGCTCTTCTCATGGATCGCTCGAGCAATCAGCTCCTTGCCCACTCCACTCTCTCCTTGCAACAATACGTTGCATTCAAACGGAGAAACCTGGAGTACCTGCTCTGCCACCCGTCGCATCGCGGAACTCACGGTCACCAAACCCGGAAGCAAAGAGACCTGCGGCAAAGCCTCGATCCTGGAATCCATGACAGACTCCCTCTTAACATGCTCCATCGGACACCCCCTCTCTCTATGCTATGAGTTTTGAGGAGATACCTATGCAAAAACCATGCCAAAATAGAGGCCCAAACCACTTTTTCTAACTACATGAAAATAAAACAGATTTTATTCCCACCCTCCAGGAGTAAAACGGAAAATAAAGACCTTGTAACAGATCTGTTACAAGGTTTGTAACAGATCTGTTACAAAATCCTCATTAGCCCCTCCTCGAAAGATACTGCCTCAGCTCACCAAGTTCGGGAGACCGAAACAACCGATTCAGGGCAATAAAGGCGACAACGCCAAGACTGATCACTCCGAGCAGCCCCCAGGGGGTTGAGGCGTCCCAAAAAATGGTGCCACCCCAAACAGACAATCCCATCACAAACGCGATGAAAGTCGTCTTGAGCAACCACTTCCAAAGAGGGGACCAAACCGAGAGGGCATGCCTTTGTTTCAGGGCGCGCGTAAGAATGACGAGCTGAAAGGTCACAGATAAGGTTGTGGCTAAAGCGAGCCCGGTGTGTCCCATTGTAAACATCAGAGCCACGCTCAAAACGAGGTTAAGGAGAAACGTATAAAAAGCGATCCGAACGGGAGCCCTCATCTCTTGGTAGGCATAGAACGACTGAACTAAGACCCGCACCGCTCCTAAGGGGACAAGCCCCAAGGCGTAGGCCCAGAGGGCTGAGGCCGTTTTTTCAGTCATGGCTGCCGTAAAAAGCCCGCGCTCGAAGAGGACCTTGGAGATCGGCTGAGCCAGCAGTACCAGCCCGATGGTTGCCGGAATCGTCACCCATAAAACCATTCGAAGGGAGTAAGAGAGGGCCTCTTCAACCCCCGCGTGATCCTTCTGGGCCACCTTTCGAGAAAGGGTGGGCAAAGCCGCCGTGGCAATGGCAATGACGAAAACTCCTTGAACTACCTCAAAAACGCGCCCGGAATACCAAAGGTAAGAGATGGACCCTTCTTCCAACCAGGAGGCTAGAAAAGTGGTTACCAAGATGTTCAACTGATAAACGGCGGTTCCAAAAACAGAGGGCCCCATCAATCGAAGGATCTTGCGAACCGCGGAATGGCGAAGATCGCAATGCCACCGAAACCCAAGGTTCATCTTTTCCAAAGGGGGAATCTGGATGACAAATTGGAGGATGCCTCCCACAAGAACCGCAACCCCC
Organism: Deltaproteobacteria bacterium; assembly: GCA_016202395.1. Taxonomy (GTDB): domain Bacteria; phylum JACQOV01; class JACQOV01; order JACQOV01; family JACQOV01; genus JACQOV01. The sequence goes on from JACQOV010000079.1 coordinate 11,155, forward strand.
AATGAAACGATCGGAGGGACAAAGAAGGAGTAACCCACAAGAGGGATCGCGATCATCGAGAGATTCAGCAAAACGGGGGCAAACGCGGGGGAGGAGAAATGATTGACACTATTCAAAACCCCCATCGCTAAGGCCATGAGAGAAACTAAAAGAAGATAAGGGAACATCACCCGATTTAGGAAAACGGTGAGTTCGAATTTCTGAGGATCGGCTGCAAACCCCGGGGCAAAAATATGGATCAAGAATGGGCTAAAGAGGATGCCTAACACCACAAGGGCGATAAGAAAAACCGCGGCCACACTGAAAACAGCATGGACCATCTTGCGAGTCTCTTCCTCGGTGTGGGAGGTTCGGTATTCCGAAAAGACAGGGATAAAAGCAACGGTGAGAGATCCTTCGGCGAGGAGTCTACGAAAAAGGTTGGGGATTCGGAAGGCAACAAAAAAGGCATCAGTCGCCATGCCGGCGCCAAAGAGATAGGCGACGACCCCCTCCCGAATTAACCCGGTAATTCGGCTCAGAAGGGTAAAAACCCCCATGATCCCCGCCGCCCGACTGATCTCTCTTTTCGTATGACTCACACCACCTCCATATTATTCGCTGGGATGTTTTTTCTCACTCTCTCACGAAATTTTTGACCCATCTAAGGCTCGGTCGCTCGATTTCTGAACTCGGCCTTCGGCCTCAAACAGCAGAAATCGGCCCTTCGGGCACGCTCCCTTCGCCAAGACGGGTGCCCCAAAAATTTCGTAACGTTCGTTCCCAAAAAACATCCCAGCGAATCCATGGAACCGAAAAAGGTATGGAAAATTCAAAGCGGTGACTCGCTCTAGGGAGCGGGTACCCACCTCCACAAACAGCTCTTCTTGTTTGGTCTCGCGGGTGGCATGGGGTGGGGGACCCCCAGGCGCGCGGACTGTGGAGCACGCCTGGGGGAAGCCCCATGACAGGACCCGCGAGACCAAACAACTTGACTTCTTTGAATGAATTGTCTACAAACATCCATCATGTTACGACATCCTTCGGCTCAAAAACGACATCGCCAAAGCCTAAGACGAAGAACCCGAAATGAGCGGGTTCGCTCTCAAATCAAGTCTGCGCGTAAAAAACTGCAGCGCCTCCTTGAAACTAAAGGCTCTCCAGAACTTGCGCAAGCCCTAAAAGAGGCCATCAAAAACGTTTCCAAAGCCGCCTCCAAAAAAGTCATCCATAAACGAAAAGCAGCTAGGCTAATCTCTCGAATGACTCGTAAGGCGAATCTCATCTCAAAAGCAGTTTAATCTTTTTAGCGTCCAAGTTCTAACAACAAATACTCCAAAGCCAGCTTTGGAGAAACTCGGCTCGACTTCATCCTTAAATCGGCCTCGAAACAAAGGGACAGAGCATCCTCGGAAAACCCGCTACCGAACTTTTGCAACTGTTCTTCTAACTTCGAAACTACAAACGGAGGAATCCCCAACTCCGTGGGCCATTGTGTTCTTGGAATTGAGCGAGCCCTTAGCTCTTGCGCTCTCGAGAGAAGTCGAAATTGCCGTTCCATTAAAGTGAGAATCTGCAAAGGATGAACCCCTTGCTCTAACACCTCCTCCGAAACAGCGATGGCTCGGGAACGATCCTTCATGGCAACCGCATCCACTAAAACAAAGATCGATTCTCGAGGGATAGAGGTCACGAGCGGTTCCACGTCTTTCTCTTCGATGGAAACTCGATCTCCCACAAAAAGAATCAGTTTCTCGAGCTCGTTTTGGAGCAAGCGCAGATGACTGCCCACCTCCTCCACTAAAAGCTGAGCGGCTTCTCGACTCATGCGCTTCCCCAATTTCTCCGCTTGGCATGAAAGCCAAGCCACGACCTCTCCCCCTTTGAGAGAAGAGAGCTCCACAAGGCCTTGACCACGACGCAGCCCTTGAAAAAACCGAAGACGGAGATCTGGTTTCTCACCCGAAAGGATTAGGAGTGTGTGAGGTTGTGGAGAGCCTGCATAGCGGGTGAGCTCTTCCAACAGAATACTTTTAAGTCGATCGGCTCTTTGGATCCAAACGACGCGATGGGAGGTTCCCATAGGAAGGCTTTGAACCGAGCGCCAAAAAGATTCAACGGTTAAAACCTCTGCATCCAAAACCTCCAGATTAAAATCACGAAAGCCTGAAGGGAGGGCTAGATCCGTCTCTTTTTGAATCGCCTCTCGAACGAGCCACTCTTCGCCATAAAAATATCGAACCAAACTGTGTTTTTTCCCTTCCATATCTACTAACTATTTGCTGTCATTCCCGTGAAAACGGGAATCCAGTTCTGGATCCCCGCTTTCGCGGGGATGACAACTCAAAAATCAAGTTGGATACTCTCCCGAGCCTCCTTCATCAACCGTTGAACCAATCTTTTCGCCGCCTCTTGCTCATTATCTTCAGTCCGCAAAAGGGTGTCGGCCAGATCATACCGTTCCTCCCCGTCAAAAGTTCCATGCCAGATCGTTTTCCCCTTTCGATCTTGAAGTTCCAATTCAACCTCCATCACAAGAGCAAAGGCCAACACCGAGGTCTGCCCTTCTACAAAAGTTGTGGGGGCTGCCTCATATCTCGTAACACCCCCTAAAAGAATCCCCTGGGCCTCTTCTCGAGGAACGATCTCCCAAGAAGGGGAAAGACGAAATTCATCTCGCAAGGCCTCCGTTGCGGTTAACTCCACACCGGTTTTTAAGGTGATATTTTGGAGAAGAGGGATCGCTATTCGCTCGATCCCTTGAGGATTTCCCCCTATCTGACTCACCATCTGATATCCACACCCCCCCACCACCAACAAGATGATGCCAAAACAAGCTGGAATATTTTTTGAGCGAACGCCCGCTCGAAAAACATTCCAGCGATCGTAATGTGTTGTCATCTTCGCACCACAATATTTAAGAGCCGTCCTGGCACCAAAACTACCTTCTCAATCCTCATCCCCTGAATCGATTGAACCACCTTCTCTTCCCCCAAAGCGATCTCTCGCACCCTCTCCTCCGAAAATCCCACAGGAACTTGGATGCGGGCACGAACTTTTCCGTTCACCTGAACAGCCAACGTTTGCATCTCTTCAACTACCGCCGAGGGATCCACTTCCAACCAACCACTGTGAACAATAAACTTCTTGTGCCCCAAACGAGCCCACAACTCTTCTGCGATGTGAGGAGCCAATGGGGCCAACAATTTCGATAAGACCTCCAAACTCCATCGGAAAAGCCTTTTGTCGGGATCGGAGATTGAAGCGGCAGAGGCAAAAAGGTAGAGGGCATTCACAAGTTCCATAATCGCCGCTAATGCGGTGTTAAAATGATAGCGACGTCCCACATCGTCGGTAACCTTTTGGATGGTTTGATGAGCCTTACGATAGATCTCGATCCCCTGTGAAGAGAGATCTTTTACGGGAACTGGCCCCACCTCCTTCCAAAGAGATTCCTGATCGATCACCAGTCGCCAAACCCGTTGCAAGAAACGAGAAGCCCCTTGAACCCCTTGATCACTCCAATCGAGGTCTTTTTCTGGAGGGGCCGCGAAGAGACAAAAAACTCGAACCGTATCGGCTCCAAAACGAGAGATCATGTCATCAGGATCGACAATGTTCCCCTTGGACTTACTCATCTTCGCCCCATCTTTAATCACCATCCCCTGGGTGAGGAGATTCTGAAAGGGCTCATCAAGGCGAATGTAACCGAGGTCTCGAAGAACTTTGGTGAAAAACCGAGCGTACAAAAGATGAAGAACGGCGTGCTCAATCCCGCCAATGTACTGATCGACCGGAAGCCAGGAGTGAACAGAATCGGGATCCAGTGGCCCTTTGTTGTAATCGGGACAGGCATAGCGCGCAAAGTACCAGGAAGATTCTACAAAGGTATCCATGGTATCCGTTTCCCGGCGTCCCTTTTTTCCGCATCGCGGACAAGTTGCAGAAATAAAATTGGGATGAGAGGCTAAAGGGGACTCCCCTTTTCCCGTAAAAGCAACGTCGGTTGGCAAAGCGACCGGAAGATCTTTCTCAGGAACAGGGACCATTCCGCAGGTATCACAATAAATGATCGGGATGGGGGATCCCCAGTAACGTTGTCGAGAGATCCCCCAATCACGGAGCCGGTACTGAACTTTCTTCTGCCCCCATCCTTTGGATTCCAGATACTCCACAATTTTTTTCTTGGCCTCCTCACTAGCGATTCCTGTGAAAGGGCCCGAGTTGGCAAGGATCCCCTCCCCTTCATAAGCCGTTTGCATTGTCTCCTCTCTAAAAGACTCTCCTTGAGGTTGAATCACAACCCGAAGTGGAAGACGATGCTGCCTAGCAAATTCGAAATCCCTTTGATCGTGGGTCGGCACCGCCATAATCGCCCCGGTTCCATACTCCATCAGGACAAAGGTTGCAATGTAAACAGGAACCTTCTCTTGTGTGAGAGGGTTAATCGCATAGAGACCACTGAAGATCCCCTCTTTAGAGGTTTGAGTCTCTATGCGAGCCTGACGGTCTTTCGATTGAGATCTCTTTACGAAATCAGCAATTCTGGAGTCCTTTTGCGCCAGATCTTTTACAATAGGATGTTCCGGGGCAATGCTCATGAATGTGACACCATAGAGTGTGTCGGGGCGAGTCGTAAAAATTCTTAAAGCATCCGAACGGTTGACCAAAGGGAATCCCACCTCGGCTCCAACGCTTTTTCCGATCCAGTTCTTCTGCATCGTTAGGACCCGTTCCGGCCACCCTCGAAGTTGATCACAACCCTGAAGAAGCTCCTCCGCGTAAGCCGTAATCCGGAAAAACCATTGCTCGAGCTCTTTCTGAATGACGGGTGTAGAGCACCGCCAGCAAACTCCCCCTTCCACCTGCTCATTGGCCAACACCGTTTGGCATTGAGAACACCAATTCACATAGGAGCGGCTCCGATACGCAAGCCCCTTCTCCAACATTCGAATGAAAAAGAGCTGCTCCCATCGATAGTAAGAAGGATCCGAGGTCGCAAATTCGCGGCTCCAATCATAAGAGAATCCCATCCTCTTCATCTGAGATCGCATGTAGTCGATGTTTTGACGGGTCCATTTTGCGGGATGAATCCCTCTTTCGATGGCAGCATTCTCTGCAGGAAGCCCAAAGGCGTCCCATCCCATGGGATGAAGAACGGCGCGCCCATTCATCCCATGGTAGCGCGCAATGACATCTCCGATGGTGTAGTTGCGAACATGCCCCATGTGGATGCGGCCCGAGGGATAGGGAAACATCTCAAGGCAATAGAAAGAATTTTCAGGCGCCAAACGAGGGGCCTTAAAAACTTGCTCCTTTTCCCATCGCTCCTGCCAATGGGCCTCTATCTCCCCCGGAAGATACTCGTTGGAAGACATAGATTCCCCTCACCCTCCCCTCTCCCCGCAATGCGGGGAGAGGGTTAGGGTGAGGGGTGGTTTCACCCTTTCTTTACGATTCCGCTCCGCAACGATAATGGCTTTAAGTTTAACCAACGCCTCCTCAAACACATCGTTCACCACAAAGTAGTCGTATTTCTCGCTCTGGCGGATCTCCTCTTGAGCTTTCTTGAGGCGTTCTTCAAGTTCTTGAGAGGTATTTTTCCCTCGATGCTCCAGACGCAACCGAAGATGATCCAGGGAAGGAGGGAAAATAAAGACCAACACGGAATTGGGATACATCGATTTGAGAGCCAGAGCTCCCTGCGTGTCGATCTCGAAAAGAAGGTCGTTGCCATGCTCTACCTGATCTTCAATAAATTTTCGAGAGGTGCCGTAACGTTGTCCATAGACCCTAGCCCATTCTGCAAACTCTTTCTTCTGGATCTTCTTTTCAAATTGCTCCTGTGTCAAAAAGAAATAGTCTTTCCCTTCCTGTTCCCCTTCTCTTTTGGGACGCGTCGTTGAAGAGATAGAAAGGATCAGATCAGGGAATGCCCGAAGGAGTTCACTACAGAGAGAGGTTTTTCCAGTCCCCGAGGGGGCCGAAACAATAAAAAGGATCCCTTTGCGAATCATATTTACCTCCAGTGGATAACAAAAAAGCTGGCCGCGCTCTATGAGCACGCCAGCTTTTACTAAAGACCAAAATTCTTTAAAAAAGTCAACCGATCTGCGGATCGTCCAACAATTTGTTCGAATTCAACGGCAGCTGCCTTAAAACGGATGGGCATTCTTTTTGAAACCATTGAATCGTCCTCTTTAATCCTTCTACAAAAGAAACCTGGGAATTGACACCAAGAAGGGTTTCCAATCGAGTAGTGTCGGCTTGCGTCTTATGAACATCGCCTGGACGTTTAGGAAGATAGATCGGTTTAATGTTAGAAGCATTCACAAGCTCTGCAACCGTTTTAGCTAAAAAAGAGATGGTTTGGTCCTTACCACACGCCACGTTGATGATCTCTCCGGATCCAACATTGGAGTGAATCGCAGCTAAATTGGCATCGACCACATTCGACACATAGGTGAAATCACGGGATTGCGTCCCGTCCCCATAAATGGGGGGGGACTGTTTCTGGAAAAGACAGGTTATAAACTTAGGAATCACCACCGCATACTCATCGTCCAAGCTTTGTCTGGGACCAAAAACGTTAAAGTAGCGAAGAGAAACTGTTTGGATATTGTATATCTTTGAAAATAGCCTCAGATACTGTTCTCCCAGTCGCTTGGTAATGGCATAAGGAGAGATCGGCTCTGCCTCTTCCCCCTCCTTTTGGGGGAATTGGGTCACATCTCCATAAATGGAACTCGATGAGGCAAAAACAAATTTCCTGATTTTTGCTTCCTTGGCCGCAAGTAATAGATTGAGGAGACCCGTAACATTGACATCGTGATACTCTTGGGGCTGCGCCATCGACTTTGGCACACTTCGAAGCGCCGCTTGGTGAAGGATATAATCCACCCCTTTCACGGCTTTTTTCACTGTGTCAATGTCCTGAATATCTCCTTGAATGACCTCGACACGATCTTTCCACGAAACTATATTTTCCCACTTCCCGGAAGAAAAATTGTCCAAAATGCACACCCGTGCTCCCTCAGCCACAAGCCGCTCCACCAAGTGAGAACCAATAAATCCAGCTCCTCCTGTTACTAATACAAACGCGCTAAGTGATGTGACATAACCGTCTAATCTTTTGTGGAGACCATGAATGCGTCGTTGTCCGAACAGTTGTCCAAATAATATCCAGGCTTTCAAACCAGCGATTA
>JACQOV010000075.1 GCA_016202395.1 Deltaproteobacteria bacterium
ATTTTTGGGGTACCCCTCTTGGCGAACCTGGGGACAGGTTGCGAAGCTACCTGTCCCCAGGTGGGTCGTATTTGCTAGAGCGACCCCTGTGGGGACAGTTAGCAAAGCCAAACTGTCCCCACGGGTCAAAAATCTTGCGAGTGAAGCGAGAAAAAAACATTCCCGTGAACTTTCCCCACCGATGGGAAGCCAGAAGCACAGGCTCTGTTGCTTGAGACGCTTGGGTTAATCTTCGTGGAAGTTGCGGAGATTGCGCGACCGACTCGGATGTTTGAGTTTCTGCAAAGCCTTCGCCTCAATCTGACGAACCCGTTCGCGAGTCACGTTGTAAACCTTCCCCAACTCTTCCAAACTGTGAGGACGCCTCCCCCCCAACCCAAATCGACGTTTTAAGATCTCCTCTTCTCGCGGAGTTAAGGTCGCCAGTATCTTTCGAGTCTCTTCGCTCAAACTAATCGATTCCACTGCGGTGGACGGATTGACGGCGCCGACATCCTCAATGAAATATCCTAGCTCGGTCTCTTCATCTCCCCCCACGGGATGTTCCAAGGATAATGGCTCCTGGGCTGCCCGCAAAGCGCTCTTGACTTTATCTACCTCCATCTCCACCTCTGTGGCAATCTCCTCAGGGTTGGGTTCCCTGCCGAGAGACTGACGCAAACTAATTGTGGCGCGAACCATCTTATTGAGATTTTCAATGACATGAACAGGCAGTCGGATAGAGCGAGCCTTCTCCGCAATGGCTCGGCTCATGGCCTGTCGGATCCACCACGTGGCATAAGTGCTAAACTTGAAACCCTTTTCATAATCAAATTTATCAACGGCCTTCATCAAACCGATGTTGCCTTCTTGAATAAGATCGGAGAACGGAAGCCCGCGCCCCACATAACGCTTCGCCAAACTCACAACCAAACGGAGGTTGGCTCGAACCATCTCATTCTTGTATTGACGGACGGTTTTCTGAGCCTTTTCCAGCTCCCGATAGAGGGCCTCAAATTGAGATCGGGACATCTCGATCTCTTCTAATCGTTTTCGAACAGCCCCTTGAGCTTGCTGGATCTGGTTCTCGATCTGCTCCATCCCTTCCCATGTGAGTTTCTTTTTTAACTTCGCCTTCTCCAAAGGCTCCAAGCCCTTCCGTTTGCGATCGAGAATCTGTTTGATCTCTTCCAGTTCCAACCCTGTTTCTCTTTCAATTCGAGCAATCTGTTGTTCCGCAGCAACGACGCGATCCCAGATTCGTCTAAACAAAACTTGCACCCTCTCCAAAAATTTCGTCTTAAGAGGAAGGGTCAGTAAGGTCTCGTAAAGCTTTCCACCTACTTCCTCTCCCTTCTTGCGAAAAACAAGCTTCTTTGTTTTTGAAGCGGTTTTTACAGAGGAGGCTCGGATCTTCTCTTGCTGCTCCCAGAGTTTTCGGATCTCTGCGGAACAAGCTAATACCTTCTTCTCTAATTTCTTAAGCTGGGCTTCGTTAAAATTCTTCTCAGCATCAATGGGATCTAGCAGCGTCTGAATCTTAATCCTCCCCGAACGGAGTCGTTCTTCCACCCTCAAGATTTCACGGACCGCAAGACGGGTCTTTAGCAAAAGGGCCTCAATCTGTTTTTCCCCTTCACGAATCTTTTGGTAAATCTCGAGTTCCTGATCTCGACTTAAGGGTTGGAACGCCCCCACGTCCTGGAAGTAGAGGTGAATTGGATCGACACTCCTCTCCTGCGCAATCCCCCGCTCCACCTTTATTTTCGATTCCGCGGCTGGAGCCTGTGGGGCCTCTTCTTCCGATTCGACCAAGGAGATATCGTTTTGACCGAGCTGATCAAACACCCCCTCTAAATCCTCTGGAGAGAAAGCTTCATCCGGAAGGGCATCGTTGACTTCATCATAGGTCAGATACCCTTTCTGTTTCCCTCGTTGGATTAAATTTTTAAGATCGAGTTTTCTTTCGTCCATGGATCGCTCTTTATTCTCCTAGCAGGAAAGATTGGAGTATAACCCTACCAGTCTACCACATTTTTTGTAGAAATCAACTCGATTTAAGATAAACAAAAAATGCATTATAAATCATAGAGTTAGAACATATCCAAGATGTTTGACAAGCTTTAAAAACATTGGTAACGTCCTCCACCATGACTTTACCGAAATTCTGCTCCTCTCTAAAATCGTTCAGAGTCGCAGCCCTACTCTCCCCCCTCCCCTCTTTAATTCTAGGGGGGGTGGTGGGCTGGCAAGGGGCCCATCCCTTCCTCTGGAGCCGTTTTACCCTTTGCCTATTCTCCTTTTTGTTCCTGCATGGGGGTTTTGTTTTTCAGAACTCCCTGGAGCCCTCTCCCACCTCTGAGCGGAAAGGGACCCCATGGATGAGACCCTTCACGGGGGGAAAAGGTTTCATCCAACACGGGACCTCCTCTCGGAAAGAGCCCCACCGATTAGTTCTTGGCTGCTTTGGGATATCGATCCTGTTGAGTTTGGGGCTTATCGCCATCGGTGGCTGGAATTTTCTATGGATTTACTCCGCAAGTTACATCCTTGCTTATGGTTATCGGACTCCACCCTTTCAATGGGCGTATCGAGGGTTGGGGGAGCTAGCCATAGCCCTCCTCTACGGTTTTCTTGTGACGTTGGCAGGATACTCCACTCAAACGCACTTCCTATCGGGGGAGATCCTATGGGTGGGGTTCAGCCTTACCCTTTTTGCAATAGCAGTTCAGTGTTTGAACGAGTTCCCAGACGCAGAGTTCGATCAAGCGATGGGAAAGAGGCAGGGGGTGGTTCAGCTCGGAAAAGCGCGAGCGGCTCGTCTCTTTCGTTGGTTCTTCTGGATTGCGTACAATTGGATTGCGCTAGGAGTGCTCGCTAAAATCATCACTCCATGGGCTCTCCTTACGTTCCTTACAGTCCCTTCCAGTTTTAAAGCCATCCAAGGGGTTCAGAATCATTTCTTCGACACACCCCAATTAGCCCCTTTCAACAATCAGGTGGTGAGAATTTACTTTACAACAGCGCTGCTTTTTACTATCTCTTACCTAATAGAGTCCTTTTAGGGCCAGAAGATGATCAAAAGATTTTGGAACCAACCCAATAAACGCTACCGCAATTTTCAGATGGCTTATGCGATTCTTACGCTCAACTTTTTATTTCCAGCGATCTCCTACCTTTTTCAACCGGAGGTCGCCGTCCGCTCGCTCACCGACTTCGGCATGCTTTTTGGCTATCCCTATCCTGTTTCTGAAGAAAGTCATCTCTGGAGAATCCTTGCTGTAGGCAACGTTCTCACGCTCTCTTTTTCCTGTTTTCTTCTGCAGTGGAATCTCATTCGATTTTACCCCGTGCTGGTCCCCCTCGTTTTCATGAAGCTGACCGCCTCTTTTGGATTTTTAGGCGTTTTCTTGTTTGTGACATCACACCCCTCCTATCTAGGCATTTTTTTGCTTGATGGAGTGACGGCCTCTGCGATGCTTTATTTTGCGATCAAGGCCCGCCGCTCCCTTCCTTCGGATCTTTCTCTTCTAGTCCCCCAACCGAGGTCTCGATGAGTCGTTACGAGCGGAGATGGATTGTGGGTGTAGTCCACGCCATCTATCCTTCTGATGTAACGGCCGGTGTCACAGGCTTTCCTTTAGGAGCCAAAGAGTTCCCCATGGATCGCTTCGTGGAAGATTTTTTTAGACACACCAGTTTTCAAGCGCGATGGGGATTGCGATTTGCGTTCTTCCTTTTCCAGATTTTACCGTTTTTATTCATCGGGCGCTTTCGATTTTTTCACCGTTTAGATCCAAAAGACCAACAACGTTATCTGGAATGCTGGCACTACCACCGTTTTCACGTGATCCGAGAGGTCACGGTTTTGTTTAAATTGGTGGCCTCTTTAGGTTTTTGCGGTTTTCCCGAGGTTCAAGAGAGGATTGGATATGACAAACCCAACCGACAACCCCCTCTATAATTCCAACCAGCATGTTCGGGGAGAATTCGTCGAAAAAGACCTCTACGATGAAGCGGATTACTGCATCGTTGGATCGGGAGCCGCAGGAGCCGCGTGCGCCCGGACCCTCACGAAAGAAGGGGCCTCCGTGATCCTCGTTGAAGAAGGTCCCTACTACTCTTCTGCGAACTACACAGTGAATGTTTGGAAAACGATGAAAAAGGTGTGCCGAGAGGCAGGGATGCTCGCGGCGATCACCCCCTCTTTCTCCATGCCGATCCTTCAAGGGACCTGCGTGGGGGGAAGCACCTTGATCAACTCCGCCATTAGTTGGCGTCTTCCGGAAGAGGCCCATCACGTCTGGGCAAAACAGTTCGGCCTTGGAGAAGCGCTCCCTTACGCAGCCCTTGAAAACTGTTTCTCTACGATTGAAGAGGAGCTTCACATTGTGTCTACCCCTGACAACGTCGCGGGAAAAAACAACCTCCTTATGAAAAAAGGGGCGCAGGCCTTAGGGATCCCTGCGAGTCCCACACTGCGGGCCGTTCACGAATGCGAGGGGAAAGGGCTTTGTCTCCAAGGATGTCCCAATCACCGCAAGCAGAGCATGACGATCACTTACATCCCCATGGCTCTGCAAAAAGGGGCCCGTCTCTACTCGAGTTGCCGCGTGGAGAAGATCTCTGTTGAAAAGGGGGCCTCTGTTGGAGTGATTGGCCACTTCCTCTCTCAAGATCGCCAAAGAAAAAAGATGAAGCTCCAAGTGCGAGCCCGAAAAGGGGTGATCCTGGCGGCTAGCGCCATTCAAACCCCTCTCCTCCTCCAACGAAATCGGCTGGCCAACTCGAGCGGCCAGGTCGGCGCTCATTTTCAAGCCCATCCCGGAGCCGCGATGCTCGGGTTTTACAAAGAAGAGGTGCGACAGTGGGAGGGGGCCACACAGGGCTTTCAGACAAAACCCTCCTGGGAAAAACGATACAAGCTAGAGTCTTTAACATTGCCACCGGAGCTTTTGATGATTCGAATGCCGGGCATCGGGCTAAAAACCATGTCCTATTTGGATTCCCTGCGACATACCGCTCTTTGGGTGGCGGCGATAAGATCGGAGGCCCAAGGAAAAATTCGAAATTTCCTGGGGATTCCTCAAGTCCTCTATGTGCCAACTCCCCGAGACATGGAGACGCTACGGAACGCGCTAAAAACACTGGCCGATATGCATTTCGCTGCGGGGGCCTATGCCGTGGCGCCCAATGTGTTAGGGCTCCCCGATCTCTTAACCTCTCCAGACCAAACGCGCCTACTTTCGGAACAGCCTGCCCAACCGGGACAAGTGACCATGGCCGCAACCCATCTGTTTGGAACCTGCCGGATGGGAGTGGATCCTAAAACAAGTGTGGTGAACCCCCGATTCGAATGCCATGATGTAAAGAAACTCTACATTACCGACTCCAGCGTTTTCCCAACCAACATTGGTGTGAACCCTCAACACACCATTATCGCCATGGCGATGCACGCCTCCCATGGGATTTTGGATCGAGGCTCTTGAATCGTGGGGGGGAAGATGGTATACGCATTGCAATATTGAAGGAGGATCATTATGGGACTTTTAGATGGAAAAGTGGCTGTCGTCACAGGAGCCGGAGGCGGGATTGGTCGTTCTCACGCACTGGCTCTGGCTAAGGAAGGGGCCTCTGTCGTTGTGAATGATGTGGGAGCGAGCCGAGACGGTGTCGGAGGAAACGCCTCTATGGCCGACCGAGTGGTAGCGGAGATCAAGGCTTTAGGAGGAAAAGCCGTTGCAAACTACGACTCCGTAGCAACGGTGGAAGGGGGGAAAAAGATCATCCAAACCGCGATCGATCACTTCGGCAAGATCGACATCCTCGTGAACAATGCCGGAATTCTAAGGGACAAAACCCTGGTCAAGATGACCGAAGAACAATGGGATGTTGTCATTGCCGTTCATTTGAAAGGGACTTTCGCTTGCACTCAACCGGCGGTTCAATTCATGAGGGATCGCAACATCCCAGGACGAATCATTAACACCTCTTCACTCGCAGGTCTGATCGGAAATTTTGGGCAGGCCAATTATGGAGCGGCTAAAGCAGGGATTGCAGGATTCACACGGGTGGTGGCTGTGGAAACTCAAAAGCATGGAATTACTTGTAATGCCATCGCCCCCATCGCTAAAACGCGGATGACGGAAGATCTCCCCATGTTTCAAGACGCAGGCGAGACTCTCGAGCCAGAATTCATCTCTCCGGTTGTGGTGTTTCTTGCCTCGGACCTTGCAAGCAACATTACAGGGAAAATTTTTGGAGTGCACGGAAAGCAACTCTTTGCCTACGAGATGAAGACAACCGAGGGGATCACAAAAGCAGAAGGATGGACTCCTCAAGAGATCGCCAAGCATCTGCCGAAGATTCTGGGTGAAGAAGTTGCTGCATAAATTATAACCCCCTCTATCTCCCCCTTAAATTAAGGGGGAGAACCCAAAGTCCCTCCCCTTAGAATAAGGGGAGGTTAGGAGGGGTTAGGAAATCCGGAGCGGAGCGAGCCAACGTCAACACATCCACCGAAACCGCCCCTCCCTGGCGAATCGCTCGAGCGCAGGCCTGCGAAGTAGCCCCCGTCGTCCAAACATCATCGATCAAAAGGACCCTTCTCCCACGAAAGCAACCCTTGGAAGCCACCTTAAAAGCCCCCTTCACATTTTGGAGTCTTTGACGTCGTGGAAGTTCCACTTGAGGGAGGGTCTCTCGCACCCTTTGCAGAGAATGGGGATCACAGGGGACATTCAAGCCCCTCGAAATCGCTCGAGCCAAAAGCTGGGCGGGATTAAACCGTCTTTCGCGCAATCGATGGGGATGCAAAGGGATGGGAACCACCACATCAAACGCGCCCATCGTCCCGTCTTGAGAAAGAAACCCTTTCATAGCGACGGCTAAGGCAGGGGCGACGTTCTCCCCTTTCTGATATTTTAACCGATGAATGGCCTCGCGAACAGGGCCTTCATAAAGAAACAAAGAACGAGAGAGCCGAAAAGGGCGATGCTCTGTCAAACAATCGCCGCACAGAGAATCTCTCTGAGAGCCCACGCCCAAGGGATCTCCACAGGCGGGGCACAGAGGGGAAGAGACCGGACGCGTTCTATCCTGACAACTCGCGCAGAATAGAGGCTCGGAATCCCTCAACGGTTGCGCGCAACCCGCACACTTGAGAGGAAAAAATAGATCGAGAAGGGGAATTTTCATGTTTCAAGCGTTCTATCCGGAATCTCTAAAGGGGCTGCCGAAGGGACCCGCTCTGTGGAGATCGATTCGGGGAGATGCGATTGGAGCCTCTCCTGGAATCGGCTGAGTTGCTTCTCCGCTTTGTCATAGCTCGATCGCGCGTTCTGGAGATGGGCCCCCAATTTCCGGAATTCCTCTCCAAACCGTCCCATCTCCGATTGCAGGCGATCCAGATGTCTTAAAATCTCCTCCGTTCTTTTTTCGAGCTTGAGCCCTTTGAGCCCCATCGCCACTGTGGAAAGATAAAGATAGAGACTCTGCGGAGAAACAAGAAAGATATTCTTTTCCCGCGCGTACTGAGCAAAGCTTTTCTCTCCATAGGAGATCTCCTCGCGAATTGCTGTTTCATAGTAAACCCCCTCGACAGGAATGTACATCAAGGCAAAGGGGCAAGTCCCTTCATCCGGAGCAATATATTTTTTCGCGATCGCATCGACATGGACCTTGAGATCTTGCCCCAATTCCTTGCGCAATCTCTTCTTCTCTTCCTCGGTGGAGGCCTCTAAAATCCGACGAAAATTCTCCAAAGGAAATTTGGAGTCGATTGGGACAATCCCTTCCTTCAAGCGAACAATGGCATCCACTTTCTCCCCACTCCGAAAACTATAAGGCATCTCGAAATGCTCGCGAGGCAAAACTTGGCCTAAAAGATCTCCCAATAAAAACTCCCCAAATCCCCCACGGAGCTTGGGGGCCTGCAAAATCTCTTGAAGGCTAGAGATATCCTTGCTCACCTCATAGATCCGCTTCTGTTGCTCGATCACCGATCCGAGCTGTTGACGAACCTCCCCCACCATCTGGGCCGCATCCCCCAACCTCTCTCCGATTGCGCCGTGAGTCCGCTGCATCATCTGGGTATTTTCACCCAACTGCTCATGAAACCCTCGTTGAAACCGATCCATGGCCTGCTGCATCTCCGATCGCAAGGCGCTAAATTGCTGCTGCAAAAGATTCAATCCTGCAGAAGAATCACCCGCAGAAGAACTAGAAGATCGCCTTTGCAAAATAAGAATAATCCCTAAGAGGAAGAGGCCAACCACCGCCCCCGCAAATAAAACTACGATCCATGAAACTGTCATGAAAGATCTCCTCCTACCTGGATTAAAAGAAAAACCTCAACATTTCCTCGGGAAGATTTCATCGGAGATTCACAGCGTCCCAAAGGGATCCATCCCTGCTCTTGAGAAAAAAGCTCAATCTTTCGGATAGCTCTCTCTCGCTTTAAAGGATCGCGTACGATCCCCCCTTTCCCCACCTCCCCTTTTTCTAATTCAAACTGTGGCTTCACCAAAGCCAAAATCTCCCCTTTCGGCCTCAAACATCGAGCGATGGGAGGCAACACGAGGCAAAGTGAAATAAAAGAGACATCCACACACGCCAAATCGAGTGGCTCAGAGATCTCCTCCGGCCTCAGATAACGAACATTCCTCTTTTCAACAACAACGACGCGGGGATCGCCGCGAAGTTTAGGATCCAGCTGCCCGTAACCGACATCGTAAGCATAAACCTTCTTCGCCCCATGAGACAGCAAACAATCCGTGAATCCTCCGGTGGAGGCCCCCACATCCAAAACGACCTTCCCCAAAACATCCCGTTGAAAGTGATGGAGCGCCCGTTCCAATTTTTCTCCGCCAAAACCTACATAGGAAGGGCCTCGTGCTCGAATCTCCAGGGGCAAGTCCTTGGGAACGGTTAAACCCGATTTATCGAGTCGTTGATCTCCCGAAAAAACCTCTCCCGCCATAATCCGAGCCTTTGCGAGCTCCCGACTCCCCACAAGGCCCCTTTCCACCAACAATTGATCCAAACGAACTACCATTGGCGGTCGACAATGTAGCGAGCCAGCTCTCGCAGACGCTGCGCCTTTGGCCCCAGAAAATGGATGGACTGAATTCCTTGCTCCACGAGATCCACCGCCCGGCCTCTGGATTCCTCAATCCCTAACAGTAAAGGGTAAGTGAGTTTCCCTTTCCTCTGATCGCTCAAAACTTCCTTTCCCAAAAGAGAAGGCTCTCCAACCACATCTAAAACATCATCGGCAATCTGAAAAGCCAGTCCCATCAACTTCCCATAAATGGAAAGGGCCTCCAATTGGGAAGGGGCGGCTCCAGATAACTTGGCAGCTCCCAGAACTGTGGCTCGAATCAATTCTCCGGTTTTATGAACATGAATGTACTCCAGAAGAGGGAGTGAAACCTCTTGTCCGGTCGATTGAACATCGGCCGTCTGCCCTCCTGCCATCCCTAAAGGGCCTGAGGCTAAAGCCACATCCCAAGCCACTCTTAAAAGGGTCTCCGGTTTTGCGTGGGGGTAAAGAGAGGCATCGGTCAAAACACGAAAAGCCTCGGCCAGAAGGGCATCTCCTGCCAGAATAGCCAGCGCCTCTCCAAACGCCACATGACAAGTCGGTTGCCCTCGACGAAGAACGTCATTATCCATCGCTGGAAGATCATCATGAATTAAAGAGTAGGCGTGGATCATCTCAACCGCGCAGGCCAGTGGGAGAACGTTATCACACTCTCCTTCCATCGCTTCACAAGTGGCCAAAGCCAAGATGGGACGGAAACGCTTTCCTCCGGAAAAAACACTATAACGCATGGCTTCGTGAAGCTTGTGAGGCTCTTTTGTCGACGAAGGGAGGAGGCAAGCCAACGCTCCATCGACGCGAGCGCGATGGCCCTCCATATATTTCTCTAAATCCATAAACTAAACTGTATTGTCTTTATAAAGAATTCGGTAACAGTTAGGACAAGTGAAAAAGCCTTCGCTCTTTAGGATCTGGTTGTAGAGTTGAGGAGGAATATTCATATGGCACCCCTGGCAAATCCCTTGCCGCACTGCCACGACCACCAATACTCCACGAGCCTTCCGAACTCCCTCGTAGCGAGAAAGAGACTCCCTGGAGATCTTCGAAGCCAACTCACGACGCCGCTGAAAAGTGGAGGCAAGATAGGTCTCCGCTTCCGCAAGCTCTTTCTCATAGCTCTGCCGATCGGCTGTCATTTTCTCCAATCGAAGCTGGTAATCTTTCCGAAAGGCCTCAAGCTCCTGGGCCCTTTTTTCAATCTCCGCAATGTCTTTTAATATTTCGGACTCTAATTCGGAAACCATCCGTTTTAATTCTCCAACTTCGCGGACAAAGGCATGGTATTCTCTCTCTTTCTTAATCCCTTCTTGTTTGGCGGAAAGTTTCTTGATCCGACTCTCTTCCGTGCGAAGTTCTCCTTCTTTCCGCTGTCTGACAGCCTCCAATCGCTTCAGCTCCAGCTCTTTTTCTTGAATTTGCCCCTCTTCCGCGTTAACCCGTTGGTTCATCTCATGGAGAACCTTAGGGATCCTCCCCTTTTTTTCCTCAAATTGACTCATCTCACCGTCCAAAGTTTGCAACTCCATCAAAGATCGCAATTCTCGCTCTAAATCTTCTTTCACGGAATTCTCACCCCTTTCACGAAATTGAATTGGGCCCACCTGGATTTGAACCAGGGACCGACTGATTATGAGTCAGCTGCTCTAACCAGGCTGAGCTATGGGCCCGCATACGAGTTTAGGCCTCAAGGAAACTTCGAAGTTGACGGCTTCGGCTGGGATGACGAAGTTTCCTCAAAGCCTTGGCCTCAATCTGTCGAATTCGCTCCCGCGTCACATCAAAATCTCGCCCCACCTCTTCTAACGTATGATCCGACTTCTCTCCAATCCCAAATCGCATTCTTAAAACCTTCTCTTCCCGAGGAGTCAATGTCGCCAATACTTTTCGTGTTTGATCTGCAAGGTTCAAACCGATCACCGTCTCCGACGGAGGAATCACTTTCTTGTCCTCAATAAAATCTCCCAAATGGCTGTCCTCTTCCTCTCCAATCGGCGTTTCCAAAGAGATCGGCTCCTTGGCGATCTTCAAAAACCTTCGCACCTTGTCCAGAGGAAGCTCCATCTTCTCCGCAATCTCCTCCGGCAGTGGCTCTCGACCAATCTCCTGAACCAGATAACGCGATGTCCGAATTAATTTATTGATGGTCTCGATCATATGAACCGGAATTCGGATCGTCCTTGCCTGATCTGCAATAGCTCGAGTGATCGCTTGGCGTATCCACCATGTGGCGTAGGTGGAAAATTTATAGCCCCGCTGGTACTCAAATTTATCCACGGCCTTCATGAGCCCAATATTGCCCTCCTGAATAAGATCCAAAAACTGCAGTCCTCGATTGGTATACTTCTTAGCAATGCTCACCACCAAACGCAAATTGGCTTCAATCAACTCCGCTTTCGCCTGATGCGCTTTTTCTTCCCCCTCTTCAATCTCCTTCAAAGTGGCGTGAAGAGAGTCTACGGATAATACCGCCTCCTTTTCAACTTGCCGAATCTTGCGATAGGAAGCCCGAATCTTCCTTTCGTATTCCTCCAGTGTGTCAAAATCCTTCCCCAGAATCTTGCGAACTCGAAGCGACTCGCGCTTGCTCCTTTTAGCCCTCCGGAAAAATTCCTTTACCTCGCCCACACTTTTTCCCAACTCGTTCTCAAACTCCTCCAATCGTCTTTCCTCTTGATCAAGAGAGCGGACTAGATTCTTAACACAAGTGGTAATCTGTAGAATGTATTTGTCTTGAAGGCCTAAAGCCCGAAAGGAGGCCATCCGTTCTTCTTCTACCCGGACTAATGTTATGCTTAACTGGGATCGTTTTGTGGAAGAAAGCCTCTTGGAAATCAGCTGCCCAAGCAATCCCTGACGCTCTTTTTCGAGGCGTTTGATTTTAGCAATAGTCTCACGAACGCGATTCACGTAGATCTCCTCCACCCCACCCGATTCTCCCGCATCGGACTCCTCTTCCTCAATATCTTTCACTACATCCTTTAAACGAACCTCCCCTTTGACCAAACGATCCCCTAACAAAAGAATCTCTCGAACCGTTAGAGGACAGTTTAAAATGGCGCGGGCCACCTCGTTATAACCTCCTTCAATCCTCTTAGCAATCTCGACTTCCCCTCCTCGGGTGAGGAGCGACACCGCCCCCATCTCTCGAAGATACATGCGAACGGGATCGTTGGTTTTCCCGATGATCGAATCCCGGTCTTGCCCCTCTTCCATCTCCAAATTTGGAGAAACCTGCTTTGGGATTTTAATCTTCTGATCCGAATAGACCACATCCCCTTCCACATCTCCAAACACCGTCATCACATCGTCGATCTGATCTGAAGAAATGGCATCTCCCGGAAGGATACCGCTGATCTCTTCAAAGGTGAGATATCCTTTTTCTTTATGGGGGACCTCCGGACGACTCTCTTTCTTCTCTTTTCCTTCAAGCATAAGAACCTCTTAATGACGAATTGCCAGTTGTTGTTCTTTGTGTTTTAGCGCGACTTTTGTCTCCAACAATTGACGCAACAAGGTGTCGTTGCCAGAACGCTGAGCCTCTTGCAACCGCTGCGAAAGGCGTTGCTGTTCCTCTTTCATGCCTCTCTTTCGAATTTTCAAGATAGCTTCTTCAAAAGCCTGCTTCCATTCCGGCTCACTCATCGATTCTTCTTCCAAAATCAATCGAGAAAAGAGCCCCTGGATCGATGAATCGGGGAGCTTTTCCATGAACCCTGCCAGATCTACATTCTGGGAGCTGCGGTTCTGCTCTAAAAAAACTCGCGCGATTTTTTGAAGGCCGCTGTGAACGAGATGGTCGACCCACCCCATCTCTTTTTCTAGCACCCATTGGGGATAGCGAATCATCGCTTGAACCGCAAGCCTTTCGACAACAGGGAGCCCCTCCACCTCTATCGGTTTAGAGGGCTGACTCTGATTTTGGGTCCTCCGAACCCGAGAGAGTCTCTCTTCTAAAACCGCTAAAGGCAATCCCGTCCGATCGGTCACTCGCTGCAAATAAAGCCCGCGCGCCAGAGGATCTTCAATAGAGGCAAGGATCGGCAACATCCCTTCCAACCATCGAGCCCGATCGGGGATCCCCTGTCCCGCTTCGCGAAACCCTTCGTCCATCACCACATCCAAGAGAAACGGGGCTTTAGAGATTTGCTCCAGTAAAAACGGCGTCCCTCGCTTTTGGACATGCTGATCGGGATCCTCACCGTCCGGCAAAAAAACCATCTTCGGAAAAAGAGAGGCCTTGAGAAAGGGCTCGAGAGAACGCCAAGCCGCTCTTTTTCCCGCGGCATCCCCATCGAAAAGCAAAACGATTTGATCGGTGTACCTCCGGAGAGCCTCCATGTGGAATGGGGTAAGCGCCGTTCCAAGAGTGGCGACTACGTTGGGTAAACCGGCCTGCCAAAGAGAGATGAGATCCAAGTAACCTTCCACAATAATCACATAACGTTGCTTGGCAATGGCAGACTGGGTTGCATGCAGGCCGTAGAAAGTCCTTCCTTTCGAGAATAAGAGGGATTCCGGAGAGTTTAAGTACTTGGGTTGATCTTCTGAACTCAAGACCCGTCCTCCAAAGGCTAAGACATGACCCGAGGGATCCACGATGGGGAACATCAACCGGTGACGGAAGCGATCGTAGCAACCTCCCCCTCGTTCTCGAGGAATCACAAGCCCAACGGCCTCTAAAAGAGGGGGTGAAAAACCTTGGGCAGCAGCGGCCGCGGAAAGGGTCTCCCATCCGGAACGGGCATAACCCAGCCGGAATTGTTCCACCGCTTCTTCCCGAATCCCCCTCTGATGGAGATAGTCTCGCGCCGTTTGCCCGTCAGGGCCCTGCAAGGCCTTTCGATAAAAATCCGAGGCCCACAGGTTCACGCGATAGAGACGCTCTTTCTCCTTTTGAGAGGTGGACGGGGCAGCAACCTGAAGCTGAACCCCAACCCTCCTGGCAAGTTCTTCCACAGCGGCAACAAAGGAGAGCCCTTTGAGCTGTGTGAGAAAGCTAAAGGCGTTCCCACCAACCCCACATCCAAAGCAATAAAAAACCCCTTTCTCTTCATTCACTGAAAAGGAAGGGGTCTTCTCCTGATGAAAAGGACATAGCCCAACGTGTCGAGCCCCAGACCGTTTCAAAGTCACGTAATCAGAGACAATCTCAACGAGGTTTACTCGGCTGCGAACCTCATCGAGTTTCTCGGATGGGATGCGCATGGTTTACCTTCCACCAAAGGGCCTAGCCCAATCTTATGTCTTACCTTTCAGACACTTTACGACCAACGCGCTCACCTCTTTCCCGTCCGCTCTCCCCGTCACTTGAGGCATAATCGTTTTCATCACTTTTCCCATGTCTCGCTCGGAGGTGGCCCCCGTCTGGGTGATGGCCTCCTGAACGAGCTTTTCCAACTCCTGAGAGGTGAGAGGTGAAGGAAGGTAGCCTTGAAGAATCTCGATCTCCTTCTGCTCTTTATCGGCCAGATCCTGACGTTTCCCCTGCTGATAAAGTTCGATGGCCTGTCGTCGCTGTTGAACCATAGAGCCAATCAACGCGAGAACGCCGACATCATCCAGCGCTCGCCTTAATTCAATCTCCCGGTTTTTCATGGCCGCCACCAGCAAACGAATGGTGCTCAAGCGAAGTTTCTCTTGACTCTTGGTAGCCGCCTTTAGATCGGAAAGGACGGTTTCTTTAATAGACATGGCAAAGTTCTAAAAGGACTCAAATCTTCGCGGCCTCTTCAACGCTCGCTTACGAGCCGCCATCGACTTCCTTTTTTTTTCGACACTCGGCTTATCGTAATGCTCCCGCTTCCGAATTTCGGTAAAGACTCCCGCTTTTTCACATTGTTTTTTGAAGCGCCTTAAGGCCGATTCAAACGACTCGTTCTCTTTGATTCGGATTCCTACCAATACAATTCACCCCTCTCCTATTTAGATGCTAGTTAGATGCTAGGTTTTTCCCAAGTATAACAAGCAAAAACCGAATGTCAACGTCTCACTTCTCCACTTTTTCTCCAACGATTGTTATCCGATCTTTTTCGTACCGGCGATAGAAGCAACTTCGATAGTTCGTGTGGCAGGCGGCTCCGATCTGCTTCACTCCGATGAGGAGAGCGTCTTGATCGCAATCGAAGTCGAGGGTCTGAACCTCTTGAAAGTGCCCCGAGGTCTCCCCTTTCACCCAAAGTTTCTGGCGAGATCGGCTATAGAAACAGGTTCTGCCGGTTTCAAGCGTTTTTTGAACCGATTCTCGATTCATGTAGGCGATCATCAAGACCTCCTTGGTTTCGGAATCTTGAATGATGGCAGGAATCAATCCATTAGAATCGAATTTAAGCTGGTCGACCCAACTCATAGAAACCTCCTCAAAGACGGATCGGCAACCCTCGCTCCTGAAGATAGCGCTTGACCTCGCCGATTTTGAACTTTCCGAAATGAAAAACGGAGGCGGCCAAACAGGCATCGGCCCCCCCTCCCACAAACCCTTCGTAAAAATGCTCTAGCGTCCCCACTCCACCCGAGGCAATCACGGGGAGTGTCAGCGTTTCTGCAACAGACCGCGTTAAAGGAAGATCGTACCCGATCTGGGTGCCATCTCGATCCATGCTCGTGAGCAAGATCTCTCCCGCGCCAAACGCTTCGATCTTTTGAGCCCATTCCACAGCATCGAGCCCTGTGGGGCGTCGGCCTCCATGAGTGAAGACCTCCCAACGCTTTGGGGCTGTCTGCTTCGCGTCGATGGCTACAATAATGCATTGACTCCCAAAATGTTCTGCGGCCTCTTTCACAAACTTTGGATTCTCAACGGCTGCGGTGTTAATCGAAACTTTGTCGGCTCCCGATCTGAGCAACATCCGAATGTCACTCAAGGTTCGAATCCCCCCTCCAACGGTGAGCGGCATAAAAACCGACTCGGCGGTTCTGCAAACGACATCCAAAAGGATCTGGCGATCTTCACTCGAGGCGGTGATGTCTAAGAAACAAAGTTCATCGGCACCGGCAACGTCGTAAGCTTGAGCTGCCTCTACGGGATCGCCTGCATCTCGAAGAGAGACGAACTGAACCCCTTTCACCACACGTCCCCGATCGACATCCAAACAAGGAATGATTCTTTTCGTCAACATACTAGGCAGCTTCGGAGCGCATGATTTCAATGGCCTCTCGAAGGTCAATCGTCCCCAAATATAAAGACTTCCCGAGAACAGCCCCCACAACCCCAAAATCCTCAAACTCTTTCAACTTCTCCAAGTCCTCAATTTTAGCAAACCCTCCCGAAGCGATAATCGGAAGAGAGCTCAATTCGGCCATCCGTCGGATCCCCACAAAATTGGGTCCCCCCATCATCCCTTCTTTGAGGATGTCGGTATAAATGATCATGGAAACTCCAAGATCCTTGAGCTCATTGGCAAGGATCTCGGCTCTTTTGGGAACCACCTTTGTCCATCCTTCGATGGCCACCATCCCTTCACGAGCATCAATACTGGCTAGGATCCTCCCCGGAAAACGTTCACAGGCTTCTCTGACAAAGCCATGCATCTGATAGGCGGTCGTGCCTAAAATGACACGGGCAACCCCTCTTTCCAAGTAGCGCTCGAGGGTCTGAAGATCCCGCAATCCCCCTCCAACCTGCACCGGAATTTTAACCGCTTTCACAATCGCATCGATGTGGGACTCGTTCTGAGGCTCTCCCGTAAAAGCGCCATCGAGATCAACCACATGGAGCATCTCGGCCCCTAAAGCCTCCCATTGTCGGCCCACTTTGACCGGATCCTCCGAAAAAATCTGAACGCGGGTTTTGTCCCCTTGCTCGAGACGAACACACTTTCCATCTTTCAGATCGATGGCAGGTATGATGACCATGATTTCCCTCCTCAGTTCATGACGGATAAAATGTCCTTAGAACCTACGAGACGACAAAAATTTTCAAGAATCTTAAGCCCCCATCTCTGACTCTTCTCCGGATGGAACTGACACCCCAAGAGATTCCCCTTCTGAATCGAGGCTGCGAAGGAATCGGGGTAGTCGGTCCAACCGGTCACCCTAGAGCGATCTTGAGGAACAGGGTAAAAAGAGTGCACAAAATAGAAAAAGCTCTCATCGGGAACCCCTTCAAACAAAGGGCTCGGAGCCCCCCAACGAACCGCGTTCCACCCCATGTGGGGAACCTTGATCCCCTCTCCTTGTGAAAAACGACGCACCCACCCTGGAATAATCGCCAATCCCTCACTCCCTCCAAATTCCTCACTCCCCTCGAACAAGAGTTGATACCCCAAACAGATTCCAAGAAAAGGGGTTCCTCTTTCAATCACCTCTAACACCGGTTCCACAAGCCCCCTTTCCCGAAGATTCTTCATACACTCGGGAAAAGCCCCAACCCCAGGAAGGACCACTCCCGCTGCCGCAATCACTTCCGAAGGTTTGTCGGTCACACAGGTTTGGCAACCCACTCTTTCAAGCCCTTTGGCAACAGAACGAAGGTTCCCCATTCCGTAATCGATGACGGCAATACAGCTCATTTTCATAACTCCTTAGAAGCCAATGCCACCTCTGTGGGGACAGTTAGCAAAACCAAACTGTCCCCATCACCGACCCTATGGGACGCACAGGGTTCGCCCTATAAAACTCCTTTCGTTGAAGGAATTCCCACGATCCGCGGATCGAGTCGAGTGGCTCGATCCACCGCTTGAGCAAAGGCTTTAAACGTAGCCTCTGTCACATGGTGCGGATCCATTCCATACTCCAAACGGATGTGGAGATTGACCCGCGCATGGTTGACAAACCCCTGGAAAAAGCCCTCCAAAAGATCGGTGTCGAACCGTCCCACGCGTCTTTTACGCAGAGAGATCTTTCGGACCAGATAGGGCCTTCCACTAAAATCGACAACCACCTGAACCAAAGCCTCGTCTAAAGGAACGGTGGCTTCTCCAAAACGGACTATTCCTTCTTTAGAACCCAGCGCCTTATAGAAGGCCTCCCCCAAAGAGATCCCTAGATCTTCAACGGTGTGATGCTCATCGATCTCCACATCCCCACGAGCCTTAATTTTGAGATCAAACTTCCCATGGCGAGAAAGTTGTTCCAGCATATGGGTGACAAAAGGGATTGGCGTTTCAATCTTGTAGGCACCGGTCCCATCAATGTTGAGTTCCATCGAGATATCTGTTTCTCGCGTGGTTCTCTGAATTTTCGCAATTCTGTTTTTGTTTTTTATCTTCATCACGGGATCACCTTATTCAATGGATACTCCACAATCCCCGTCGCCCCTGCCTTCTTTAACGCAGGGATGATCTCACGCACCACCTTCTCATCCACAATCACCTCTAAACTCAACCATCCTTTGTCCGCTAAAGGGGAAATCGTTGGCGTGTGGAGAGCTGGGAGAATCTGGCTCACTTTCTTTAGAGCCTCCTGCGGAATGTTCATCTTAATGCCTACTTTCTCCTCTGCCGCTAAAGCCCCCTGAAGGAGTGTGGCAAAATTTTCGAGCTTGCTCCGCTTCCACGAATCGTCCCACGCTTCTGCGTTGGCAATGAGAACCGTTGTCGACTCCAGAATCGTCTCGACAATTCGAAGTCCATTGGCGCGCAGAGAACTCCCCGTTTCCGTCAATTCTACAATAGCATCAACCAACCGAGGAGCCTTCACCTCTGTTGCCCCCCAAGAGAACTCCACCTCGACAGGAATCTTTTTCTTTTCAAAATAGCGGCGCGTAAATTTCTCGAGCTCTGTGGCAATCCGCTTCCCTTTGAGATCTTCCAATTTTTGGATCGAAGAATCGATTGGAACGGCAACCACCCAACGGACTTTCCCCAATCCCC
Source organism: Deltaproteobacteria bacterium (assembly GCA_016202395.1). Classification (GTDB taxonomy): domain Bacteria; phylum JACQOV01; class JACQOV01; order JACQOV01; family JACQOV01; genus JACQOV01. The sequence continues at coordinate 18,892 of JACQOV010000075.1, forward strand.
CCTTGCTATAAAGGAGTGGAGTGACCTCTTTGACTTGAGCCCCTTGTTCTAAAACCCAATCTTGGCCAGTTAAACCACAATCTAGAACCCCCTCTTCCACATAACGTGGGATCTCTTGAGCCCGGATGAGAAGCCCCTCCAACTCTGGATCGTCGATGTGAGGAACATAGGACCGGCTTCCAACCGACACATTAAACCCGGCCTTCTTTAAGAGGCGAAAAGAGGACTCTTGAAGACTCCCCTTCGGCAACCCTATTCTCAATATTTTCATAAACCGTTCGTTCCTTTCAGCCGAATCTCTAATGCTCGAGCGTGGGCATAGAGCCCCTCCATCCGAGCCAAACGAATCCCATAGGGAGCCACCGCACGAAAGCCACGAGGTGTGGCTTCAATAACACTGGATTCTTTCATAAAATCCTCCACCCGCAACGGCGAGGAAAAACGGGCGGTCCCTCCCGTTGGCAGCACATGGTTGGGCCCTGCCACATAATCCCCTAAAGAAACCGGTGAATAGGCCCCTAAAAAAATCGCTCCCGCATGACGAACCTGACGTGCCCACCGTCGAGGTTGTTTCACCATCAATTCCAGATGCTCCGGAGCCATCGCGTTAGCCACCTCGATCGCCTCCGAGATATCTCGAACCTGAATCGCTAAACCATAATCGTTTAGAGAGCGTTGCGCAAGTCTTCGAACCTTTCCTCCGTATTGAACCACTTGTTTTTGAATCTCTTTTAGCACTAAATTCAAAAATTGTTTGGAGGTTGAGATCAGAACCGGCCAAGCCATCTCATCGTGCTCAGCCTGAGCCAGGAGGTCCGCTGCCACAAACGAGGCGGACACGGAGCCATCGCTCACCACCACCACCTCGGTGGGCCCCGCAATCATATCGATCGAAACACGACCAAAAACCTGCCGCTTCGCCTCCGCAACGTAACGATTCCCAGGGCCCACAATCTTGTCGACAGCTCGAATCGTCTCCGTCCCAAAGGCCAAAGCCCCAATGGCTTGAGCCCCTCCCACCTGATAAACCTCAGTCACCCCTGCGATCCAAGCCGCCCCTAAAATGGAAGGGCTCACCCCACCAGCGCTGGGGGGTGTTACCATAACGATCTCGGGCACACCAGCAGCTTTGGCGGGAATCCCATTCATCAAAACCGTTGAGGGATAAACCGCTTTGCCACCTGGGATGTAGACTCCCACCCTCTCCATCGGTGTGCGAATCGACCCCAATCGAAACCGATCACGATTCTGGAGTTCTCTTTTCTTAGGAACCGAATCTTGATGAAATCGGCCAATCCTTTGAGCTGCAACCTCTATCGCCTTACGATCTCTTCGATCTAGACGACCCCAAGCCTCTTTAAGCTTTGTGGCTGGAATCGCAAAATCGGAATGACGAAGGAGAACCCCATCGAATCGACGGGAATAGTCGATCAAAGCTCGGTCTCCCCTTCGACGAACCTGATCGAGAATCCGGGCCACCCTCTCTTCCACGTCACCGGTTATCTCGTGGCGAGCCTCCCGAATTTTTTGAACCCTCTTTAAAATATTTTCTAAAGAACCTTGAACCGTTTTCATACGCGAACCCTCGTAATGGAGGCCCCTAAACCTCGCAGTTTCATCTCAATGGCTTCATACCCGCGATCGAGATGGTAAACACGGGAGATCGTGGTGGCCCCTTTGGCCGCCAACCCGGCTAAAACCAAACAAGCGCTGGCTCGAAGATCACTGGCCATCACCGGCGCTCCACTGAGCCATGGCCCTCCTTTAACGATCGCTGTTCTCCCTTCGACCTGGATATGGGCTCCCATCCTGCGAAGCTCACTGACGTGAGTAAACCGATTCTCAAAGATCGTCTCGGTCACCACCCCAATCCCCTCTCCAATCGACAAGACAGCCATCATCTGAGCCTGCATATCGGTGGGGAAACCGGGGTACGCCCCCGTTTTGACATCAACACTCCGAATCGGCCCTTCCCCTTTCACCCATAAACTGTTCCCATTCTCTTCAACCCTTAAACCGGTCGCCCGGAGTTTCTCGATCACCGATTGAAGATCTGCAGGACGACACTTTTCGACAAGGATTTCACCAGGGTTCATCCTGGCAGCCGCCAAAAAAGTCCCCGTCTCAATCCGATCGGGGATGACCTCCCAATCAAAAGGCTTTAATCGCTCAACCCCATCCACGGTGATCACCTCCGTCCCTTCCCCTTCAATATGCGCCCCCATCTGCTGGAGAGCCCGAGCCAACTCCACTACCTCCGGCTCGCAAGCGGCATTCTCAAGGAGGGTTCTCCCCTCCGCAAAGACCGCAGCCATGAGAACATTGGCAGTTCCAGTAACGGTCGAGATCCCAAAACGGAGACAGGCCCCTTTCAACGAAGCCCCCTTCACCGTGACATAGCCATGCTCTAGCTCCACCTTGGCCCCTAAAGCTTGAAGCCCTTTGAGATGCTGATCGATAGGGCGAGCTCCAATGGCACACCCTCCTGGGAGAGAAACCTGCGCTCTTCCTTTTCGAGCCAAAAGGGGGCCTAAAACAAGAACAGAGGCCCGCATCGTTTTCACTAAATCGTAAGGGGCCTCAACCCGTTCTAACAAAGAACTGTCCAGATACAACGTCCTTCCCTCATCGACCGATTCGACTCGCACACCTAAGTGTTGGAGCAACCTCGACATCGTCCGAACATCGACCACCTGAGGGACGTTTCGCAATACATGCCGACCCGGGGCTAACAGAGCCGCCGTCATCAACGGCAAAACCGCATTCTTCGCCCCCGCGATACGAACAGCCCCACGAAGGGGACGCCCCCCTTCAATCACCAATTGATCCATTTGTTCCTTTCCTAAACGATTTGGCCCCAAACGATTCGCGGGATTCCTTGTAGATCCTCCCGAGAATGAACCTCTCTAAACCCAAGCTGCTTCATTCGACCTATAACGACAGAGACCTGTCCCAAACCGATTTCCAATAATAGCCATCCCCTGGATTGCAAACAAGATCGAGCTTCTTGAACCAATCGAAAGATTAGCTCCAAGCCATCCGCTCCTCCATCCAAAGCTTGAAGGGGCTCATAATTTTTTACGTCCACAGAGAGGCCTTCCAAATCGGACCTAGGGATGTAAGGGAGATTCGCAACCACCAAATCAAAATTCCCTCTCCGATTTTGCAAAGGGGCGCAAAGATCCCCTTCCCTAAACTCGATCCTATCTGCAACCCCGTGGCTCTGTGCATTCTGAGCGGCCACCTCCAGAGCCTCTTTAGAGGAATCCACCGCCACAAAATTCCACCCCTTTCTCTCTTTAGCCAAAGCGATCCCAAGGACTCCACTCCCTGTTCCAATGTCCGCAACATTCACAGCCTCCGATTTTATCATCGAAGACAACGCTTGTTCCACCAAAAGTTCGGTTTCAGGCCGAGGGATCAACACACGACGATCAACGTAAAAATCGAGCGACCAAAACTCTTTCTTCCCCCGAATATAAGCCATCGGCTCCCCTTGAGCTCTCCGATCGATCCATCCCACAAATTGCTCCAGGTGATCGGCAGTCACCTCTTTCTCAAGCTCAAGGGCCAACAGCGACCGATTACACCCCAAACATTCACTCAACAAAACCTCCACCTCCAACCTCTTCATCCCTCCCAACCTCTCCACCCCCCACTTCAACAGGGCGCTAAGGGTAACAAGCCGTGGGAGAGTTCGTCGCATCACGTGCCCAGAGGGAGCGGGTACCCACCCAGGGCGAGCCGGGCGAGGAAATCCGGTTATACCGGAAGGCATTTTCCCGCCGGCACGCCCCGGAAGGGTGCGACCGGAGGCTCCGAGACGCGACGAACTCTCCCACGGCTCCATTATCATCTTGCCCCTTTTAAGGCCTCTGTTTGAAAATAAGTCACCAACGGCTCCACCAACCCATCCAACCCCCCATCCATCACCTCCGCCAATTGCCGTAAATTCAACCCAATCCGATGATCGGTCACACGACTCTGTGGAAAATTATACGTCCGAATCTTCTCACTCCGATCTCCCGTCCCAACCTGGCTCCTCCGCTCCTTCGCAATAGTCTCCTGTTGTTCTTGCATCAAGCGATCGAACAACCGAGACCTCAATATCTTCAGCGCCTTGGCCTTGTTCTTGTGCTGCGATTTTTCGTCCTGGCACGCAACGACCAACCCTGTAGGCAGATGAGTCACACGAACTGCGGAATCGGTGGTATTGACGCTCTGTCCCCCAGGTCCCGAAGACCTAAACACATCGATTCGCAACTCTTTAGGATCGATCTCCACATCGACTTCTTCCGCCTCGGGTAAAACCGCCACCGTGACTGTCGAGGTATGAATCCTTCCGGAGGCCTCCGTCACTGGAACCCTTTGCACCCGATGCACCCCACTCTCGTACTTGAGCCGACTATAGGCCCCCTTCCCTTCAATTAAGGCGATCACCTCTTTGTAACCTCTCAGCCCCGTCGTGCTCTCACTCAAAATCTCGACACGCCACCCCTTCCTCTCCGCATAACGACCATACATTCGAAAAAGTTCGAAAGCGAAAAGACTCGCTTCATCTCCCCCTGCTCCCGCGCGGATCTCCAAAAGGACGTTCTTGGAATCGTTAGGATCTTTCGGAAGGAGAAGAATCCTTAGCCGCTCCTCAAGGTCCGCTTTTCGCGCCTCTAGAATCGCCAATTCTTCTTGAGCCAGATCCCTTAATTCCAAATCTCCCCCTTTGAGGAAACGGTCATTTTCCGCAATCCCACGAACGACTTCAGAATATTCTCCATAGGTGAGCGCTAATTCTTCAAGCCCTGAGCGCTCCTTAGATAAACGTTGATACTCTTGAGAATCCTGAAGAACCTCGGGATGGGTCAAAAGCTCATTCAAATCAAAGTATTTTTTTTGAATCTTTATCAGTTTTTCAAACATCGCTTTTACCTCGAAATTCTGTCATCTTGAGCGTAGCGAAAGATCCCGATGAGGTCACGAGATCCTTCACTTCGTTCAGGATGACAGAACAATCTTAAAATTAAAGCTAATGTTCGTGATGGGAAGAAGGGATAGAAGAAAAAGTGGCTTCTCTAAACTTTCGCGCGGCCGTACTTCTTCTGAAACCGTTCCACACGGCCAGCGGAGTCAACGATCTTTTGCTTCCCTGTAAAAAAGGGATGACATCCAGAACAGATTTCAATGCGGATCTCCCCTCCTCGCGTGGAACGGGTCTCAATCACGTTTCCACACGCGCAACGAAAAACAGTCGGTTCGTATTTAGGATGGATACCTACTTGCATCGTATTTTACCTAATGGAGCAGAGCATAGCGTCAAAAATCAAAAAAATCAAGGGCACCTCTAAAAACTATGTTCGTGACGAAAAATCATGATCTGAGCCGAGACAAGGAGGATGAGCAAAAAGCCCGGAAACGTACCTGGAAGGTACGTTGAGGACTTTTTGTGAA